>CAYYGU010000147.1:0-3521 GCA_964471525.1 uncultured Isosphaeraceae bacterium
AGCCGTATCTGCGTCTTCTCCCAGTTGTACTCGGCGCGTCGACCGCACACGGTGGCGACGGCGATGGTGCGAGCGTCGGGCGACCAGTCGTAGGAGAAGAAACCGATTCCGTCCTTGTTCCAGATCGTTCGCGTCTTGCCGGTGGCGACATCGACGATCATCAAGACAAAGCGTCGCTGCAAGAAATACCCGTCGCCATCGAGTCGATACCAGCCGCCGGTGATGATGCGAGGGGGCGTGCTGCCGCCCGTCGCTTCGCGTTCCTTCTTGGCGTGCTCGGTCAACTCAGCGTCGGCGACACGCCAACTGAACGCGATGGACTTCCCATCGGGCGACCACTTGAATCCACCGAGAGACCCTTCGGGCAAGTCGGTGAGATTGCGGGATTCGCCGCCTCCGGCGGGAATCAACCGGATTTGAGGTCGTCCCGACTCTCGCCCCGAGATGAATGCAATCGTTTGTCCGTCCGGGGACCAGCGGCCATGCCCATCCTTCTCGCCGCTGGTCATCATTCTCGGTTCCCCGCCGGAGGTGGAGACCGTCCACAGATTGGTTGGCATCGTGTTCTTGGGGCCAGCCTGCTTGCGGCAAAAAAGGATGGTCGTGCCGTCGGGCGACACATGGGGCTGACTCGGCACGATGATCTTTTCGAGATGGTCGGGTGTGATTCCAGTCCGTCGTGTTGCCATTGGTCCGCGTCCACCTTTCGAGAGGGCATCCTACCGCCCCGGTATCCTGCTTGGATGCGTGATGGCACCGCCCGCGATTATGAATTGCTCGCTCGCCTCATGGCGATTGATACCACAAGTGGCGGGCCGTGCAATCCTGCCCTCGATGTGGTCGGTGACTTGCTTGAAGCCGCCGGCAGCCAAGTTCATCGCCTGCCCGGGGCTGGCGAAGGCCGCGACAACCTCATTGCGATATCCGGTCCTGCTGGCGAACCGGGCGGGCTGAGCCTGTCGGGCCACATCGACACCGTCCCTGCCGGCCAGGGGTGGCGGAGCGATCCCCTCACGCTGACAACGCGGGATGATCGCTGGTACGGCCGGGGAAGTTGTGACATGACCGGCTTCGTGGCGATGGCGACGAATCTCCTTCGGGAGGCGACTGATCTGGCGCGGCCGCTCGCACTCATTCTGACCAGCGACGAAGAACTCGGCTCCATTGGGGCTGGTGTCTTGGCCGAGAACAACGCCACGCTGCCGCCACTGCCGCAGGCCTGTGTCGTGGGCGAACCGACCTCGCTGCGTGTCGTGCGTCTGCACAAGGGGCATCTGAAGTTCACGATCTCCGTCAAAGGCGCGACCGGACATACCGGCACGCCACTGAGCGGCGTCAATGCGATCGAGGGTCTCGATCGCGTGCTTGGAGTGATCAACCAGGAGCGGCTTCGACTTGCGAACATGCGAAGTGAGGAGTCTGCCGCCTTTACCCGCGTGCCAAGTCCCGTGCTCGCGCCGGTTCGCGTGCGTGCGGGCAGTGCCTGGAATGTCATTCCGGACGAGGCCGCCGTTGATTGCGGGCTTCGGGTCCTTCCCGATCAGGATGCGGCTGCGCTGCTTGACGAAGTCCGCGCCGCAGTCGATGCAGCGCTCGCCGATTGGCCGCTGGATTGGTCACTTGATGTCTACAACAACAACCCTCCGATGTGCACGCCTCGTGGCAGCGAGATCGAAGTGGCCTGCCGCGCCTTGGTCGGGCAGGAGCAGGACATCGGGGTGTCCTACTGCAGCGATGGCGGGCATCTTGGGCGACTCGGGTTGGACTGCGTTCTCTTCGGTCCCGGCGACATCGCCGTCGCGCATCGCCCGGATGAATACATACCGGTCGCGGAAATGAAGATGGCGCGGCAGCATCTGAAGCGGCTCATCGAAGCGCGGTGTGGAGGCGTACATGACTGAGGTGATGCGGCCGCACGTGGCGTGGATCGATGGCGACTTCCGGTCGGGGGTCGAGATCGAAGTGGACGGCAATCTGATCGTCGATGTTCGCCGAACAGATCTTCCCCCGCTCGAACCGCAGGTGGCGATGCTGCCGGGCTTCGTCAATGCCCACAGCCACGCCTTTCAGCGAGGTCTTCGCGGCTGCGGTGAGGTCCTTGCCAACCCTGCCGATGACTTCTGGTCGTGGCGGGAGGCCATGTATGGTCTCGTGGAAACGCTGACACCAGAATTGGCACACCACTACAGCCTGCAAGCATTTCAAGAGATGCGGTCCTCCGGAATCACGACTGTGGGTGAGTTTCATTACATCCACCACAGCGACGCCGGCGTGGACTTCGCCCTTGACGAAGCGGTGCTCGCCGCTGCGAGCGAAGCCGATCTTCGAATCGTGCTGTTGCATGCCTGTTATCTCACGGGAGGATTCGGCAAACCACTGGCATCCGCCCAGCAGCGGTTCGATGGCGTCGATCTCGATACCTGGTGGGCTGGCTTCGACCGCGCTGAATCGGCCTGCCGCGGGCCAAAGCAATCGATGGGCGTTGTGATTCACTCGCTGCGGGCTGTACCCATCCAGCACGCGGCGGAGATTCGCAGGGAAGCACGCCGCCGTGGGTTGGTTGTACACCTGCATCTCGAAGAGCAGCTGGCGGAAATCGAGGATTGCCGCGCGGCGCACGGATGTACGCCTATGCGATTGGTACTCGATCATCTCGAACCCGGTCCGGACATGACCGCGGTTCACTGCACGCACACCGATCCTCAGGAGATGTCGGCGTACGCGGCGACCGGCGCGCATGTGTGCCTCTGTCCACTGACCGAGGCCAACCTCGGCGACGGCATTGCAGACGTGACCGGGATGCGGGCGAGCGGCGCATCGATCTGCCTCGGCACAGATTCGAATGCGAGGATTTCGATGGTTGAGGAGATGCGATGGTGCGAATACGGACAGCGTCTCCGCGATGGTCGCCGCGGCGTCTGCGTGGATGCAGACGGACGAATGGATCGGCCACTCATCGACATGGCGACCCACGCCGGGGCCGCGTCGCTGGGCCTCATGTCCGGCGTAATTCGCCCAGGCCACTCCGCCGACTTCACCTCCATCGATCTCAATGCACCTGCGCTGCGAGGCATCGACACACACCGCCTAGCGGCCGCTTTCATTACGGGCGGTGGGGCGGATTGTGTGCGTCCCGCTGCCACCCGCGACATGCGAAGCTGAACTGAATCAGGACGCGCCTCCGCCAGCCGCGGCCGTCCAGCCGATGCCACACCACGGTTCGCACTCCCATCCTGGCGGTCCCTCCTGATCTTCGAAGGCCGGGCACGTGCCCTGAGTAGTCTGGTGATTCTTCGTGGAATCGCGTTTTCGCCGCCCATGCTCATCGCCGCGGCAACAGAAGGATCAGCGTGGGGCAATACCGGCCACCCATCAGGGCAATACCGGCCACCCATCAAATTCGCTCAATATGGGGTGTTTCGTGGCCCAAATCGATGGGTGTCCAGCATTGGGCGCGGCAACGGAAGGGCCAGCGTGGGGCAACGGCAATATTGGCCACCCATCAAATTCGCTCAATATGG
>CAYYGU010000148.1:0-3513 GCA_964471525.1 uncultured Isosphaeraceae bacterium
CGCTTGAGCGGGGAGAACTCACCCCGTCCACCAAGATCGTCCGGCAGCGAGTCTTCGACTCGTTCAAGCATGAGATTGAAGAACTGTTCAAGGCAAGTCCATCGGACTTGGTCATTGAGATTCAGGAACAACCATTGGCAGGAGAACTGGCGGGATGAGCGACAACAATTCCACGGCATTTGTGATATCTGGTGCTGCCAGAACGCCCGTAGGCGTGAAGTGCGGCACGCTGTCCAAGTTCTCGCCGGAAGACCTTGCGGTCGCCGCGGCGAACGAATCCATCCGGCGGGCCGGTGTCGATCGCGATTGCATCGATGCGACCTTTGGTGGAAACGTGTATCAGTTCACAGCTCCCGGTGGGCAGGACATCTACTTTCCTCGCAACGTCGCGCTTCGGTGTGGACTGCCGATCGACACGCCGTCGCTGCTCGTACAACGGATCTGTGGATCCGGCTTTCAGACTGTCGTGAGCGCCATGCAGCAGATCGCGATGCCATCGTCCATGGACGACACCAAGATCGCGCTGTGCTTCGGTGCCGAGACCATGTCCCGCGCCCCGCGGCTCAGCAGGGCGCCGCGGCTCTCGGGTGCCGACTTTTGGGAGTTCAGCGGCAACGGAAAACTCGAAGACACCATTCTCGCCGGGCTCAACCACGACCTCTTCAATACCAGCATGATGGTGACGGCCGACGAGTACGGGCACAGCGTCGGTGTCACACGCGATGCGTGCGATGCCTTCGCCGAAGAGTCACACCGCCGGGCTCGAGAAGCCAATCGGCAGAGCCACCTCAATGGCGGCGATGCCATTCGCGGCATGTTCGCCTTTGAGGCGGAGAATCTGGAAGGCGACCCGGTTTATCTCGCTCACGACGAGTGTGTCCGTGACACAACCATCGATGAGTTGTCGAGGCTTCCAGGCTTTACGCCCAACGGTCTTGTCTCGCCCGGGAATGCCAGCGAAATCAGCGACGGTGCCGCCTCGCTCGTCGTGGCCGATCGGACGCGTGCCGAGGAACTTGGACTTCCGACGCGCTTCGAGATCGTGGGCTACGGCATCGCCGGTGTGGAGCCGCGCGTCATGGGTCGAGGTCCGGTGCCAGCCATTCAGCGAGCACTGGAACGGGCGGGGCTCTCAATGGACGACATCGGTCTGTGGGAAATCAACGAGGCCTTTGCCGCGCAGGCTGTCGGTGTGCAGAAGGAACTCAAACTCGAAAGCGAGAAACTCAACGTCAACGGCGGCGCGGTCGCCATCGGCCACCCACTGGCCGCGACGGGGGGGCGGCTGCTCGTGGATCTCATGTATGAAATGGAGCGGCGGGGTGAGACGCTCGGTTGTGCTTCGGCCTGCATCGGCGGCGGCCAAGGCCTCGCAGTCATCATCAAAGACACCAAACGGAACTAAGTCATGAAACAAGCATTCAGTTACGGCGACAAGACAATTGATCCTGCAGTCAAGCGGGCCAATGCCATCAAACGTGTGGCAGTGATCGGTGCTGGCACCATGGGGCAAGGCATCATCATCGATTTGCTGATCAAGACCGAAGCAGAGGTCGTGGTGCTCGATATCAGCGATGCCTCGCTCGATCGAGCCAAGACCATCATCTCCGGACGTTGGAAGGGCGACGTCCAGGGCTTTCGCATGCGACCCGAAGATGCGCAGTCGATGGAGGCGAGGACGGTCTACACGACCGACTACGCCCAACTCGCCGGATGCAACATCATCTGGGAGGTCGCGACTGAATCGGTCGAGGTCAAGTCGAGGATCTTCTCGATCATCGAGGAGACGATCGCACCTGATGCGATCGACGCCATCTTCTCGAACACATCCTCGCATACGACCGAGGAACTTGCGGTTCTGTTCACTTCCGAGGTGTTCCGAAGCAAGTTGCTGACCGTACACGGCTACTTCCCATTTGAAGCGAACCGACTCATCGATGTGATGAAGGGCAAGTACGCTTCTCGCGAGACCTTCGACTTTGGCGTCGTCTTCGCCGATCAGATTCTTGAGAAGACCGTCATCGCGATGCCGCGTGATCACCACGGCTACATCACCGATCCCATCTTCCAAGGCATGGGTGCCATCGTGTCGTGGGACGTGCAGAGTGGTGACGACATCGTGATTCGAGGCGGCGTTTGGGACCTCTTCACGGCCAACCCCTTCACCGTGCTCGATCAGACCGGTCACATGCCATACACCGAGTCGTCAAGGCATCTCGGCGCGGCACTTCCGAAACACGATCGTTTGCGGAGCCTCTACAGCCGGGACGGCAAAGCGATTCCAGATTGGATTTCTGAACTAGAGTCGCGTGGCTGCGGTGGCGTGAATTCCAAGGAGGGCAGCGGCTTCTTCACATGGAGTGAGGGCAAGCGATCAAGGCCCGCGCAGGTCTTCGACCCCAAGAGCGGCGACTATGTTGATATCTGCGGAATCTCCCGCGACGAATACTGGTCGTGGTATGAGGCCGCCGAACGAGATCGACGCGCCGGGAAGATCAAGAGCGCCGACGCGCTCGTCCATGTCGCCAACGCCGACGATCTCGGTGGGCGGTGCTTCCGGCGTTACGTGCTTCCCATCGCGCTCTACATGCTCGATCTCGTGCAGGATGGCTACGCCACGCCTGGGCAAATCAACATCTGCACGCGGGCTGGCCTGCGCTTCAAGGTCGGCATCATCGAGATGATCGATGCGCTCATCGCGGAATTCACCATCGATGGGTTGCTGCAACTGGTCCGCCGGGCTGCAGACGAGAATGCAGACGATCCATATGCCGCCGAGATGCTCGACACCGACGGAAAGAGCGGGCCACGCACGGGCAAACCATGCCTGCTGCACGAAATGAAGAAGCGGGGGATCGATCGACTACTCGGCTACGGAACGGCCTATTGCACGCCGGTTGCCGAACTCGATCTCAAGAGCGGCACCTACGTGGCCTGCTATCCGGACATGAAGTTCGTGGACCCCAACCCGAAGGACCGTGTCGCAAGCATCATCTTCAACTCGCCGATGCGAGGCAATGTCTTCAATCGCGCGGCGGTCGATCAACTTGGTCACGCCTACAGGCGAGCGTTAGACCTTCATCGTGAGGGCAAGTGCGGCGCGGTCGTCTTCACCGCCGCGGGAACCGGCATGCGAATGCTTGGAGCCGATGCGCGCGAGTTCAACCGTGGCTGGTTCGAGCGGGACCGTGGATACGCCCCGCTGACCGAAACCGAAGCGGCGGCGTCGAGCAAGAATGCCGTCGGGCTCTTCCGGCTCATTCAGACCAGCCCGCTCGCCACCATCGCCGTATTCGGTGAAAAATGGGGCGGCGGAGCTGAGTTCACGTACTTCTCGGATCTGCGGTTCGATGTTCGCCAATACGGGTATGTGTACGACACGCTTGAGCGCGAGTCGAAGTGGCAACAGAAGAACACCTACAACCAGCCCGAACTGGACTACGCCATTCTTCCCGGATTCGGCGGGGCTGGCGAGTTACAGCGGCTTGGAATGGGCGATTCGATCATCTTTGA
>CAYYGU010000149.1:0-3507 GCA_964471525.1 uncultured Isosphaeraceae bacterium
TGACGCTCGCGTGTGATACCACCGATTCGCCCATCGCTCAGGATCTCGTTGTTCGCCCCGAAGTCGGTGTTGTCGACTTTACGGGCGGAAATAGTTTCGGTGATTGGATCGAGTCAAACGCCACACAAGCTCGGGTCTACACCGAGAAGGCCGGGGTGAACTCGATCATTCTCGATGGCACCGACGATGTTCGCGGCACGATGGGGAATATCGCCTTCTCCTTGTGCCTGTACTCGGGCCAAATGTGTACGACGCCTCAGAACATCTACATTCCCGAAGGTGGCATCGACACGCCGGATGGGAAGATGTCCTTTGATGATGCCGTTGCGGCGCTGACCAAGACGGTGGACTGGTTCGTATCCGATTCCGCTCGCGCCGCCGAAGTACTCGGCGCCGTGCAGTCAGAGGCGACACTGACTCGACTGTCGGAAGCAGCCGGGCGAGGCGGCACCATTGTGCGTCCATCCGAATCTTTTGAGAACGAGCGATTTCCAGAAGCCAGAACCGCCACGCCGCTGATGCTGCAAGTTGATGCGAGTGATGCGGATATCTATCAGCGTGAGATCTTCGGTCCGGTGGTCTGCATCGTTCGGACGGCCGATACAGATGAATCAATCCGACTGGCAACGGAAACGGCGCGATCGAGAGGAGGGTTGACCGCGGCGGTATGGAGCATCGATGACCATGTGCTTGATCGGGCAACCGACTCGCTTACCAACGCCGGTGTTTCTACATCATGCAATCTCGCCGGCCAAATCTTCGTCAACCAATCCGCTGCGTTCAGTGACTATCACGGATCTGGCATCAACCCGGCTGGGAATGCATCGTTGTGCGATGCCGCCTTTGTGGCTGATCGCTTTCGTTTCGTCGCAAGCCGCATCCCCGTACCAGCCCCTGTTGAGGAGCCCGTCGGCTGATGCCTTGCTACGCTTTCGAGGACATCACACCGGTCGTGCATCCGTCGGCCTTTGTCCACGAGACCGCGGTGCTGATCGGCGATGTGTTCATCGGTGACGGGTGCTTCGTCGGGCCAGGGGCGGTGCTCCGCGGGGATATTTCAAGAATCGAGATGATGCGAGGGAGCAATGTGCAGGACACCTGTGTCGTGCATTCGTATCCGGGGAAGGATGTTGTGATCGAGGAGAATGGGCACGTCGGACACGGCGCGGTGGTGCATGGCTGCACGGTCGGTCGAAATGCCTTGATCGGTATGAATGCGGTGCTCATGGACGATGTCGTGGTCGGCCCGGACTGCATTGTGGGAGCGACCTCCTTTGTGCGGGAGGGGACCACGCTTCCCGGCCGAACCCTCTGGGCCGGTACACCGGCAAGGCAGATCAGAGAACTTGGTGACCGGGAAGTCGAATGGAAGACGCAGGGGACGCGGATCTACCAGCATCTTGCCACACGGCACAGCGAATCGGAACGCCGCGTCACACCACTGACCATGGCGGACGACGCCAGGTTGTCCCAGCGGGTTCCTGATGTCGGCTACGTGACGAAGGACGCCTTCAACGACTCATGATCCGCCCGCTCGCTCAAGGCACCACTTGGGTCCGTACATCGTCCACTTTCCGACTCGCACAATTCTGTGTTTCGTGAGCGGTGTCATGGCATCAAATGGAATGCTGGCCGACGCCGCGCCGAGCAGACGCCATGGCAGTATCGGTTCGATATGCAGATAGGTGTCGTCTGTGGCCGCGTTGATACTGAGGCCCATGTTGACAAAGCCGAAACTGAAGGACTGAAAGCTCTTCGACTTGGCGTGCGTGGGTACTTCCTGTGGCGGATAGTCCATGAGCATGCGGTTCCAGAGCAGTTTGAACGCGGCACGGCAGATCACCAGCAAACCGATGATCGAGAGGACGGTGATGACCGGGACTTGTATAGATGGGGCATGAATCACAACCAGCATGATGATGACGACAATCACAGCCTCGAAGAGCAGCAGCCAACCAAGGAAGCCGAGAATGGACATGGGAGGTGTATTCATGAGGTTGCCAGTGCTTGCCGCGCCGCGTCTCCGAGCAGTTCACTCCGGGTCGGGTGGGCGGGAACCATGTCCGCCAAGTCCTGAAGTGTTGTTCCCATCTCGAGCGTCGTAGTGAATCCATCTGCCAGACCGCAGGCGCCTTCGCCGGTTGCCCCGATACCGGCGAGTACGCCGGACTGGGTATCCCAGCAGATCATGGTGCGACCCTCGGCGCGGTCCATGACGGTGGCGAGTCCGCTGAAGGTCCATGGGACGACCAGTGACTGCACGTGCTCGCCCTGTGCCGTCCCCGTCCAGCAGATTTCTGGGTCGGTGTAGGAGAGCTGCGCCACAGCGGCGGGGTCCCATGCCGCGTGACCGCCGGCAATCGTCTCAGCGGCGATGCGGCCGCGGTGCATGGCTGCGCCGGCCCACAATGGCGGTCCGATGCAATCGCCCGCTGCAAGGATGCGTGGTTCACTCGTCTGCATCCGCTCGTCTACGACGATCCAGTTGTCGCGTATCTCGACCGAAGTGGTGTCGAGACCGAGGCCCGCGATGCCGCCGGTACGTTCGGCTGCATCGACAATGATGTCCGTTGTTGGCGGGGTAGCAATGTCGCCGACTTTGATCTCAAACTGTGCCGCGTTTCGGAGCGGGTCGACCAACTCCTCTGGTATTCCGGGAAGCAGCCGATCGCCGCACAGCACAAGCGTCGTGTCGGCACCAAGCCCTGTCGCGATTGCGGCGGCTTCGGCGGCGATGGCCGAGCACCCCAGCACCGTGACCGAACCGGAGATGTCCTCGGGGTGTGTTGCAAGGTGGGCCGCCGACATGATGCCCGCGGCATTTTCCAGGGCGGGATGCGGTCGCCGGATGCTGCCTGTGCATAGAACTGCTTTCTTGAATCGCAACCGATGGACCCGATCGCCCGCCACCTGAACTTCACGGGAATCAAGGAAGCGAGCGTGTCCTCTGATGATGGTGATGTCGTGCTTCTCTGCGGTCGACTCAAGCCCGCGGCCGAGTTTCTCCTGGCATTTTGCAGTCCATGTGCGGAGCGAGGCCGGATCGGGGCGGATGCGGTCTTGGTTCAACCCATGCTCGGAAGCGGACGACCATGTTGCAATCGCGTGCAGCAGCGTCTTGGTCGGGATGCACCCTTCGTGCAGGCACATTCCGCCGATGGTGGGCCGCGGATCGACGATGGTCACACTGCGGCCGTGTTCGGCAGCGGCAAAGGCGCACGAATACCCGGCGGGTCCACCGCCGATGACAACGACATCCGCGTCTACTGCAAATTCACCGACGACCATGAGTGGAAGTGTAACGTCGCCCCGTCGCGAGGCGACGGGGCGACGTGGGGGGTCTGGGGTTGGATCGATGTCTCTCGACTTCGGTCGTACCGCCGCGGCATTACTCTGTGTAACCGGCGAGGGTCTCCTTGAGATTGTCCTTCATGCGGCCATCCTCGGCGAGATCAATTGCCTTCGTTTGCAACTCGATGGCCTTGGTCTTGTTGCCCTGTTCCCAGT
>CAYYGU010000150.1:0-1185 GCA_964471525.1 uncultured Isosphaeraceae bacterium
AAGAAGGTGTTCTGGGCTTCGCTGTTCCAGTAGCGGAATCCCGCATCCAGATCAAGGAAGAGGGTGCCGTCCTGATAGAAGTTCCAGATCAGGTCACCCTGTACGCCCCAGGTGCTGCCCTTGAAGTCCTGCTGGAAGAAACCGACATCGGCAGAGGTGTAATCGCCCCAGTTGCCGGTGACACGCCAACGCAGGTCGTCGGTGTCGCCGAGGCGGGAGTCGTAATACCCATTGATGGACCGGGTCCGCTCAGAGAAGTTGCCCGTGATGCCCTCGAAACTCAGGATGTCGTCATTGCCGGTGAGCTGCGTAGCAAAGAGACCGAATCGCTCAAGCCACTTGCTCGTGCTGCTCGTGCCGGTATTGGACACTTCGGTATACAGGTTGAAGGTCTTTTCTTCGGTAACGAGGTAGTCCAGCGCAAGGGTGCCCGGATTCTCACCGGCAGAGATCGCCGCGGTAACGCTGCGACCTGGGAAGCGGTTGAGTCTCGCGAGGTAGTCGTTGACATCCTCCACTGCAAGTAGCGCCGGCTCTTGACCGCCAGCCTGCACCGGCGAGCGGCGCACTATGGCCTCGCTGGACACGGGTGCTGGTTGTTCTTCGTCGATACCCTTGGCCTGAACTTCAGTGATCGTGCCTGCAACGACATTGACCGTTGCACGGCCCGACTCATCGGTATCAGGTGACGCAAGCCGAACGGCGACGCCACCGATGCCCATGTCGTTGATCCGCTTGACGACGGCTTGTTGCACTGCGTCGGTCGCTGCGGACGACAATCGGTAGCCCCGCAGTTGTTTGACCTTCAGCAGAATCGGCACACTGTCCTTCGGCGCATCGGACTGCGCGTACAGCGTCATGTCCTTTCGCATCAGGCTGACGTTCGTCTCGCCGATCTCTTCAGGGCTTGGAAGCCGCGAGTGTTTGCTTGGCTGGAGGCGGATGGAAACATCCGACACCGTTCCGCCAACCTCCGGTTCAATGAGAGCAGCGGCGTCAGTTGCTATGACACCGCCTGCAATCAACGCCGCTCCAAGGAGACAGCGTGCCGGCCCGGAGAGGCGCTCGGTTTTCAAGGTATACCCACGAATCATTCGTCCAACCTCCTGACAACTCTTGAAACTATATATAGGGGCCCCACCACTGGCCGGTAGCCGCCGCGGAGGGAGAATATCAGCCCCGCAC
>CAYYGU010000150.1:1285-3506 GCA_964471525.1 uncultured Isosphaeraceae bacterium
TGGACACCCACCCAAATTCGCCCTTGAGGGCACAATGGGGTGGGTGTCCACTATTCTGCAATGGGGTGGGTGTCCACTATTCTGGTGAGGCTATGAGCACCCCCCGAACCCTCAACGCCCGCCTCGCCCGGGCCATCATGGCCTACCACGCAGGGTTGGCCGCACCGATCACCATGACGGCCGGCCCGAGGGGGTTCCTCTACCGCGACCGGTTGCAGGCCCTTATCCAGTTGCAACTTCCACCGCCACAGTGGGACGCGTACTGCCAGTGCAGGGACCAGGTCCGCTCCGCCGTTGCGATGGCGCAAGGAGGAGACAACGATTCCTCCCGTGCAGCATTCGATGTCGCTCGTGACCTGTCACGGCGTCCTGAAGTCGAAGCGACCTGCCAACTTCTCTGTGAGTCGTGGATTGAGCAAGGTGAAGCCGCCGTCGTCGTAGCGATCGGGCAGGCAGACCCACCCCTCGTTCTTCTGACTGGCGATGTACGCCTCGGCGGATTCGCGCTGCGCGTCGAGCGAGTTGAAGTCCTGGTCGAGCCCTTCCTCCGTGCTCTTTCGGGTGTAGATCGCGCACCGAATCTCAGGCGTCGCGGCCGCGCCGTTGCGTCGGCTCATGATTGGCCTCCGTTCTTCGTCGGCGGCTTCAAGCCGAAGAAGTGGTAGCCGTTCCAGTGCCTTCCGGTGATGGCCTTGGTCACCGCGGTCAGTGAGCGGTACACCTCGCCCTCGTACTCGAACCCGCGCCGCAGGACACGGGCAAGCACCACGCGGCCCTTGTACTCACGCGAGAGCACGGTCCCGGGCATCGGGAGCCGCGCGTCGGCAGGCACGTCGAACTTGGCCCGCACCACGAGGTCGCCCTCGACGGGGATGGTTGATGTGCTTTCGCGCGGCGGCCGCACGCGCAGATCAGCATCGTTGGCCAACTCCATCGCCCGACGGCGGGCGCGAAGCGACAGGTCGCCTTCGTGCTGGGCCTGCAGACGCCAGGCAATGCGCTTGATGAGGTACTGCTTGTGGTTCGAGCGGGTGCGCTCGCCGAACGCCTCGATGTGGCGATCCTGCAGTTCAGACACCGTCATTCGCTTGAGCACCTCGATCGTGAGGTTGAGATTCATGGACATGCTCGCCGCTCCATTCTCGGGTTCCGTCAACCGTCGCCGTCAACCGTGGTTTGAACCCGTGCACTCACAAGGGCTGAAATCGGCCACGCCATCAAGGCCTGCTGGGGGAGGTTCTGGCGAGTTCTCTGTGGATTCCGCCCCAAGTCGCCCATCTGCGGCCAGACGGCGGCACCCTCGCGCGAAGATCGGCGCGATCTCGTCGAGGCGTTGTTCAGGTGTGAGTTCGTCGGGATCGACAACAAGGAGCGCTGCAGACATGGGCAGTGGACCTTCGTGGGGAATGTGCCCACGCCGACCTGCGCGCCGCGCCCGGCCTGTCGTCTGGCGATTCAGAGGTTGGTGCGAGGGGGCTCACGTCGAGCCCTCGCTACCCATCACCTACGCCCTCAGAGTTCGCATCGACAACAGGGTCCGAACCGCACCCCCGCGCTAACCCCAGAGGGGGTGTAAACCAGAGAGACTGAGAGTTTGAGAGTTTGCTCCGGGGTGGCGGTCTGAAAGCCCGGGGGTCGACTCGGTGCCGGATGTGGCCGGATCCTGAGAGAGAGCGCGGCCGAATTGCGTGTGGGTCAGAACGTCCGACCCGTCGGGCGGTTACGGCGATCTCGAATGGGGCGGGCGGAAGGCCCTCGCCGCTAACCAAAACGCCACCGCGTTCGCGGTGGCGTTTTGAAGCTCCCCCGGCTGGACTCGAACCAGCAACCTAGCGGTTAACAGCCGCTCGCTCTACCAATTGAGCTACAGGGGATCGAGCGGCGTAGGATACCCCCCCTTGGGGCATCGTCAAGCCCCCTCCCCGCCGGGGGTTGCAGCACTCTCCGCGATCCCTACACTATGGGGTTCCCGGCAAGTCTGGCCGGGTCGGAGCACACCATGAAGAACGACATCCACCCCGAATACCACGACGACTGCAAGGTCTACTTCCGCGGCGATCATGTCATGACCGTCGGAGCCACCGTGCCGGAAATGCATGTCGAAATCTGGTCCGGCTCCCACCCCTTCTACACCGGCAAGTCCTCCTTCGTCGACACCGCCGGCCGCGTCGAAAAGTTCCAGAAGAAGTTCGGCGGCAACTACTTCAAGAAGAAATAGCAC
>CAYYGU010000151.1:0-3497 GCA_964471525.1 uncultured Isosphaeraceae bacterium
GGGCACGGTGTGGTGGGTGTCCAGCTTTCAAGGTCCTGAGTACGTCCCGACGGGTAGCTGGGCTCCGTATGCCACAACGACGCACAGTCGGCCGTTCCTGTAAGTGCATTCGCGACAGCAGGCTGAACTACTCGACCGGTCTGCTCTGCAGCAACTTCTTCGCCGCGAGGCGGCCGGCGGCCCCTGGCATACCCCCGCCCGGATGGCTTCCACTACCGCCGAGCCAGAGACCCTCAAGCGGCGTAGCAAAGCCGCTCAGTGACGGCGTCGGTCGGAACGAGAGAATCTGGTCGAGCGCCATTTCGCCGTGGTGAATATGGCCCTCCACGAGGCCAAACGCCGCATCCAGATCCGGTGGGACGAGGGTCTCCGCGGCACGGACGCGGCTGTTCAGGCCGGGGAGGTTCTCCTCCAGTCGATCAAATGTCGCCTTCTGAAGCTGTGTTCGGGCAGCGTCGTTCCACCCGCCATCCAGATCCCACGGAACGTGATGAACAAGTACCGACACCACGTGCGCCCCCTCGGGTGCCAGCGACGGATTCTCCAGTGACGGCACCCGCACTTCCAACATGGGTTTCTCCGGAAGTGATCGGTACTTCACGGGGTCGAAGGCCTGCTCCAACTCATCGAGATGACCGCCAATGCGAATCACCTCCGGAAGATCATCACGACCGGCAACCTCGGGAAGGCCATCCACCGCCAGATGAAGTTTCGCAGTCGTGCCGCGGCCCCGAACTGCGCGGAGTTCTCTGGCGGCCGCCGGCGGAAGGACTCCCTGCGGAAGAAGGCCCCCGAGCCACCTCGGATCGCATGTGGCGAGTACCTCACCCTCCAGAACCTCGCCATCCTCAAGCACCGCGCCAGCAACCATATCGCCGCTGACCTCAAGAGACCCGACCGCTGCATTGGTCCGCACCTCCACACCGGCGACCCGGCATGCCGCTTCCAACGCCCCAACCAGCGCGGCAGTACCGCCGACGATCCCAGGCCCCGCCGCCGCTTCTCGAAGCAGGAAGGCAGCACCCGTTCCCGGAGACCATGGGCCGCACCAACTGCCGTAGAGCGCAGGCGCCGCGAGCGCTGCCTGAACGAGATCGCCGCTGAATCGCTCCCGAAGGCAGTCCGCAACACACGACGGCCCCATGCGGGCAAGTTCCTGAAGCGTGCGGCGACCGAGTCTGCGGATGGCAAGCCCCGTTCCGAGCAAGCCCCAGATCCCGCCACCCTGACTCAACGAGGGCGGTGGTGGCGGCCCGTCGAGGAATCGACGCATCAGTGGACGGATTCGGCTGCGAAGGGCCTGCCACTCTCGCCACGCGGCGGCATCGCCCTTGGCCTGCGCATCGAGTTCGGTGCCGATGGCATTCGAGTCCGCGCTCAGGAGAAGTCCCGGCCCCCCACCCGCAATCGCAAGTACATCACGCGGCCGACACCGCGTGGACAGGCCATGCGCCTCCAAACCAAGTTCTCGCACCAGAACCGACGGCACCCCTTCGTCGTCGTGAAGCAGTCCGGGAACCTTGAAGCCGCTGTGGAACTCACGCCCCCCGCCTAGCCCACCGATCGACGGTGCCTGCTCCAGAACGAGTACCTCGCGGCCGGCGCGGGCGAGTACCGCTGCCGCGGCCAGTCCGTTGGGTCCACCACCGAGCACGAGCACCCTGTTCATCGGCCCGCTCCTTCCGCGAGCATCTGCTTGGCCGCCAGACCGCCCGGTCCCCCCATGACCCCGCCACCCGGATGCGCTCCGGAACCGCAGAGCCACAGACCACGAACCGGCGTGCGATAGCGGAACCAGTTGGGGGCCGGGCGGAGAAACGCAAGCTGCTCCAGGCCGAGTTCGCCGTGGAAGATGTTCCCTTCGCTCAAACCGAAGTCCTGCTCCAGATCCCACGGCGTCAGAACCTGGCGGTGCAGGATGCTCTCCCGAAGGCCCGGCATGAACTCCTCGAGCGTATCCACAACCGCGTCGCCAAAGGCATCGCGGTGCGCTGGCCAGGTGTTCGCCCCGCCCTCCAGGTGGTAGGGCGCATACTGAACGAAGCAGGACATGACGTGCTTTCCGGGCGGCGCCATGCTCGGATCGATCAGGGACGGAATGACGATGTTGAGAAACGGCCTGCGCGAGAACCGCCCGTACTTCGCATCGTCATATGCGCGTTCGAGGTAGTCCACCGAGGGTGCGATCGTGATATCCCCGCGAAGGTGTTCGGTTCCGCTCGGGCGACTGGCAAATGGAGGCAACCGATCGAGCGCGAGATTGACCTTGCCGGAACTTCCCCGATACCGATACCGCTCGAGATCGCCGACGAAGTTTGACTCCAGATGTTCCTTGCCAAGAAGCCCCAAGAAGGTCAATCGGGGATCAACTCCCGACACGACGGCATTGGCCTGGATCTCGGTGCCATCCTCAAGGGCGACGCCCCGCGCGGACCCATCATCGGCAAGAATGCGGGACACTGCGGCATCGGTGCGGATCTCCGCGCCGTGGTGCTGCGCGGCAGCGGCGGCAGCAAGACTGACAGCCCCGGTGCCTCCCTGCGCCCACCCCCACGCGCGGAAGGAGCCATCCAACTCGCCCATATAGTGATGCAGCAAGACGTAGGCCGTTCCCGGCGAACGCACGCCGAGGAAAGTCCCGATGATCCCGCTTCCCGACATTGGGGCGATGAGCTGCTCCGACTCAAACCATTCCGAAAGGAAATCCACGCCGCTCATCGTGAGCATCTTCACCAGGCGAGGAAGGAACTCGTCACCGAACGCCTGCACGTGGCCGCTCGTTCTGGCAAGGGAGAGGAGTTCCGAGGGGCGGAAGGAGAAGGGGTCCGGCGCGGGCATGTCGATCAGCGGCTTGGCAAACCTCGCCATCTCAACCATCGCACGGCTGAATCGGGGCGCGACCTCGGCGTCCTTCGGGCTGAAGGCGGCGATCTCGCGGCGGGTTCGCTCGGGGTCACTCCACCGGCAGAGGGATCGTCCGTCGAGGTAGGGCGAGAAGGTGGTCTCCAGCGGAATGATCCGAAGTCCGAAGCGGGCGAGATCCAATTCCCGAATGATCCACGGTCGCAGCAGGCTCACGACGTAGGAACACACCGAGAACCGGAAGCCGGGGAAGACCTCCTCGGTGGCCGCCGCGCCGCCGAGTACCGATCGACGTTCCAGCACCACAACCTTTCGGCCAGCCCGCGCCAGATAGGCGGCGCAGATCAGTCCGTTATGTCCGCCGCCGACGATGACAACATCCGTCTTCATGCGCGTTTTCGCTCCGGATCGAAAAACGGACGTGGAACGACGACCGCGCCCACCCGCTGACGGACGTACTCCACGGTCCATTCCATTTCCAAACGGGTGCCGGGCTGGGCATACTGCGCGGGCACGGTCGCGAGGGCGAGGTTTCGCTGAATCGTCGGAGACCACGTGCCGCTCGTAGCGCGGCCGATCTGCGTCCTCCCGCTGTACACCGGCACGCCGGTTCGCCACCCGCCCGAGGGCAGGGC
>CAYYGU010000152.1:0-1920 GCA_964471525.1 uncultured Isosphaeraceae bacterium
GTCAGATCGAGGGGTGCTGTCTGACCATTGACCGCGTTGAGGTGGTCGGAGGTATTGTCAAACGTCAGGTAGACGTCGACACGAACGAGCTGCCGGGCGTCGGAGACGAGCCAGCCCGATTGATCCACCACCTCTTGCTCAAAGTGAAACCCGGTCGGTACAGCCAGAACCGAGGAGGCGACCCCGAGAATGCTGACACCACCGAAACCCTGACATGCCCGATAGAACGCTCGTGAGGAGTTATTCATGACCCGTATGTTCGTTCCACGCAGGAACGACTCCATGTTTCATTGCCTCATCCGAGCCAGCACGCGGGAGGGAGGAGGGAATCGACTGTGCGATACCATAAATCGCGGCCAAGACACCAAGAAAGAGCCTCAGCACACCCAGATAGTACAGTATGAGTCCCATCGTTGACCGATTCCTCGTTATTTTCACGAAGTGGATTTCGGTTCTCACGGATCTATGATGAAGGCCCGCTCAAGCCATTCTTTCGCCCCACAGGGCAGCAAGTTCCTGTAGTCGGAGCGTACCCATACCCCCGGTCATTCCATTTCGCCCGCTTTTGACGGTTGCAACGCTCGTCCTTGTCGTGTCACCGGTCGCAGCGGTCCCCCCCCTTGAGCCGACGTGGACGGGGCGAGACACCCAATTGATCATCGATCGGCTCGGACTGAGCGAGTCCGACTCGGCAGGAATCATCGCTGCACTTCTAGCCGACTATGAGACCCAGTGGGTTGCTGCCCGCGAATGTCTGCGGGCCATCACTGGTCGTGACACGCCCGAGGGCTCATCCATTGAAGCGGTACACACGTTCCAGCAAGTACAACGGCACCTCGCCGATGTGCTGACAACCGATATTGATCTCATCCTGACCGAGGAACAGCGTTCGTCGTGGCAACGGCTGCAGAACGAAATGTGGAGGCTGCGGCGGCTCAGACACGGTCGCCTGACCGGCGAATCATGTGACCTCTCCGTATTCTTCGAGAAATTCTCCCTGCTGCCTGAGGAAGCTCCGCCGCCCCTGCTTTTGAATTGGGAAGCCGCCATTGCCCCCCTCCTCGCAGATCGCGAGCCATTTGACATCGAGGGGCCGAGCCGCTTTCAGCATCTGGTCATGGAGGGCAAGAACGAAGAGGCATGGCAGTACCTCGATGAGTGGGTCCGACTTCGACTCGCTATTCGCGATCTGACACTTCAGACGGTGGAAGATGTTGCCGCCTCAATGCCACCGAGCAGAGAAACAGCGTTCAGGGCCGCCATCGCCAGCCACATCCTGCCATTCAATGCACGCCGCCGCCGAATCGACCAACTCGTCGCCCACATTCGCCAAGACAATGCCACGACGAAGGACACCCTCGCCGCCGTCGAGGCGACCTACACCGAATTCCTCGATACCGTCGCGGCACTTGAGCTGGCGCGGCAACACATCGAGCGCGACCTCCAACCGGCCGGGATGCTGTCACAGATGCAGCGCCGAACGGGTCGCCTGAGCGACCTGCCTCGCCTTCAAGATGCCAAAATGCAGAACGAGTTATCGCTCCGACAGCACGCTGCCGAGTATCTCGGGCGGATTTGCGCCTTGGTGGATCACCCGCTCTGCCACCCACCGAAGCCCCCGATGCCGAAAAAACCGACTACTCCCAGGCAACCCATCCTGCACCCAAGCGGACTGCCGCTGGACGATCCCGAGGGCGGCAGCCCGGCCCAGCCCACCGGCACCTCACCGCTGCCGGCCGAGCCACCGAGCCCCAATCCACAGTCGCCATTTCCACATACGTAGCGGGGACCCCGCGACCCAGTGCTGATTCCTCGGCGTCCAGCATCCACGCCCGCCTACCATGCCGCGCGTGCTGTACACCCTCTTGGCAACCCTCCACTGGACACCCCGCCTCCGATCAATCGAGCGATCTCTCCAGC
>CAYYGU010000152.1:2020-3492 GCA_964471525.1 uncultured Isosphaeraceae bacterium
TGTGGACACCCATCAAACCGCCCCATCTGGGGACACCCCAAATGTGGACACCCACCGAATCGCTCCAAATGTGGACACCCACCGAATCGTCGATATTGGATGCGGCCCGGGCTGGCTCTCCCGGCTCGCAGTCACGCTCGGGTACTCGTACCTCGGGGTCGACCCCGCCGCAGCGAAGGCCAAGGCCGTTTCAGGGGGCCGAATCGAGCCGCTTGACGCCGATGCCGTCCGTGAGAAACTTCGGCCTGCCGACATCGTCGTCCTCAATGGGGTGGCCCACCACCTTGATGACACCACCCTCGGCGGCGTGCTCGGGGCCGCCCGCCGCACCACCGCCCTGCTCATCTGCGATCATCGATCGGAACCAGCCAATCACGCCCTCAACCGACTGCTCCAGCGGTACGATCGTGGCAAGTACATCCGCCCGGTGACCCATTTTTTCCGCCTGCAGGGCTACGACACCATGCATCTGGATCGTTTCAACATCACGTGGCTTGGCCTTCCGATCTGGGCCTACTTCACTGGCCTGTACCGGCCTACTCGGAGCGAGCCATGAGTGCACCGCCCCGATGCATCGTGGTGGCCCCGATGCACAACGAGCAGCCAAACGTGGAGACCTTCCTCCGCAGGCTCACAGATACCGCCACCGATGGTTGGGAACTCATTGTGGTCGACGATGGTTCCACCGATGGCACAGCCGATCGATTGATCGAATACGCCGCACAGGTACAGGGCGATCGATTGACCATTCGGCTCGTCACCCTGAGCAGAAATTTTGGTCACCAGCGGGCAATCATCGCCGGACTCGAAGTCGCGCTTCGGCGGGCAGGTGACACAGGAATCGATCAAATCGCCGTCATTGACGCCGATTTGCAAGATCGCCCGGAGCATCTCAGTAATCTGCTCGATGCGGCAGCGAGCGTCGACGTGGCCTACGCGGTCCGCGCCTCGCGAGGCGAGTCGTTCTTCTTCCGAGTTGCTGCAGGAGGTTTCTACCGACTGCTCGCCCACTGGGCCCGATCGCCGGTCCCGGAAAATGCCGGAACCTTCTCGGTAATGAACACCCCTGCGGCGCAAGCGATACTCGACAATGTTGACGAAAATGTGTTCTTCCCGGG
Source organism: uncultured Isosphaeraceae bacterium (assembly GCA_964471525.1). Classification (GTDB taxonomy): domain Bacteria; phylum Planctomycetota; class Phycisphaerae; order Phycisphaerales; family SM1A02; genus UBA12567. Next base: position 3,139 of record CAYYGU010000152.1, read on the forward strand.
CCTTCGATCGTGGATCGGTTTCGAGCAGGCCGCCGTCCAACTCGATCGCGATGGCCGCGCCGAGGGCCGCAGCCAAGTTGGTTTCAGGGGGCTCACCCGTCTGGCGGTTGGCGCACTCTTCGGATACTCGAAACTCCCGCTTCGACTGATGATGCTGATCAGCGCGGGCAGCCTGATGCTGTCCTTGATCGCGGTGATCACCATGACCGTGCTCAAACTAGCCGGTCTCGTCGCCGTCGAAGGCATTGCGCTGGTTGTCGTGCTGATCTTCTTCAATCTCAGCGTGCTCGCAATCTTCTTGACCATCTTGGCCTATATGGTCGGCCGCAACCCTTCGCCGGTGCAGGCCCGCGG
>CAYYGU010000153.1:0-3458 GCA_964471525.1 uncultured Isosphaeraceae bacterium
GGTTGGTTCGTGGTTCCTCAGCAGGGGCCCCATGTATCGATGATGATGAGCAGGTCGGTTATGGAGACAACGCCGTCGCCGTCGATGTCGCCTGATGGATCCGCGGTTCCGTAGGCGGCAATGACGGTCAGGAGGTCATCGACGCTGGTTTCGCCGTCCCCGTTGAGATCGCCGACGCACCCCTCTTCACAGTCGATCAACAAGGTGCCAGTGCCTTCGTGGCCATCGTCGTACCCACCGACACGGATGAGATAGGTTTGGCCTTCGAAGACGGTGGCGGTCAGGTGCGAAGTGTAATCTCCGCAACCCGGACCGTCATCATTGCAGGCCAAGAGATCAGAGTCATCTGGTGGACAGGAACCGCTGTCGTGGTAGACCACCAGATCAGTGTCGTAGTCGGCAGTGTCGCAGGTCGAAACGGTCAACTCACCGGTGCAAGGTGCCGTCCAGCGGTACCAGAGGTCGTGGTATGTCTGGCCATCCCATTGGCAACCCGGATGGGTCACGCCGTCGGTACTGGCGCACCGCGTATCGAATTCGCGGGTTCCACTGCCGACGGTGTAGGCGTCGGCGCAGTCGTCGTTGGCGGCACCTTCGTAGAGGTGGAACGTCACTTGCACACTGCCGAAGTTGTTCTCAGTCCAGCCGCCGACTCTGACCAGAAGGCTTTGTCCTTGTGATACCGGGACATTGACCGTCGAAGAGTTTGGATAACTTGAGCAGGTGGGGGACTGGTCGTTGCAGTCAAGCATGGTTCCGCCGCACCCATTGGTGTTGTCATAGACGGCGATCACGGTGTCAACGCCGCCGACACCACAGGTGTTGACGTGGAAGGTTCCCGTGCAGTTCGCGGTGTACTCGTACCAGACATCCTTGAAGATGGTGTCGTATCCGCAGGTGATGTCGGCGGGTCCGTCACTCTGAGCGCAGGTCGTATCGACGATCCAACTCCCGTTGCCGCGGGAGATCGCATCGGCGCACGTGTCGTTGGCGACGGTGTCGGTTTGGCTGACCGTGAGTGTGCCGGTGCCGGTCGCTGTGTCGTTATAGCTGCCAAGTCTAATGAGGTAGGTTTGGCCTGCTTGGACAGGCGCGCTCAGTGAGGATTGGTAACTACAGCCGTCATCATTGCAGGCGAGTTCCTGGCTGTTGTTGGGTGGACAGACGCCGTCGTCCTCGTAGAACGCCAGGATGGTGTCGAAATCGGTGTCGTCGCAGGTATCGACCGTGACCGTTCCGTCGCAGGTCGGTGTGTACTCGAACCAGATGTCGTTGTAGGCGGTGTTGTCGGAGTTGCCGCAGTCCAGATGGGAGTATCCGTCTGTCGAAGCACTGTTGTTGGTGAACGAGTAGGAGTTGCCGCTTGTGACGACTTCCGCATTCGAGCAGAGATCATTGTCGGGGCGGATGTCGATTTGCGATGCGAAGAACGTGGCGTTGTTGAATCCGTGGCCGTCAGACGTGTAGTTGTCCCCGTTGTAGGTGACGATCATTCCGGGCCAGTAGGTGCCCGGTTCGATGCTTGATGGGGCTGACAGTGTGTAATCGCCGACGGACCAATTCTCCGCACCCAAACTGTTCCAGTAGACATAGCCGTCGCACTTCGGATCGCTCGTTGTGATGTTCTGATTCGTTGAGAGATAGAATCGAACCCGGACGTCGGAGGTCGCGCTGCTGGACATGTTCTCTACGGCGACATTTTCAAAAGTGATTGATTCGCCAGCGTAGTATCGCGATTTGTCGGTCGTAGAATTCGTCAACGTACCATTGTTCGAGTAGTAGGATTCGCAGCCGATATCCACGAGCGAGATGATCGATGTCTGGTCGTCATAGGAATTGCGGATGGCCCATGCGTCGCCGGACTGAATCCCTCGCCCAGTTTCGACGATGTTCGCGTAGAGAGAATGCATCACACTCAGTCGGTTGTAGTCATAGGTTTCTGCGCAGCCGGTTCCGTCGGAGAGGCCCACGATGAAGCCGAAGACATGGCCGATTTCATGGATTGTGGTCGGCTGGTAGGGGGCGGGGTCGAAGCCTGCCTGAAACCAGTCATCGAAGTTGTCGGTCCAATTGTAGGACGGGTTGAAGAAGACATCGGTCTCATTGATCGACCCGGAGTTGCACAACGAACCGACCCAGAAGATCGTGACACCCAGCGTGCTGGAACCCCATGTGTAGGAGTAGCCACCGTCGCTCAGATCCGAGTTGGTGGGAAAACCGCCGAACTCGTTTTCATCGTTGTCGGCGCCGAAAGTGCCGTCGTCGTCGTAGATGCGGTAGATGTCCATCCACTGATTCCAGCACCACAGGGCCCAGTTGTCTTCGTCCCAGTTCCACCATGCCTCGGGCACCATTTCCATGTTGATGAAGAGATCTTGTGAGCCACAGATGCAGAGAGGGCTGGATCCGCGGTTCGCCCCTTGGCTTCCAGTGGGGTTCACCGCCCACGAAGGAGGTCCTTTCACTGGCCGCGTGTGCGGAGGTGCAGGCGGGACGAGTTTCTCCGGTTCATCTGAGGGCGTGTCCGCTTGTGTTACAGGGTTCGTCGGTTCGAGGTGCGCAAGTTGTACGGTGATATCCCAATCGTCCGGATTGTTCTGCAATTCTGCGTAGATGTGATCCTTGAACGTGGCGAGCGTCATGAGCGCGCCTCGCTCGGCCACGATGCGGGCCGCTGAAGCAATCGCACCATCTGCTGGCATTGCGGCCGGGGCCATGTCGTCAAGAGGTTGAAAAACGGCCATGGAGCCTTCGAAGTGATCGACTATCGGCGAGTGCTGGATGCGGTTGCCGCTGATTTCAACGATGCCGCGCCCGGATGAGCGCATCGGTAGAGCCGGGGCGCTCGGTCCTTGCTCGCGGATCCGGAACACACCTTGATCGCCACCGAGTACCGGGTTCCAATACCGCTCACCGTCGAGCATCGTGAAGAGCAGCACCCGCTCGCCTTCTTGGAACGAAGGGATGCCACTCACGCCCATGCTGATGCCGTCTACGGTTCCGCCCGGGAGGGGAAGTATGAACTCGTCGCCGACGAAGGACGTTGCAACAGGATCGGCGTGTACCAGATCGATGACCTCGAAGGTGATCTCGGTATGGATGACCCCATGTTCGTCCTGCCATGTCACGGACTCACCAACTCGGGCATCGACGATGGCCTGACTGGTGTGTACCAGTTCTGGGAATTCCAAATACCGATGAGCGGCATCGGCCCACGCCGTGCAGGCGGACGCGACAATGAGTCCATTCAGGAGTGATTTTCGCATGTGCAGTCTCCTTCTCCGGCGGGGCCTTCTCTCCAGGCACAGTCGCCATCTATACCATCGCTTATAGCGGGCAAGGAGGGGTTCACGCAAGCAGAAGTAGGCCAGTCGGGCAATTTATCTCACTGCCAACAAGCGAGTTATGCCAACTCGCGACGCGAAGTGGCTGCAGGAAAGGGAGATGCATCGCCCCTC
>CAYYGU010000154.1:0-3457 GCA_964471525.1 uncultured Isosphaeraceae bacterium
GCCGCCACGCCATGATGGACTCCTTCAAAGGCAACATCTGGCTCGCTACCGTGGCGCTGGCTACCTGCGTGGCGATGCTGGCCGCCATTGCGGTCGCGGTTTCGACCCGACTGGGACAAGTCATGACACTGGCGGTGACCGTCGGACTCTTCGTGCTGGGGCTCCTCTCCGATTGGATCTTCGGCCGAATGCTTCGGAGCATGGAATCCGACTGGCTCGCCCGCGCTTCCGAGGCTGGGCTGGCCGACGAGGTTGAAGTCACGACGATCATCGAACGAACAACGGGCGAACTCACCGAGAAAGTATCGGTGATCGAGCAGGCGACTGTCCCGCTGACCGACATGGCAGCGAATGGCGAGATCTTCGGATGGACGCTGCTGAAGATGGGCTACGCGGTGCTGCCGAACTTCCAGGTGCTCTGGCTCTCCGACGCAGTCACGCAGGACATCGTTATTCCGACCGGATTCCTGGCTCGAAGCGTTGGGTACGGACTGATCTACGCGGCGGCGGCGCTGGCACTTGGTGTGGCGATGTTCCAGCGACGCGACCTTGGGTGAATTCGGAAGCCCTCGCTGTGCCCACGCCCTCCAAGTCGATCACCATCAAGGGCGCCGCCGAGCACAATCTCGCCAACATCGATGTGAGTATTCCAAGAGACAGCCTCGTCGTCATCACCGGCGTATCGGGGTCGGGGAAGTCGTCGCTGGCGTTTGACACGATCTTCGCCGAAGGGCAGCGGAAGTACATGGAGTCGCTCACCGCCTACGCAAGGCAATTCTTGCAGCAGATGCGAAAGCCCCGCGTCGAGTCGATCGACGGCCTCCCGCCGACCATTGCCATACAGCAGCGACGAAGCGGACACACCCCCCGCTCAACCGTTGCAACGACCACCGAGATCCACGACTACTTGCGGCTGCTCTTTGCTCGCTGCGGCACGCCCACGTGCTGGGCAAAGAAGGGACGCAGCAGGTGCGGCCACGCCATCGAACGAACCAATGCCTCGCACATCATTGGTCAGTTGATGACGCTTCCTGCGGGAACCAAACTCATGGTGTGCGCGCCGGTCGTGCGGGGCCGCAAGGGATTCCACAAGGAGGCCGTGCAGGAACTGCAGGCCAGCGGCTTTGTCCGGGCACGGGTGGATGGCGAACCGATCGATATCCGCGAGGCCCTTGCAGAAGGCGGCGAGAATCCGCTGGGAATCGCCCGGCACGAGCGGCATGACATCGAAGCGGTCGTAGACCGCATCATCATTCGAGGCACGAACACCCGCGAGCGGGTGGCGGACTCGGTAGAGACGGCGCTCCGAACCGGCGACGGTGTCTTGCACGTGCTTCGGGAAGACGCAGGGAACTGGATCCAAACGATCTACAGCGAGCGGATGGCCTGCCCGGAGCACCCCGAATGCAGCCTTGAAGAGTTGGAGCCACGGATTTTCTCGTTCAACTCCCCGTGGGGCGCCTGCCCTTCCTGCGACGGTCTGGGTTCCAACCGGACCTTCGATGAGACGCTTGTGATTCCCGATCCAACCAAAGGAATCGGAACTGGCGGCATCATTCCTTGGACCAAGAATGGCAGGCGGCTCAACACGTGGTATGCCCGGCAACTCCGCAAGTTCTGCGAGCGAACAGGGCACGGTCGGTCGACGCCATTGACCGAACTTCCGGCGACGGATCGAACGCTCTTGCTCCGCGGCGCCGCGGCTGCTGGCATCAAGAAGTTCAAATTCGAGGGCGTGCTTCCGAACCTTCACCGCCGCTATCACGAGACCGAGAGCGAGCGTGTCCAAGCACGACTGCACGCATTCATGTCCCGCAAGCCATGCGAAGGGTGCGGCGGCCTTCGTCTTCGCCCCTCCAGCCTGCATGTCCTCCTGAGTTCCGGGAAGAATCGCTGCAACATCGCCGAGTTCTGCCGCATGACGATTGACGATGCGGCCACCTTTCTTGAAGGCCTGACGCTCGGCGAGGAATCGACTGCCATCGCCGAACCCATCCTGCGAGAGCTTCGCTCGCGGCTGGGCTTTCTGCAATCGGTCGGCCTGAATTATCTCACCCTCGATCGGGGCAGCTCGACGCTCTCTGGAGGCGAAGCCCAGCGGATTCGCCTCGCGACGCAGGTTGGCTCCGGACTCGTTGGCGTGTGCTACGTCCTCGACGAGCCCACCATCGGCCTGCACCACCGAGACAACGCCCGGTTGATCGCGACACTCCGTCATCTCGCCGACATCGGGAATACGGTGCTCGTCGTCGAACATGACGAAGACATGATTCGCGCCGCCGACCATCTGTTGGATATGGGGCCGCTCGCGGGCCGACATGGTGGCCACGTCGTGGCAGAGGGAACGCTGGCCCGCCTCATGAAGTCCAAGAAGTCGCTGACGGCGGCCTACCTCTCTGGGGACAAAGCGGTCTCGGGCCGCGACACGCCTCGCACGCTGTCCCGCCGCAACGTCGTCGGTATTCGCGGCGCTGGCGAACACAACCTCCAGAAGATCGATGTCGACATCCCGCTCGGCGGACTCGTCTGCGTCACCGGCGTGTCGGGTTCCGGCAAGTCGACGCTCATCAACAGCGTACTGCTCCGAGGCGTTCGCAAGGCACTCGGGCTCTCAACAGACCCGCCCGGCACGCACCGCCGCATCACCGGACTCGGACGCATCGACCGCGTGGTCGAAGTGGACCAGTCTCCGATCGGTCGCACGCCGCGATCCAATCCCGTGACCTACACCAATATCTTCGGCGACATCCGCAACCTCTTTGCACGCACCAAGGAGGCGCGAATCCGCGGATGGAAACCCGGTCGCTTCAGTTTCAACGTCGCAGGTGGCCGATGCGAATCGTGCCAAGGCCAAGGGGTGCGGCGAATCGAGATGCACTTCTTGCCGGATGTGTTTGTCACCTGCGACGACTGCAAAGGCACCCGGTACAACGCCGAAACACTGCAGGTCAAATGGCGAGGTCGGACGATCTCCGATGTGCTGGATATGACAGTAGAAGATGCAGTCTCGTTCTTTGAAGCCCACCCACCGGTCCATCGCATGCTCACCTGCCTGGACGATGTGGGTCTTGGCTACATCCAACTCGGGCAGAAGGCCACGACGCTCTCCGGCGGCGAAGCGCAGCGGATCAAACTCGCCCGCGAACTCGGCGTCCGGCAGCAGGGCCATGTGCTGTACGTCCTCGACGAGCCAACGACGGGGCTGCATATGGCCGATGTGGATCGACTCATGCAGGTTCTTGATAGACTCGCCGATCGCGGCCACACATTGGTCGTCATCGAACACAACCTCGACGTCATCCGCAGCGCCGACTGGATCATCGACCTTGGTCCCGAGGGCGGCAGCGGCGGCGGCACGGTCGTCGCGACCGGAACACCGGAAGACATTGCCCACTGCAAAGCCAGTCATACCGGCGCGGTGCTTCGCACTCGCTGAGGGGCCCCCTCCGCCGCTTCG
>CAYYGU010000155.1:0-3442 GCA_964471525.1 uncultured Isosphaeraceae bacterium
CTTCTCCACACACGCCCCCAAAAAAAATGCCCCCCCAAACCATCCTCCTCGCCTGCGCCCTCACCGCCGCTGCCTCCATCCTCGGCGCCTTCATCCCACTCCTCTGTCGCATCTCCCATCGCTGGATGCAGGTCCTGCTCAGCCTCGTCGCCGGCGTCATGGCTGGCATCGCTGCACTCGACCTCCTGCCCCATGCCATCGAAGGCATGTCGGTCGCAGCCGCTCATACGCATTCTCATGCTGATTCCCACGCCTCCATTCACAGCGTGATGGGCTTCGCAGTGGCGGGATTCCTTGGCATGTACCTGCTTGAACGGTTCATCTGCTTCCACCACCACGAACAATCAGAAGGCGGATGCGCCCACGCCGGACACGGCCACACCATGTCCTGGGTCGGCGCCGCGACCGGCCTCTCCGTTCACGCGCTCCTTGCAGGCGTGGGCTTGGGCGCCGCGATCCTGCTGGAGTCGGGTGAAGGCGTCGTTTGGCCCGGATTGGGCATGCTTCTGGCCATCGTGCTGCACAAGCCTTTCGACGGCCTCGCCATCGTGACGCTCATGGGACGGGATCATCAAGGGCTCCGGGCTCGCTGGCTGGCCACGCTCCTCTATGCGGCGGTGACGCCCATTGGCATCCTGCTGACATGGTCAATCGGCGGCAGCACCGATCTCAGCGCGTGGGCCGCCCCGGCCGTCGCCGTGACGGCTGGTCTCCTCCTGTGCATCGCGCTCAGTGACATCTTGCCCGAACTGCAATACCACACCCACGACCGCCTGCTGCTCAGTGTGGCGCTCATCGCGGGGCTGCTGATTGCTGTGGCAGCTTCCGCCCTGCACTAAGCCTTCTGCCATATCCTGCCACCCCTGATGACCAAGGACACCACAACAAACTGGCGGAAGACACTCAATCTTCCAGCAACGCCCTTTCCAATGCGGGCCAATCTCGCGCAGAATGAGGCCGCTTCGGTGAAGCGGTGGGATGGGATGGACCTCTACGAGCAGGTCACGACCGCTCGCGAGGGCTGCGACCCGTTCACATTTCACGACGGTCCGCCCTTCGCCAATGGCGACATTCATGCCGGACATCTGCTCAATAAAGTGCTCAAAGATATCGTCGTGCGTTCGAGACTCATGAGCGGACAGCAGTGCCGCTATGTGCCGGGATGGGATTGCCACGGGCTGCCAATCGAATACCAGGTCATGACCGATCTCGTCGCGTCGGGCAAGATGGAAAAACTTGCGGCGCTCGACGACGACACACGTCGCATGGCGATTCGCCGCGCCTGCCGAAAGTACGCCGAGAAGTTTCAGAAGCGGCAAGCCGGTCAAATGAAGCGGCTCCTGACCTTGGCGGACTATGAGCATCCATACATGACGATGGATGCGTCCTATGAAGCGGCCGTGCTCGACGTGTTTGCCGATCTCGTCCAGGCAGGACTCGTGTATCGCCGGCTCAAACCCGTGCACTGGTCGATCGCCAACCAGACCGCGCTTGCCGAAGCAGAACTCGAGTACCACGATCGCGTCGACCCGTCCATTTGGGTCGACTTCACGGTGACCGATGCAGATGCTGCGGCCGCGGCCTTCGGTGTACAGATCGAAGAGCGTCCGGCCTTCATGATTTGGACAACCACGCCGTGGACGCTTCCGGCCAATATGGCGATCGCCGTCGGGCCGCGCATCACCTATGCGCTCGCCCGCATCAATGGGTCACTGACGATTGTCGCCAGCGAGCGATTGAAGGCCGTGGCGGCGGTCTGCGGCGCGGATGAGCCTGAAGTACTTGGCACATGCCTCGGCGAGCAACTGGCCGAGTTGGCCTACCAACACCCATTCTGCGAGCGAACCGGACCGATCCTGCTTGGCGAGCATGTCACGCTTGAGGACGGCACCGGTCTGGTGCATACGGCTCCCGGTCACGGCACCGAGGACTATCTGATCGGGCTTGCCGCCGGCCTTGAGGTGTACTGCCCGGTTCGCGGCGATGGCACCTTCGACGATACCGCTCCCGAGTGGCTTCGCGGGTTGTCCGTGTGGGATGGCAACGCCAAGGTCGTCGATCATCTGCGTGAACTTGGCAATGTGGTCCACGTGCAGGACTACACGCACTCCTATCCCCACGATTGGCGATCGAAGACCCCGGTCATCTTCCGATCAACCGAACAGTGGTTCGTCGATGTCAACGCAGACTTCAATGACGGCCCATCGCTGCGGCAACGCGGCGTGCGGGCGATCGATCAGGAGATCGCATTCGTACCCGAGTGGGGGCGTGCTCGCATGCGTGGCATGGTGGAGGCGCGCCCTGACTGGTGTCTCTCACGCCAACGGTCATGGGGCCTGCCGATTCCGGCGTTTCTGATGAAAGACGGCTCGATGTTGTTGACGGCTGCGACGACGCGGGCCGTGTCGAAGGCATTTGGCAAGCGAGGTTCGGACGCATGGTTCCTTGAGTCACCCGAGCAATTGTTGGCCGATTGGAATCCGGCCGAAGATCCAGATGCCCCCGATGACATCAAGGTCGCGGACCTTCGCAAGACGCACGAGATCTTTGACGTGTGGATGGAGTCGGGTTCTTCGTGGCATGCGGTCATGCGGTCGAGGGGCCTCGGCTTCCCCTCGGACTTGTATCTAGAAGGGTCAGACCAGCATCGCGGCTGGTTCCAACTCTCCATGCTCGCCTCCCTCGGCATGAGCGGTGTCCCGCCGTTTCGGGCCTTGCTGACACATGGATTCATCGTCGACCGGCAAGGTAGGAAGATGAGCAAGTCTGGCGACAACGCACTGAGTGTCGAGGACCTGCTCAAGGACGTCGGCGCTGATGTGTGCAGATGGTGGGTGAGCGCGCTGGCTTACGAGAATGATATACGGGCCGATCTGGAACTCTTCCAACTCGCCGGCGAGTCATATCGCAAGGTGCGGAACACCATTCGCTTTCTGCTCAGCAACATCGGCGACCTCAATTCGGACGAAGACCATCTTGGTGCGATGCCCGACGCGTCGCTCGAGCGTTGGTTGCTTGCCAAAGCCGCAACCTTGCAAGAGACGGTGATGTCGGCATGGGACACATTCGAATTCCGCCGAGCACATGTGGCGATCTTTGACTTCTGCAACGACACGCTGAGTTCTACATTCTGCGTCGCCATGAAGGACCGGTTGTACTGCGATCAGCCGAACTCACCGCGACGCCGCCGAGCCCAGGCCGCGATGCGGTCTGTGGCCGAACTGCTGTGCCGCCTGCTCGCGCCGATGATTCCCCACACCGCCGATGAGGCGTGGAGGGCCATGCGGGGCGAGGATGCATGCCTGCACCTCGAAACCCTCCCCCCGCCGCCACCCACGGCGGCGGCACCGGCGTGGGACACCGCGATGGACATTCGCGAGTTGGCCCTGCGGGCGCTTGAGCAGGCCAAACAGGACGGCATCGAGAAGTCACTCGATGCTGG
>CAYYGU010000156.1:0-3436 GCA_964471525.1 uncultured Isosphaeraceae bacterium
GCCCACACTCAAACTCGGTGTGTGTGGCGAACACGGCGGCGACCCGGCGAGCATCCAGTTCTTCGAGTCGTGTGGTCTCGATTACGTCAGTTGTTCACCGTTCCGTGTGCCGACGGCGCGATTGGCGGCGGCGCAGGCGGTGATTCGGGGGAAGTGAGGCTGGCCGGGAACGATCAGAGTGCATCCCCGGGGCCGCGTGGGGCCTTGGTTCGGATGTGCTTCTTGAATTGAAGCAGATTGGTCGACGTGTCGGACTCCAGTATGTCAGAGGGCTGCCGCGGCAGTTCATCGCTGGAGACAAACCAGTGGATGTAGCCGCAGCCCGCGCAGACATAACAGGTGGCAGTGCGGTTGGCGAACTCCCAGCCAAGAAATGATGCTCAGATCGTATTGAGCAGGATGTTTTTCCGGGCGATGAATTTATCGCCCTTGCAGATCTGGCAGTGCAGCGGGACGTCACTGATAGTCACAGTCTCAATACTCATGCAACAGACTCCTTGATGGCCCCAGCAAGTGACTCGCCCTGTACCAAGTTGCCTGCGTACCGCATAGTGTCAGCAATGTTCTTCTGCCTGGTTGGACAACCAGCCTGCCATCACCATGATGCCGATGCCCAGCAGTGACACGCCGATGATGATGGAGATGATGGCAGCTTCGAAGACCGATGTTGTCAGTTGATCGTCCAGGTCGTGCAGGATCACCACGAACGACCATGCCAGGCCAAGCAATCCGGAGACCACGAACGGACGCCACTGTTTGCGGACACTTGCCAGCATGAAGCAGAGGCTCGCGAGGGTCGCTGCGCTGATCCAAACCCACGCTGCGGCGATCGACTGCGTGTCGGCCTCCAAGGCCAGCAGTCCACCAATGATGTGCGCCGGGATGATCCAGCGGAGCAGTTCGGCCAGTCGTCCACACGCGGCTGTCCGGACCCGTCCGAGCCACCACGAGAGACCCATCAGGATGAAACCATTGATGATGAAGGCGACCGAGCGGGATTGGTCGTTGACGGCTAATCGATCAGATCCTTCCCACGGTGGAGCGGGTCCTTCAAGCAATCCGGGCAGATACCACGCAGGAACATTCCACGCGAGCAGTGTGAGGCTGACGACCATCAGGAGGGCACCGCCGGACAGAATGGCCCAGGCATCGAAGAGATGGCAGCGGCCAGGCGCCGCCAGCCGATCAATGGCCTGCTGACGGCGATTGAGCGGCACGCCGATGGCAAGCTCCGCGGCCGCGGTGCCAAGCAGCACGAGTCCCAGCAACGCCCATCCGCTGCGGCTGTCGGTGAGCAAGCCGGTGGTGGACCACACCGCGGTGATCGTGACGATGAATCCGATCACGGCCGGGACGGCAAAGGCGTTGGATCGCAGGTACGGCCGCGCAGCAAGCGATGCAGCGGTCAGCGCAGCAGCGGAGAGCAGCAGGTTGATGTTACTGAGAGTCGGCGGAATGCCGACTATGACCGACAGGATCTGACTCTCCGTGTTGTCGGAGGCGAACCAGTTCATCTCCCACAGAAAGACCGCCACGGCGATTGGCAGAAGAAGGCACGCTATGAACAGATAGACCAACGCCAGCCGTGGCTGGCCGATCCTGTGCATCATGATGGCGGTTCCGAACGAGCCAAGCATCATGCCCCCCGGAAGCGCCCACCGCAGCCACGCAGTGTTCTCAATCGCTTGCCACCCGAATGCAAGCCCGACGGTCATGGCTAGCAGGATGAGCCAGCCACCGAGATAGAGCGTGATCTGCGAGACTGTGAGCCGCCGACTGTCTACGATCCAGTGTGACTCCGGGCGTTGGATCCGCTCATACAGCCGCTCGAGACGAGAGGCTTCGCGACTGGTCACCAGTCCCTGCCGGTTCCATGCCTCGGTTTCTTCCTGCCGAATGCGGACCTGTTCCTCGAACCGTCGGATCAACTGCGATGGACGCGCCGCGACCAGTTCGCCGCGCTCGTATCGAGCTAGATCCAGTCCGAGGCTCCGCGCATCCGGATAGCGTCGAGATGGCGCCCGCTCTAGCGCGGCCATCGTGATACGTTGCAGTGGCCATGGTGAACCCGGCGCCAGATCCTCAACCATTCGGGGGGGTACATTGACCATTGCGTTCAGCAGGTCCGTTGTCGAATCCCCCATCCACGGTAGTTGGTTGGTCATGGCCTGAAACAGCAGCACGCCGAGGGCATGCACGTCTGCCGACGGGCCCGGCATTGCCTCGCTGGTGAATTGTTCCGGCGCGGCGTAGCCGGGTGTCCCCCCGGATGAGGTTCCTGGGGTGTTAGCCACTGAGCGAGTCAGGCCGAAATCCACCAGCACCGGAGTACCGAATCGATCCACGAGGATGTTTCGCGGCTTGATGTCCAAGTGAACCAAACCCGCATCGTGCAGTTCGCCAACGGCGGCGATGACCCGATCGACCATGGCGACCCGTTCATCGAGATCCAGATCCCGCCACGCGATATCCATGTCGACGCCATCGATCCAGCCCATGACGAGAAACGGCGTCTTGACATCGCAGACCACCTCGTGCACCGGCGCGATTCCGGGATGCCGAAGGCCTGCCATGGCTCGCGCCTCGGAGAGCAACTTCTCGCGAGCGGTCTCGCCGAGTGGCCCGGTCAGGAACTTGATCGCAACTCGTCGATTCAGCCGCTGGTCGTGTGCTGTGAACACGCGACCCATGCCTCCCTGTCCAGCAATTGACTCGATTCGATACCGATCGCCGACGAGGTGCTGCGCTTCTTCCAAATCAAGCTTTGGCGCGGACTGAGCGTGCGGTGTTGCCGCGGGGCTGTTGTGATCGAGTGGGACAGTTGGGGCAGTGTCGTCGGGGGAACCGGGGGGAACGCTCGTGCTTCCATCGCTCATACAGCACCACCGATCGCCGCGGCAAGCGCCTCGCCGCCTACGAGTTCGCCCGCTTTCCATTCGATCTGCAGTCCGCTGCCATCGGCGTGTTTGGGGATGATGTGGAAGTGAACGTGAAAGACGGCCTGGTTCGCCGCCGCGCCGTTGTTCTGCAGCACGTTGTAGTCGGCGCAGCCGGTGACCGTCATGACCGCCCGCGCGATCCGCGGCAGTACGCGACCGATCGCGGCAGCGGCGTCGTCTGAGAGTTCGTGCAGAAACGCGGCACGCTCCTTGGGAATCACCAGCACATGCCCGAGGCTGATCGGACCGACATCGAGGAATGCGAGCACGTGCTCATCTTCGTACACGCGGTGGCACGGGATTTCGCCGTCGAGGATGCGTCCGAAGATGGTGGGCGATGCAGGCATGGCCGCACGATACTGGGTGTGGACTTTCCGCGGCAGCGGCAGCCCAAGGTCGATCGCGTTCTATACTTCGCCAATGGACGCAACCCAGTTCCTTTCGACCGAACTGATTCTGAACGACTTCGATCGCTGGTTCGTCGAGGACGGCCTCGA
>CAYYGU010000157.1:0-3436 GCA_964471525.1 uncultured Isosphaeraceae bacterium
CATCGAAGAACTTCAGCAGCCCGATTCGCTCCTGATCGGTAGGCGGCGCCTGACGCTCGTCCATCCAGACTCGCTCGTCGATGTTGAACTGCGCGATCAGATCCTCGATCGGGGTCGCGGGCGGAGGGCCCGGATCGATCTGCACTTTCTTGACGACCTTGGGCGGAGGAGGCGGTGGCTCCTCGCAACCGAACATCGGAAGCGGCAGGAGACTCCCAAGAGCGATGATCCAACTAGGCCGAGATTGTCGAGTCAGGCTGATCATGATTGTGCACCTTCACGGATCGATCAATCCGTCGCATGAGTCCCTTGAGCACCTTACCAGGGGCCAGTTCAATCCAGTGATCGTAGCCCGCGGCCACCATATTCGCCAACTCCCCAGCCCAGCGGACCGGATTGGTGATCTGGGCGACGAGGCTTGATCGGATCTCGTCGACGCTCGGCCCCTCGTAGGGTCCCGCCGTGACGTTCGACCACACGATTCCGCGTGGCAATCGCATCGGCGTCCCCGCCAGCACCTCGGCCATCTGGTCGGCCGCCGGCTGCATATGCGGGCTGTGAAAGGCACCGGCCACCGTGAGCGGTGTGCCCCGCCAGCCCTTCTCGCCGCAAGCCGCCAGAGCCTGATCACACAGACGAACATCCCCACTGAGCACGATTTGGCCTGGAGCATTGAGGTTGGCCGGCACCAGCACACCACCATCACCCGACAAGGCTTCGCAGAAGACCTCGGCCTCCCCCTCTGTCGCCCCCATGATCGCCACCATGCTGCCTTCGCTGGCCTCGGCAGCCTCCTGCATCAACGCCCCTCGCTTCGCAACCAGACGCAATCCGTCTTCAAAAGAAAAGCAGCCCGCCAGATGCAAGGCGGTGTACTCGCCGAGCGAAAGCCCCGCCGAAACAGCAGGCATGGTCTCATCACCATGCAGCCCGTGCCAGCAGGCCACCGAACACACGTAGATCGCGGGCTGGCTGACATCGGTTTGGTTCAGCCGATCGGCTGGTCCGTTGAAACACAATTCGCTCAGCGGTGCGCCAAGGGTGTCACCCAACGCCTCATCGCCACGCGCAAAGACCGCTTTCGCAGCATCGCAGGACTCATACCAAGCTCGCCCCATCCCCAGTGCCTGCGCACCCTGACCGGGACACAACGCCGTCACATCAATCGTCATCATGCGGAGATTGTAAGAGAAGGCGGCAGGGACCGCCTACACGCGCCAGACGCTGCTCGACCACGTCATTCCGCCACCAAAGGCAACCATCACGATGATGTCGCCTTCGGTGATCTTGCCCGCCTGCCACAACTGATCGAGGCACAGGCCAACCGATCCGGCCGAACTGTTGCCGTAGCGATCGATGTTGATGTAGACCTTCTCGTCGGGCAAGCCGAGTTTTTCCTTGGCCGATTCGATAATCCGAACGTTGGACTGGTGGCATACAAACTGAGCGACATCGTCCACCGTGAGATTGGCTTCGGCGAGCGATTCCTCGATGACATCCTTGAACTTCTTGACCGCGAACTTATAGACCTCGCGGCCGTCCATTCGAAGCGTCCCCATTCGCATGCCGGAGTCGCGGAACCCACTGGGAATATCTCGCGGCACGTTCGGGATGAAGAGGGATGGCCACGTTCGACCATCGGCCTCCATGATTTGATGGATGCAGCCGCGATTTGGATCATCGTCCCGTACCAGCACGGCGGCGCCTGCCGCATCGCCGAACAGGATGGCCACGCTGCGATCAGCGTAATCCACGGCAGTACTCATCGCATCACATCCCACAACACCAATCGACCCGAAGCGGCCTGACCGAATGAGGGAATCCGCCAGATTGATCGCATACACAAAGCCGGAGCAGGCTGCCACAACATCGAATGCGCCGGCAGGTTGAGCGTCGAGCGCGGCCGAGATCCTGCACGCGTTGGACGGACAGGTCATCTCGGAGGTGACCGAGGCGTGAATAATGAGGTCCAGATCACCGCCAACCATTCCCGCATTGTCCAGTGCACCGCCGAGCGCCTCCCGAGCAAGCGTGAACTGACCTTCGCCCTTCTCGGTGTCGACAATCCTTCGTTCCGAGATGCCGGTTCGCTGCCGAATCCACTCGTCGGAGGTATCCATCATCCCCACCAGATCATCGTTGGTCAGCCGCTTGTCGGGAACCGCCGAGCCACATCCTGCCAGTCGCACACCGCAGGCCGCCGCCGTGGCCATCAGGCTTCGACCTGCTGGCTTTCGAGGATCTCGATGATTCTCGCGTTGACACCAAGATCGACGAATCGACGAGCGGCAGCAAGTGCGTTGGTAATTGTGCGAGCCTTGCTGGAGCCATGGCAGATCAGACAACCGCCATTGACACCCATGAGCGGCGCGCCGCCATATTCGTGGTAGTCATATTCGGCATACAGTTTCTTGACGATCGGGGCGAACTGCTCCACAAAGGCCGGGTCATGCGATTGCAGTTCCCGCTGCAGCAGTTTGAAGATCCCTTTGCTGAGACCCTCAGCAAGTTTGATGGTGACATTGCCGGTGACGCCATCCGACACAACCACATCACAGGCCCCATCGAACACGCCACGCCCTTCGACGTAGCCCACGAATTCGACCGCAGGGTCATCGCGGAGCAGGTCCCGGGCACGCTGCATGTCCTCGGTGCCCTTCTGCTCTTCGCTGCCGACATTCATCAGCCCAACGCGGGGCTGATCGATGCCGAGCACGCGACGGGCATACACCGTACCCATGACCCCATACTGATGGAGATGGTGGGGCTTGGGATCGATATTGGCACCAACGTCGACAAAGGTGACCGGCCCGCCGAAGGTCGGCACCACCGCAGCGATGCCAGGGCGGGCCACGCCCGGCAGCCGACGCATGTGCATTTGCGCCGCCGCCACGAAGGCCCCCGTATTGCCCGCCGAGATCGCCATATCCAGGCGAGCATCGCCTGCTTTCGGACCGGCCATGCGGGCCATTTGAACGAGCGCCGAATCGGGCTTGGATCGCGCCGCCTCGACGGGCGACTCGTTCATCTCGATCTCATTGCGGGTCGGAACGACTTCAATCAGTCCGGCATCGACGCCGCTGGCGACAACACCAGCTTCGATGATCGATGGGTCCCCGAAAAGCACCAGCGTGTCATCCGAGTCAAAGGATGCAGCCGCATCAAGCGCGCCCTCAAGGATTGGAGCCGGCGCGAGATCGCCCCCCATGACATCAACGCCGAGTCTCATGAAATCAGACTGTACCCGACGTCTTGAGCGTCAGTCCGGGTCGGACGTAGCCACAGTCGGTGCAGGCCGTATGAGGTCGCTTCGTCGCGCCGCACGAGGGACACTCAAGCAGGTTCGTCTTGGACAACGCCAAATGGCTCCGACGCTTGTTCTTGCGAGTCGGGGATATCCTGAGTTTGGGCAGGGCCATGGTGAGGTCTCCTCAAG
>CAYYGU010000158.1:0-3390 GCA_964471525.1 uncultured Isosphaeraceae bacterium
GGGGGCTGAACGGGGCCGTCCTGCAGGATGTCGGTACGTTCGCCACATGTTGGAAGAATCGGACCGGTGACACTTCGATCGGGTTCGGATACCCTTCAGCGGTCGCCACCGTAGCTCAATTGGCAGAGCACCTGATTTGTAATCTGGAGGTTACCGGTTCGATTCCGGTCGGTGGCTTTGGGGTCGGGGATGCACGTCATACTCCATGGGCGGAGGAGACCGCTTTGGACGCCTATGGCGAAGCGGTTCTCGATATGAAGCGGTTTTCTCTCGCGTTGGGATGGCTCAGCGGCTACGGTCGGCGCATCGGGGTTGCCGGGCTTTGAGCATCTGGACCCGGGAGCGAGAGATTCCCATGAAGACGCATCATCGGCGTGGTACTTGCATTTGGCTTCTCATTGGCCCGCTCGCCGCTCCGGCCGCTGCGACCGTATGGACCGTTGACGATGATCTGATCGACTTCCCTTCGGCCGACTTTACCTCGATCCAAGACGCGATCGATGCGACGTCGGACGGCGATGAAGTCCTGGTCTATCCGGGCGCCTATGGAGGCATTCGGATTATCAACCGGGAGATCATGCTTCGTAGTACCGGCGGCGCCGCGGTCACCGCAATCGACAAGAATGACAGAATAGAAGGCATCTGGGCGGTACACACCACGAGTAGCCCTGCCACGGTCGATGGATTCACTGTGCGCAATTTTCAAACCGGCATCCGGTCGTGGTTCGGTCATCCAATCTTTCGCGACTGCATCATCGTCGAGAACGACTTGGGCGTTGAGTGCGACAGAGAGACGACGGCCGAATTTCACAACTGCACGATCTCGGACAACTCTCTTTACGGTGGGATTCGGTGTGTTGATGGTTCTCAGCCGCTGATTCAGGGGTGCGTGATTTCCAACAATCACCTCCACACGGGCGAGGTCGGCGGCGGCCTCTATTCCTGTGTCGACTTCTGGGATGGGTGTTCTGACGACCAACACGGCAATCTCCCAACGGTCCAGTCCACCACGCTGTGCGGCAATACCCCGGTTCAGGTCTACGGACCCTGGACAAATGCTGGCGATGTATGTATCGCCTTCGAATGCGCAGACTCGGATAGTGATGGTCAGATCGATGAGTGCGGCCAAGTCGCCGATGGTGTCCATGAGGTGCCCGGCGAATTCTCGTCGATCGCGGCGGCGATTGCGGTGGCAGGCGGTGGCGATGTGGTGCTGGTCGGGCCCGGTGTGTGGACGAGTACTGGCGACGCGGTGGTGGATCCGCGCGGCAAGCCGATCACCATTCGCGCCTCGCACGGTCCCGAGGAGACATTCCTTGACGGCGAAACCGTTCGACGCGTCGTCGTATGCAACAGCGGCGAGCAGCCGGAGACCATTCTTGAGGGCTTTACCATTCGCCGCGGTCTCGGGACCGGGCTCTGGCGAAATGGAGGCGGCGTGCAATGCATGGGTGGCAGCCCGACGCTCACACAGTGCCACATCATCGACAATGTCTCAGAGGTGTCTGGCGGTGGCGTGGCAATTGCCCAGAGCAACGCTGTCTTGGATCATTGTCGAATTGCGGAGAACACAGCGTCTGGATCTGCGGGGATCCTGAGCACCGATAGTCATCTGACCGTGGCGTCGTGTGTCATCGAGAATAACACCGCCGCGGCAGGTGGCGGCCTGAGCGGCGGGCTCTACACATTTGGGTCAGACGTCGGCGGCGAGGGTCAGTTCCTCGCGAGCCTTACCATGACCGACACAGTGATTCGCAAGAATACCTCGGGTGATTATGGACCCTATATCGATGCCGGTGGCCTGCTTCTGTTCCAAAGCAAGGTCATGATGACCGGGTGCGAGATCACCGAGAACAACACGTTGTCGTCGGATGCAAAATCTGCATTCACGTGCGTCGGCTCGGACGCGACCTTGGTGGGCTGCCTCATCTCCGACAACTCTTCTGAGGTAAGCCGTGGCGCGGGCATTCTCATCTTCCATGAAGGCATTGGCGGTCCACCGCCCGGACCAAGTAATCTTGTATTGGTTGACTGTTTCATTGGTGACAATGATCCTCTTCAAATGCCAAGTCCAGCCGAAACCGGCTCGGCAGTTTTTGCCGAGCACGATGAAGTCGTGAGCCTCTCCGGCACGACCGTCTGCGGCGCCGGACCGGATCCGATTTGGGTCTGGGGAGGGACGTATGGCGACGACGGAACCAACTGCGTCGCTCCGTTCTGCGGCGATGCCGACAGTGACGGGACGTTGGACATGTGCGAGGAAGATGACGGCGACGGCGTTTTTTATGTCCCGAGCGAATATGAACGTATTCAAGCCGCGGTTTTCGTGGCGGAGGATGGCGATCTGATTCTGGTTGATCCGGGCACCTACACCGGCATCGGTCAGAGCGTGGTGGGGATTGCAGGCAAGTCACTCACGCTGCAAAGCGTCGTGCCGCATGGTGCAATCCTCGACGGCGAGCAGACGCGTCCGGTGGTGTCCTGCTGGAGCGAGATCGGCGGCACGGTGATTGCGGACTTCGAGATACGCGGCGGTGGCATGCGTACTGCTGGCTCTGGGTCCGGCGGTGGCGTCGGGGCGAGCGGCGATGTCACGATCACAGGTTGTCATATTCATGACTGTCAGTCCTCCCACGGCGGCGGCATTCTGGCCCACGCGGCCGGCAACGAGGCTCCGCTCATCGACCACTGCGTGATCGAATTCTGCGAGGCTGCCTATGGCGGCGGCGTCAAGTCAGAATCTCCCTACACGAGCATCGGTGACACGACCGTATGTGGTAACCAGCCCACCCAAATCGATGGTCAGTGGGACGACCTTGGTGGCAATTCCATACACGATGAATGCGCCCCGCCCTGTCCCGACATCGATGGTGACGGTCAGGTCGGCGCGAATGACATCCTGGTGATCATCAGCTACTGGGGAACGAACGATGACGATGCCGACGTGACCGGCGATGGCGTGGTCGGCACCGATGACTTACTTGCCGTCATCAGCGCTTGGGGACTGTGTGAGTAGGCGGCATGTTTCTACAACGTTCTTCGCTGCGGCTCACCCCGGTTACGGACACATTCCCCAATGACTGAGCATGGTGAGAAGATCTTCCACCGTGACCTCACCGCTGCCGTCGAGATCGCCCTCGCAGAGGGCCGGGCATGATTCGCAGGTCGTGCCCTCGCCGAGCCACGCGCCGCCGAAGTTCGCGCATGAAGATTCTGTGACCACATCGCAGCCCGATGACACGCAGCAGGCACCTTCGAGGGCGGTGCAGGGGAAGGTGGAGAAGGCGGCGAGGGGGGGAACGCCGCCGTCCTGCGTCAGAAAAAGCACCCGCTCCCTTGGTCCCTTTGAGTCGTTTGGGAATATGGATTATTCGTCGACAAGCCCCAATG
>CAYYGU010000159.1:0-3388 GCA_964471525.1 uncultured Isosphaeraceae bacterium
TCATCACCATACTTTGCGGCGGTTTCGGCTTTCCCGAGACCCTGCAGCGCGCCATAGTGCCGCTCGTTGAGTTGCCATGCCTTTGTCGTTGGAAGCCAACACTGGCTCACGCCGTGGAGGACGAACCAGAGCGTCCGAATCGCGCGAGTAAGCACGCTGGTGTACGCGGCATCAAACGCGTAGCCTTCTGTACGGAGCAACTGTCCTGCGGCTATCGCTTCGGCGATACCTCGCTCTGAGAGATCTGAGTCGACCCATCCGGTAAAGCGATTCTCAAGATTCCACTGGCTTTGGCCGTGACGAATGCAGACGAGGGTTCGCATGGCGGAATCATAATGCGTTGCCACACCGCGCGGGCGCGGGTTCGCTTGCAGTCCCTTCCATGGTCCTCCTCGGCGACGCCGCTACGGGCAGCCGCCCCATTCTGTGAGGATGATGAGAAGATCGAGGACACCAACCTGGCCGTCGGCGTCAAGATCGCCAGCCGCAGTGCCGCCCGCCCAGAGGGCAAGAAAGGCCACAATGTCATCGCCATTGCGATCGTCATCGAAGTTGAGATCACCGGGGCACATGCATCGGTCCAGAACGCTGTCACCATTTCCATCGGCTCCGGGGAGCAGTACTTCGCAGGCGTCAGCTTTGCCGGTGCTGTCACAGTCATCCGCAGGGAGTACCCACGCGACGCGTTCTGTAGAGTTGGTTCCTCCGTCCATGACGAGCATGCCATCCTCGATTGCGGCGACGTACCTCGGCCGATCGGTCTCGGCGTCGTCTGGCGTAAGTTCGCTTTGGTAGTACCACGATCCGCCGCTGCGCTGCATGTAGTGTGTGGACCACTCGCCGAGTATGACATTCCACAAGACGACAACAAGATCATCTCCATCGATGGCCAAGAAGTTGATTTGACTACCGACCTCCGACCACGGGAGCGTGCCAACCAGAGGTTCGTTGTCCCAAAAGGTTCCATTGAATCGCTTCGCAACGACGACAGCGTCATCGTATGTCGAGCTGAGATAGTCGCCGTGGCGGGCAAAGACCAGCGTGTTGGTTGTTGCGTCAATCGTGGCGAACTGTCCGTAGATTCCATCAGCGTGATTCATGGTCGAGTATCCCAGCGATGTCCATACATCCTCACTCAACTCGTAGTACCAGACCACGCCGCAGTCGATCGTGGCACCGATATCGGCCGATGGCAGACCGACCGCAAGCGTGTCATCCCCGAGTGCTACGAACACGAAGGCTCCGCTCTCTGCTGGCATATCGAGGGTCTCGACGACGGGCCACGTATTTTCGGCGGCATCGTGCTTCAACAGTTGCACTCGGGTCGAAGTGAGATCGTCGGAACTCTCGGCGACGGCGAGCCACGGATAGGAGAGCGTCATGTGCTCCATCGCAAAACCGGCTGGTGTTTCGTAGGAGTCCTCGTAGTTCCACAGGGCCCCATCGTGGCTGTAGAGGTCGACCGCGCCGTCGTTGTAATACGGCGCCGCGATCGCAATCCACCCAGAAGAAACGCTGGTGTTTCTCCCGAAGCCCTCGCCGGTTCCAACCCCGTCGAGTATCTGCGGATCGGTCCATGCGGTGCCATCCCACGCTCGAAGATAGACTCGACCGGTGGTCGCGTTATGACTGTAGTCGCCGATTGCGAGGAATCCACCGTCCAGATCCACGGCGCGGCCATATCGATTGCCATCACTCGCAGACGCAGGCCACTCGTCGGACGTAGGGCAGGACTGGGCCGGTGTGATGACAGCGAGCATGGCTGCGGCAGCGATGGAGTTGGCGGTTGTGTGCATCAAGTCTGTGTCCTCCAGCAGGGCGTTCGGGGAGCGTTGTTCCACCACGCACGACTATCGAATCTGACGGCCGATGTGTGGCGTGGATTGAGGGATTTCAAGCGAGATTGACGGTTATCGGCGCATGATCTGAGATCGCCAGACCCGCGTCTCGGTGGACCTGTGGGGCTTCTGCCGCCTGCGCGGCGTGGGTATTTCCCAGCAGGTAATCGATTCGCCAGCCGCGATCGAGTGTCCGGGCCTGCCCGCGGTTCGACCACCACGTGTAGGGGCCATCCACATCACCGACATGTTGGCGGACAAGGTCGTGCCATCCCGAGTCAACAATGTTGTTCATCCACGCTCGCTCGTGTGGTAAGAAGCCACTGGTGTTCTGGTTGGATTTCCAGTGGAAGATGTCACGGTTGCTGCGGGCAATGTTCAGGTCGCCGCCGACGAGAACGGGACGGCGACGTCTCCGGAGCAAAGTCATCCACGGGGAGAACGAATCCATGAACGCACTCTTCCTCGCTGCGGCGGCATCGCTCGATGATCCGCTCGGGAGATAGGTGCTGACCAGATCGATGCCTTCGATATCAACCCGTAGGACGCGGCCGTCTGGGTCGGGGCCAGCATCGATCCCTGCGTGAAGCAGTGTCATCGGCTTGCGAGAAAAGATCGCCGTACCCGCGTAGCCGGGTCGCTCCGCTGGATTCCACACAGTATTCCATCCAAGGAATGGATTGGATGCGTCATCGATCTGATCCGGTCGGCATCGGATTTCTTGCAGCATGACGACATCCGGCGAGATCTGTTCGATCCAATCGGCAATCCCCTTCCGGATGGCGGCCCGCAGTCCATTGACGTTCCAAGTCAGTATTTTCATGGGTATGGCAATGCTACTGCGGTGCTGCTTTACACTACGAGGTTCAGGAGGAATCCTATGTTTCATATCTGCGTGCTCATCGCGGTATTCGCCGCTCCAACGCCCCCCGATGCTCGGATCGCGCCGCAGGTGAGCATTGAGCACGGGATTACCCGTGTGGATCCATATGCGTGGATGCGTGATCGCGACAACCCTGAGCTCATCGAACATCTTGAGGCCGAGAATGCCTATGCCGAGGCCGTGACTGCGCACCTCGAACCCCTTCGCGAGCAGTTGTACACCGAGTTCTTGGGTCGCCTCGTGGAGGATGATGTCACGGTGCCGTGGGTAGGCGAAGATGGATGGACGTATTGGTCGCAGACCAAACAGGGACAGGACTATCCCATTCTGCTGCGGAAGAGGGACGGTCATGAGCAGGTCGTCCTGGATGAGAACGAACTTGCTCAGGGCCATGACTACTTCGAGGTCACCAATGCTGCGGTCAGTCCCAGCGGCGAACTCGTGGCGTGGCTTCAGGACACATCTGGTGCCGAACACGCGACGCTGACCATCAAGAATATCGCGACTGGCGAGCAGATTGATGAGTCCATCGATCAGGTGGCGGCCTTTGATCTGGCGTGGCTCGATGATTCCAATCTCTACTACGTGCGATACGACCACGCCAATCGACCCAACCGTGTGTATCGGCACATCATCGGAACACCGACGTCCAGCGACACATTGGTGG
>CAYYGU010000160.1:0-3364 GCA_964471525.1 uncultured Isosphaeraceae bacterium
AGCACCCACAGAAGATCTTCAAGCGAGACGACATCGTCCTCGTTGAGGTCCGCCATACCGGTTGATCCGCTTCCCGAGCCACCCCAGTAGGCGACGAGTTGCAGGAGGTCGTAGGAGTCGACGGTTCCGTCTGGGTTGGACCACGATGCACTGGTGAAATCGGCAATGCAGTCCGCCTCGTCTGGGATGCAGTTGCCATCCCAGTCGTGGCTGTCACCCGATGCCAATTGGTCCCAGTCATCGACGCCGTCGCCGTCGTGATCGTCCGGCCACGTTCCGTCCCAGGCCAGCACGGTACCGGCGTCAACGGTCCCGCCCCCGCCATCATCCACTTCCTGCTCGGGGGCACCCGCGATGATCGTGTTGCCGTCAATGGCGACGTTGAAGCCCAGGTTCGCGCCGCCAATAATGTCCTCGCTGGAGAGGTGGGCGACCTGCGGCCACGAGTCGTCGGACTGCCGCTGGAAGACCATCACTGCCCCGTCGTTGGTGCCGGTGTCGTTATATCCGCGGGCTCCGACGACCACCGTGTCGCCGTCCATATCGAGTCCAACGCCCATGTCGCTGCTGCCTTGTGCGCGGCATTCATAAAGCACCGCGATCTGCGTCCACATGCCACCCTGCTTCTCGAAGAGCCGCACGGAGCCAGCCTCGTAGGCGTTGTCGTCATCGTCGTAGTTGGCTGCGGCGATCACGCCATCGGCAATCGCGACGGCGTGGCCGAATGGATCCGTCCATTCGCCGTTTGGATCGTAGAGCATGTCCTCTTGTTCCCAATTGGATCCGTTGTGCTCAAACACGAAGGCAACGCCGTCGCCAGTGTCATTGCCATCGCGATCTGGCGCACCGACGACCATGACATCGCCCTCAAGAGCGATCGCCTCGCCGAAGCCGTCAAAGTGGCCCGGCGCGTCGGGCGCAAACCGCTCGACCTGCTGCCAACTTGTGCCGTTCCACGAGAAGGTCCAGACCTGACCGGTCCACGAGTTATAGGCCCAGTCGTAGTAGTCGCCGCCAACCGCGAGCGTGTCGCCATCCACTGCCATGGACTGGCCGAAGTCGTTCACAATATCGCTGCCGTCATACCAGCCTTCCAGCGCGCCGCTACTTGACCACAGGCCCGTGATGGAATCGCGGTGGAAGGTCTCGACAAGCCCGGGTGAATGTTCCTCCAGCCCGCCCTCGCGGTGCCAGACCACGATGGTGTCTCCGTCGATCTTGACTTCGGTGCCGAAGTAGTCGTAGGCCTGCGGCGCGTTGGCCGCCTCGCCGCTGAGCGATTGGAGGTGGGTCCATGTACCGCCATCGAGTTCCCACACCTCGACTTCTCCGGCTCGCTCGCCAAGCGTGTCGTCATAGGGCGCGCCAATGACGGCGATCGACCCATCGATGTCCACCGCGTAGCCGTACATCTGGTAGGAGTGCGGGCTCGGCGGGGGCATCTCAGCGTCGGGGGTTCCAGCCGCGATGGGGGTGACCAAGACGCATAGGGCCACGAGCGAACGAATCTGGGTTGAGGCGGTCATGGCGGGGCTCCTTTGGACAATCCCAAGTATGGCCGCTTCGGTGCGATGTGTGCCGAATACCGCCGTATTACAGCCCTGTCGCCACCCGAACCCGTTCCAGAAGGCCCCCAGCGGCCTCGGCCGTTGCCGCCTCAACAATGATCCGAGCGATGGGCTCGGTATTGCTCGGTCGCAGGTGAGCCCAGCCCTCGGGAAGATCGAGCCGAATGCCGTCGCACGCGTCGATCGTGGCCTCAGGAAACGCGGTTTGCATCGCGGAAAGGGCGGGGTCGAGATCCGCCCGGTCGGCCAGTTCGAGTTTCTCCTTGACGATGACGTAACGGGGAATCTCATCTACCAGCACAGAAAGCGGCTTGGCTTCGCGCCGCATGAGGTCGAGTACGAGGGCCATGCCGGAGAGGCTGTCTCGGACGCAGGTGATTCCCGGAAGAATGACGCCGCCATTGCCTTCGCCCCCGGCGATGGCATCCTTCGCTCGCATCAGGGCGGCCACGTTGGCCTCGCCGACGGCGCTGCGGTACACGGTCGCGCCGAACCGAGCCGCCAGATCATCGATCATGCGGCTCGTCGACAGATTCGCGACGAGATTCGCGCCGGGATGGTCGAGCAGCACACGCCAGGCAGCCAAGACGAGCGTGTACTCCTCGCCGATGTAGCGACCCTGCTCATCCACGAGCGCCAGGCGATCAGCGTCGGGATCCTGCGCGCAGCCGATGTCGGCCGCGTGCGCCCGAACTGCGTCGCACAGCCCCGTCAAATTCTCGGCGGTTGGCTCTGGTGTGTGCCAGAAGTCACCACTTGATTCACTCCCCAAATGCGTCACGTCACATCCGAGTACCCGAAGCAGCGACCGGCCACCTTCGACACCGGCACCATTGACCGAATCGAGCACGACGTGGAAGCCACGTTCTCGCAGCGGCATCGGATCGATCAGGCCGAGTACCTTGGCGACGTGCGTGTCGGTGCCGCGGGACTCGGTTGTGATCGGCTCGGGCGACGGCGCGGTTTCCACATCGCTCGTTCCTCTGAAGGTTGCGATGATCTCAGCGGCACGGTCCGGCTCGGGCGCGGTTCCATGGTGATCGAGCAATTTGAGTCCATTCCATGGCGTCGGATTGTGAGAAGCGGTGATGACGACGCCCCCCGCCGCGCCGGTCGCCCCGATCATCACACCAACGGTCGGTGTGGCAACGACGCCAAGGTCGATTACGCGGCAACCCGCCGCCGAAAGACCAGCGGCGGCGGCCGCCGCAAGTTCCGGACCTGAGGGACGGCTATCACGGCCGAGGCAGACTACCGGTGCGACGGCACCCGACGCAAGATGCGCTCCCCAGCACGCGGCATACCGCCGGGCGACCCCTGGTGTCATGGTCTTGCCCACGATGCCACGAGCACCTGAGACCCCGAGCATGAAAGGGGCGTCGGTCAAATCGGGAGTTCCATGCTGTACGTTGCTTCGCATCCGGGTGCCTCGGTGACGGCCACTTGAAGTTCGGTCAAACCACTTGGAAGGTCCGGGCCCATCGTCATCGCCATGTGCATGGCGACATGCTCGGCGGTTGGGTTGAGTCTGTCAAAGGGCGGCGTGTCGTTCAGATTCGCGTCGCAGAACGGCGATATGGTCGCATCGAGCAGACCCTCCAACACATGGAAGTCGCACAGAAGCCCATCATCATCCAGCACCGGTCCGGCCACCATCACGCGAATCCGCCAATCATGCGTGTGTGTTTGCTCCAGAACACCGCGCATCGCAATGGCGTGGGTTGCAGAGAAAACGCGCTGAATCCGAAGACGATACATTCGCCGCGCAGCATATCAGCGATGTGCAGAATCGCCGC
>CAYYGU010000161.1:0-3350 GCA_964471525.1 uncultured Isosphaeraceae bacterium
CCCATGGCACCGTCGAGTACCAGCGGCCGTTTCGCGGCGATGTCAAGAATGGATGCGGCCATGGGCCGGCCAGCATAGCGCCCTCGGGCGTAGCCTTCAACCGTATATCCGGATGAGTGGATCAAGCATGCTGTGGCCCTCACCACCCCTATGATGCCCCACCACCGCCGTGATGACTCGCCTCCGCTCCATCTCGCTGCTGCTCGCCGCCTTCCTGCTGCTCGCCGCTGCTCCAGACACCACGCTTCCGCGGGGTCCCGTACTTCTGCAGCGGTTCATACGAGCCATCGGTGGCGAAGCTGCCATCCGCAGCGTGCAGTCCATGTCTGCCCAAGGCCGGATTCAACTGCCGGGCGCCGCCGAAACCGGTCGTTTCGAGTGGGCGGTCGCCGATGGTGGACGCTGTATCTTCGACATGGAATTTCCAAACCTCGGACAGAGTCGCTTTGGAAGCAACGGCACGATTGGGTGGGAGACCCTGCAACTGGGCGACGACACAACCACGAAACAACTCGATCTCGCCACCGTCGAGCAGCGACGAAGGCGAGCAAACTGGTTTGAATTGGCCCTCACCCTGCCCGCCCGCGCTAGGAAGTTCGAGACGATCGGCCAATCCACATTCGACGGCACGAAGGCCTACGAAGTGCGGATGGTCGATGAAACGGCCAGAATCCACCACCTCTTCTTCGCCGTCGAAACACATCTGCTTCTTGGTGTTCGGCTTATCGAGCGTGGTCCGCTTGGGCCGGCAGATGTGACGATTCGATTCGATGATTGGAAGCCAGTCGGCTCTCTCAAGTTGTTCCGGACAGTGTCCATCGATCATGCCGACGTCCACATGCGATTGGAGTTCGAGCGCATTTCGATCGAACCGATACCGCTCGAGACATTTGCTCCCCCACAGTCGATTCAGCCTCCACCAGCGGCAACGGGTACACCCCCAGATGCCTGAGCTCGCCCCGACTATTTCCATGCGAGGTGTGACCAAGTGCTTCGGCGAGGTCACCGCGGTGCGGGATCTTGATCTGGCCGTTCCACAAGGATGCCTGATCGGGTTCCTTGGACCCAACGGCGCAGGCAAGAGCACGGCCATCCGCATGATCATGTCGATTATTTACGCCGACGAGGGACACATCGAGGTACTTGGACGCTCCGCCCTCGATGCCAAGGATCGCATCGGCTATCTGCCCGAAGAACGTGGTCTCTACCGACGCATGCGTGTACGGGCCTTCCTTCGCTATATCGGAAGGCTCAAGGGCATGAGCCGGGCGGCAGCCGACGCGTCGGCGAGCCGCTGGCTGGACCGACTGGAACTGCCCGAGGCGCTCCCCCGCCGCTGCGAAGAACTCTCGAAGGGCCAGCAGCAGAAGGTTCAGTTCGTCGCCGCCGTGCTGCACGAACCGGATCTCATCGTGCTTGACGAACCCTTCTCGGGGCTCGACCCGGTCAATGCCGCGCTACTTTCGCGGGTGATCCGCGAACTCCACGACGAGGGGCGAACAATCGTCTTCTCGACGCATGTCCTCCATCAAGCCGAGCAGTTGTGCGACCGCATCTTCCTTATTGACCGTGGTATCAAGTTGCTCGACGACGACATTGATGTGATCCGCGCACGGTTTCGCGAGCGCATTATCAATGTCGAATTGGCTGGCGGCGCGGTGCTGCCAGCGATCCCGGGGACCCATTCACCCGATCGCGGAACCAATGGAGATATGTTGGAATTGCACGTCGATGACGGCGTAGACGAGCAGACCGTCATGCGAAGCGTCGTCGAGGCCGCTCCAGTACGCTCGGTGTCTCTTCGCGAGCCGTCTCTTGATGACATCTTCACTCGCTTGGTCACGGAAGAGCGAACGCCATGAGTCGACTGCTCACCGTTGCAGGGCGGGAATTCCGCCACACCGTCCTGACCAAGGCCTTTTTCATCGGCTCCGTCGTCGTTCCCGTCGTGATCGTATTGGTGTCCATCGGAGCGGAGATGTTTCTCAAGCCCACGATTCCTGCGATGCAGGGACCGCTGGCCGTCATCGATGGGGGCTCGTCCCTGATGGAAGCGTTGAAGGAAAACCTCTCGCCACCGCCGCCCAAGACCGCGGCGATCGATCCATCGCAGCGTCCCGATGAACTCATTGAGGCCGCAGTGAATCAAGCGGCCGAGCAGGCCGCCACCACGACGCGACCGGACACCTCGGAACTCGTGCTGGAGTCTCGGCCCGCATCCGAACTCGACACCATCAAAGAAGGCATCCGCGATGGCGACTGGGTGGGTGCTCTTGAAGTCAAGGCGGGCAGCCTTGACCCCGAAGCGCCGCAAGGCGGCAATGCGATCATCTGGCTGGCGCCGGACGCCGCAAGCAGCCACGTCGATCTGCTCACCAAGAGCACGCGGCAAGCGGTCGTGGACGCTCGCTTGCGAGACATGGGCATGTCGCCCGAGGTGATCCGCGCAGCGGTCGATCGCCCCTCGATCGAAACGATTCGCATCGGTAGCGAAGGCGGAGAGCAAAGCGAATCGAAGCTCACGCGATACCTGGTCCCCATCGCCTTCATGGCCCTCATGTGGATCGTGACGCTGACCGGCGGCAACTACCTGCTGATGTCCACGATCGAAGAAAAGTCCACACGGGTTATCGAGGTGCTGCTGAGCGCCACCAGCCCGACAGGCCTGCTGGCGGGGAAGATCCTCGGCTTTGCCGGCGTCTCAGCGGTGATGCTTGCGATGTATCTCATCGTCGCGGTCGTCATGATGGTGCTGTTTGCGGCCCTCGACATCGTGTCGCCCGGTGATGTGGTGCTGGGCGCGGCCTTCTTCCTGATCGCCTACTTGATGATGGCCGCCGTCATGGCCGGCATCGGCAGCGCCGTCAGCGATATCACCGAAGCGCAGTCGCTGATGGGACCGGCGATGCTCGTCCTCATGTTGCCGCTTCTGCTTATTCCGGTCGTGACCGAAGACCCGAACGGAACGGTCGCCGTCGCAGCGAGTTTCATCCCGCCGATCTCGCCCTATGTCATGGTGCTGCGAATTGCCGCAGCGCCAGAACCACTTCCACTTCTGGAAGTGCTGCTTCCCTTGGTCTGGTCGATTGTGTGTGCAGGCGGCATGGTGTGGGCCGCGGGACGCATCTTCCGCGTCGGCGTGCTGATGCAGGGGAAACCGCCCTCTCCTTTAGAACTGCTGCGATGGGTGCGCTATCGGTAAGGCGTCAGGTTCCAAAGCCTGACCCCTTCGCAACGGCTGGCACATTGAGCAGCAGATACGCTGTAGCGAACATCAGCAGGACAGCTTGATACTGGCCGACGCCAACTTCGCCGGTGAGCATCATGCCCGCGCCGACGATACCAACGAG
>CAYYGU010000162.1:0-3320 GCA_964471525.1 uncultured Isosphaeraceae bacterium
ACTGCCGCGCGGCAACGCTGATAGACATCTGGACCCATGACGATGTTCACGATGCCGGTCTCGTCTTCGATGGTCATAAACACCATGCCCTTGGCCGAGTGCGGTTGCTGCCGCACCAGAACCAGTCCGCCCGCCGCCACCCGTCGTGTTGGATGGCCCCTCGGCAGCTGCTCCAATTCCTTGAGCTGCGCGGCCCTCACGGCCCCCCGCGCATCGAGCCATGTTCGCATGAACGACACCGGATGCGCCTTGAGCGAGAGACCAGTGGCGCGGTAATCTTGCACGACCTGTTGCTCAGGACCAATGACTGGAAGACCGGCTCCTCGCACGCCGCCACCCTGCACGCGCCGCGGCGTGTCCGCAGGAAAGAGCGGCAGTGTGCCTCGCTCGACGAGTTTGATTTCCCAAAGCGCCGCCTGCCGATCAAGCGAGAGCGAACCGAACGCATCCGCCCGCGCCATCGCTCGAAGAGCCCCCGCTCCAACACCACGCTCCCGCAATGACCACACATCCTGCACCTGCCCAAGATCAGCAACTGCTGCGCAGATGCGTGATGCGTCATCACCCGAGAGACCACGCACCATCCGCAGCCCAAGACGCAGTGCCGGATGCGGCCCATCCGATGGTTCCAGTGTGCAGCCAACCACGCTGTGATTGATGTCGACTGGCCGTACTTCGACGCCATGCTCCTTGGCGCACCGCACGATTTGAGCCGGCGCATAAAACCCCATGGGCTGGCTGTTGAGCAAACTGCACGCAAAGGCCGCCGGGTGATGGCATTTGAGCCAGGCCGAGGCGTACACAAGCAAGGCAAAGCTCGCCGAGTGCGACTCGGGAAATCCATACTCGCTGAATCCGTGAATCTGCTTCCAGCACCGATCGATGAAGTCGTCTCGGTAGCCGCGCTCCTGCATTCCTGCGACGAGTTCGGCGCCGATCTGCTGCATGGTGTCCGGTCGCCGCTTCCATGCGCCCATCGCCCGGCGGAGCCGCTCGGCCTTGTCCGCCGAGAAGCCTCCCGCCACCATGGCAAGTCGCATGGCCTGTTCCTGAAAGATCGGCACGCCGAGCGTCCGTTCGAGCACCGCGCGGACCGCATCGTTGGGATACGCAATGGCCTCGGTTCCTTCGCGGCGACGCAAGTACGGATGCACCATGCCACCTTGGATTGGACCGGGCCGAACGAGGGCAATCTCCACGACCAAGTCGTAGAAACACCTCGGTCGCATCCGGGGCAGCATCGCCATCTGCGCCCGCGATTCGATCTGAAACACCCCCACCGTGTCGGCTCGGCAGCACATGTCATACACCGCGGCATCCTCGGCGGGGATGGTCGCGATGCTCAATGGTGGGTCACATGGGATTTCATCGAGGCATCTGCGAATGCAGGTGAGCATGCCAAGGGCCAGCACATCAATTTTGAGAATCCCCATCGATTCAAGATCGTCTTTGTCCCACTCGATAATGGTCCGATCTTCCATGGCCGCGTTTTCAATGGGGACGAGTGTTTCCAGTGGCTGCTGCGTAATCACAAAGCCACCCACATGCTGCGATCGGTGCCGCGGGAAGCCTCGCAGCGCCGTTGCGGTGGCAACGGTCAGCTGCACGAGCGGGCCTGCGACGGACCGATCTTCCGAACGAGACTCCTTGGCGAGCCGCTCGATCACATCGAGTGACAATCCAAACGCCCTGCCGACATCACGAATCGCGCTCCGCCAGCGATAGGTGATTGTGGTCGCGCAGAGCGCGGCGTGATCTCGTCCATACCGCTTGTAGATGTATTGCATGACTTCTTCGCGACGCTCATGCTCGAAGTCAATATCGATGTCCGGCGGTTCGTTCCGTTCGCGACTGAGAAACCGCTCAAAGAGCAGGTTGCCACGGGCCGGATCGACCGCCGTGATCGCAAGTGCCCAGCACACTGCCGAGTTCGCAGCCGATCCACGGCCCTGGCACAGAATGCGTCGGCCTCGCGCGAACTGCACGATGTCGTGCACCGTCAAGAAGTAGGACGCAAAGCCGAGTTCGGCGATCAGGGTGAGTTCTTGTTCGACTTGATACGACACCGCCGCTGGAACGCCACCTGGATACCGATCGGCAAGCCCCGATTCGGTCAGGTGCCGAAGGTGGTCGTCTTCGTCCACTCCGGCTGGACACGTATCTCGCGGCGGCGAGTACCGCACCTGCGAGAGCGAGAACCCAGAAGCCCTCTCGGCAATCTCAGCACTTCGCTCAACCGCCTCCGGAAGATCCGCAAAGAGCGTCGCCATCTCGGATGGCGATTTCAAATGGCGCTCGCTGTTGGGAAGCAGGCGTGTGCCCGCTTCATCGATGGTGCAATGCATCCGAATGCATGCAAGCACATCATGCAGCCGCCGTCGATCGGGCATGTGAAACTGCACATCGTTCGTGACCACGAGCGGAATGCCGACTCGCCGGGCCACCGCGATCCGATACGACACATCCTCATCGTCCGTCGGTCCAAAGTGTCGGCGGACCGCCAGCGACAACCGATCGTCTTCAAATACATCTCGAAGCACGCACAGCGACGCCACGCCACCGTTCGCTTCCCGAACATCAGACGCCACCACGGCGAGCAACCCTTCATGGTGGTGAAGAAGGTCCTGAAGCGACAATTCGCACGCCCCCTTCGCGCCGCGGCGTCGCCCCAGGCTCAGCAGTTGGCACAGCCGGCCCCAAGACGCGCGGTCGGTCGGATACACCAGCACCTCAAGCTCCGCGTCGCTCATCACACACAATCGGACGCCGTATATGAGATCGAGTTCGCGTGCTTCCGCTTCCACCTTCGCCCGCACAAGACCACCAACGCTATCCGCGTCGGTGATGGCAATCGACCGGTACCCCATGGCTGCAGCCGCCGCGACATACTCTTCGGGATGGCTCGCCCCACAGAGGAAGGTAAAATTGCTCGTCACCTCAAGTTCGCAGTACGCATGTTGACACGGCCCGCCACCACCTTCCAGGTGATCGATCACAGCCAGGCACCTTGCATGAACCACGATTCACCACAGCGATACACCCACACCAACAGACCATCTTCGCGCAGCAGCCGCCAGTAGTCCCGTGTTTCGGATGCGCTGCCGGGGACCCACCACGGTGTTTGCAACCGTTCCGGTCCAACCGCCGAGGTGACCTGCCACGACTTCCGTCCGACCCGCAGCATGCCATGTGTCTGACCTTCCGGAAGCCGCACGGACGCTCGGCGTGGAGTCACCAGCCGCGTCGGCCGATCGCCAGCACAACCCCCTCTGTCGCTCCGCGACATCTCCCCCACTGCGTGGGGGAGAGGAGTGGGCGCG
>CAYYGU010000163.1:0-3315 GCA_964471525.1 uncultured Isosphaeraceae bacterium
GATAAAGTGACCGGCGGTCAACTGCCGCTGTGCTGCGGGGTCATTGGAGGCTGCGAATGTATGCGTCGAGTTTGGGCTCGCGGCCGAGGTAGTCGCGGAGCATGTCGCTCGCGTCGGCGGAGCCTCCACGGGAGAGAACCCGATCGCGGTAGAAGGCACCAGCTTCTGGGCTCAGCATGCCGAGTTCCTTGAAACGCTCCGCCATGTCCTCGGCGAACACCTTCGACCAGAGGTAGCCGTAGTACCCGCCTTGGTATCCGGTCAGATGACCAAACCCAGCCTGGAACCACGTGTTGGGAACGGCTTCGAGCAGCGTGCACTGTTCGACCATGTCCAGGCCAACCTGCGTTGTGTCGACGTCACCATCGGGGCTGGTGTGGTAGGCCTGATCAATGGAACCAAGCCATACCTGCCCCTGATCGAGCATGCCCTTGCTGAGACTCTTGGCTGCAATCATCCGTTCAAGGAGGTCGGCCGGGAGCGGCTCGCCCGACTCATAGTGTTCACTGATCAGTGGAAGCGTCTCGGGGCTCCATACCCATGCCTCGAACATCTGGCTTGGTGCTTCGACGAAGTCTCGCTCGACCCTGGTGCCGCTGAAGCGTGTCGTATTGGTTTCACTCAACAGCGAGTGAAGACAGTGGCCGAATTCATGGAAGAACGTCTTGGCCTGATTGTGCGTGAGAAGGCTCGGTCGATCCGCCGTTGGTTTCGGAAAATTGCACACGAGCGCCGCGACAGGTTTTTGCGCCGATCCATCAGGCCACACTTTCCGCGGAACGAGGCCCCACTGCGCGGCGTGGCCGTACTTGCCTTCCCTCGGATACATGTCCATATAGAACTCGCCGATCGTTTCGCCGCTGCTGCGATCAACGACCTCGAAGTACTCGACATCTTCGTGCCACACGGGCGCATCGACCGGCGGCTCGATGGAGCGGTAATCGATGCCATAGAGATTCTGTGTGATCTCAAACAGACCGTCTCGGACCCGGTGAAACGGGAAGTAGGCCTTGATCGCGTTCGAATCCACGTCGTAGTCCCGCTCGCGAACCCGCTCCATCCAATAGCCGAAGTCCCACGGGCGGATCTTCGCGTTTGGGTCGCCCGTCGCATCGCGTTTGGCCTGCGTGAGCAGTGCGAGGTCTTCCGCGGCTTTCTCGGCAAGCAGTGGACGCAACTTTGCGTAGAAGTCCTCGACCGCAGCGGCGTTCTTGGACATTCGGATTTCATTCTCAAAATCGCTCGCGTGGTCGAATCCAAGAAGGCGTGCCTGCTCGGCCCGCAGTTTCAGGAGTTTCTCAAGCACTCCAACATTCTGTTTGGCCCGCCGCCGCCGGGAGAGCCACATTTTCTGCCGCGTCAGTTCGTTCGGCGAGTGATCGAGCAGTGGTAGCGATGTCGGGTAGTCCATGCCGAGGGCATACATGTCGCCCGACTTGGTCAGGCCAGCGATGTAATCTTCCGGCATCCCTTCGAGTTCCTCCTCGGTCAAGAAGAGCGTGGTTGCATCATCGAGAATGTTCTGGTCGAAGGCGATGGACAGTTCATTCATCTGTTTCTCGACCTCGGTGAGCCTCTCCCTCGCATCCGGTGTGAGATCCATGCCAGCGCGGCGGTAATCGCGCAGGACGAACTTCAAGAGCCGCGCGTGTTCACCCCCGAGCGATGGCTTTGTGTCCGCGTAGGCCCTGACCGCACGGTACAGGTCTTCGTTCTTGCCAAGATCGATGTACCAGTTGGTCCAGACCTCTTCGCATCCGCGGGCCATTTCTCGCATCGCCGCATCTGGATGGACGTAGCCCATGAACGCGAGCAGGTTGCCATCGCGGTCGAAGTGGGCGTTGATATCGTCCATGGCGAGGATGGTGTTCTCGAAGGTCCGCTGCGAATCGGGAATCGCGACGATGGCGTCAATGCGCGCGTCGGCTGCAGTCATAGCGGTGTCGAATCGGCTCTTCAGTTCCTCAGGCGATTGGGGAATGGCGGGCGAGAGGGCGGCGGTTGCCAATGAGCAGCAACCCATGAGCGCGACGGCGAATGTGCGAAGCATCGGGATCTCCAGAGTCGTATGGTGAGTCGTGTGTGCTGTGTGGGCTCAATTGCCATCGGCCGAGGCGGTGGCCTCGGTGGGGCCGACGTATTCGACATCCAGAATGATCGTCGATCCTGGAGGCAGATCACCGAGCGGATTGAAGCCAGTGCCGAGCGTCGGTGGCACGATCAACTTGCGGCTGCCCCCGGGGCTCATGCCGGCGAGTCCTTCGGCAAGCGCAGGCCACGCGGTCTCATCGAGCGTGAACCGAACGGGCATTCCTCCGGTGGCTTGCCACGGCGTGCCGTCTTCGAGCCATCCGGCGCAGCGAATCGTGGCGGTGTCGCCGGCAGCAAGCGGCGGGCCGGTTCCTGCGTTGAGGTCATACCAGCGAAGCCCGGATGACGATCCGTTGCGAGGGGAATCCGCAACGGGTGTTCCGGGCAGTGGGCTTGGCAGGGCTGGCCCATCGCCGAATGACACGAGTTCGATATCCATCACCAGATCCTGCGGCGTCTGGCCACCAAGCGGCCACCGATCACGGCCCTCGGCACCGATCCAAACCTTGCGGGTTTCGCCGACCTTCATGTCGCCGATCGCGGTCGCCCACCCAGAGAATGCGGCTTCGTCACCGGTTGGCAAGACAAGTTCATCGCCGCCATCGACGCCGCCGAAGAACCGGCGTCCGTTCATAGCCCAGCCGCTGATTTTCATGGTGGCCATCGTCGGTTCAACAGGCAGCACGTCGCCGGTGCCTTGGGTGATGGTCCACGAGAGGATGTCCGTGCCGAGTTCGTTGCCATCTCCGCTGACAGCCGCGCCTGGAAGTTCGGCGGCATCGACCTTTGGTGTGGCTGGGACTTCGGCTTTCACAACCTTCGGCGGCGTGGGCGTGGCCGCTTCCTGCGAACCGCCATCGCAGGCGGTGAGGGCAGCAGCGAACAGGGTGGTAGAGAGAATGATTCGGGTCATGCTGGGGGCTCCACGTGTGGGATTCAGCAAGGGTAGCGGCTTGGCGACGGCGTGGCCGCGTGAGCCACGTTCCTGTGGACAGTCTCTGCATAGATCCTTCGGAGGAACCCGGACAGATCGTACACAGGGGTCCTGGCCGGATCGAGTCACGGGATGTTCAATACACAGGCGAGTCCGCGGGGCGGGCTCGCCTGTGGCGTGTTGCTTGGAGTTCCGGGGGTCGTTCCGGGGGTTGTTCTGGGGTTCGTTCCGGGGTTCGTTCCGGGGTTCGTTCCGGGGGTCAGCCCGCCGCTTCGGCAGCCATTCGCTCG
>CAYYGU010000164.1:0-3247 GCA_964471525.1 uncultured Isosphaeraceae bacterium
GGCGTCGAAGCGGCCGTGATGCTGCGGCCTTTGGACAGGCGATCCAAGGTCGTATTGAATTCGTCATCGGGAGCGACACGCCAGAGCCGTGGTCCGACCTCGTCGCCGCGAAAGCCAGCGTCGGCCGCTGCGACGAAGACCGTGCTGCGGAGGTGGTCGGCCAGCTCGCGGGCGGCGGTATCGATTCGCGTGTCATCGGCCGATCCCTCAAGGCACACGACCAGATCGGCCCACCGAGGGAAGTCGCCTCGGTACTCGGCATACCGGCGGGCCCACGGAAGATCCTGCGACATCAGATCGTTGCGATCGGTCTTGATGGTGAGCGTTCCCAAGGCGACCAGCACCGAGGCGGCCGCAATGAGCCCACAGATCACGAGCGTCCAGATGGGATGCTGGGTGACCAGCATGCCCCAGCAGCCAAGGAAGCGGTGTCGCGGCGTGCCCTCCATGGTGTGGAGGCTAGCAGGGCGGCAGAGCCGCGCAAGCCGCATGATCGGTCGTGGCTGGATACTTCTCGCGGTGGCGGGGGGGACTTCTGCTTCAGACGGACCTGCCGCTGGACGACCACAGGGGCAACAGGGAGTCAGATTGCATGGAATCGCGATTAGGACATCTATTGGTTCGAAACAGCGTGCTGGATGACCGGCAAGTCACGCGGGCATTGGCCGAGCAGTCGCGGACGGGCGCCCCATTTGGGCTGGTCTGCGAGAAACTCTTCGGGACCGATCCGCGTGATATTGAGCGGGCATGGGCCGACCAGTATGCGAGCCTGACCCAGACGGTCGACCTGGCTCGGGAATCGCTCGACCCGGCGGTTCTTGCCTTGATCACCCGCCGTCAGGCGTGGCAGTTCGGCATCGTGCCGATTCGATGGGACGAGGGCGAACTGATGGTGGCCACGACGCCATCGCTGCTCATTCGGGCGCACCGATTTGTGACCCGAACCTTCGATCGGCCAGCCTTTTTTGTCATGACCAGTCGCACCGATCTGCTGCAGAGGCTCGACACCGAGTACCCACTGCCCGGCGCGATCCTTCCCGATGCCGGACACCCACCTGCGGCCACCGCGGCCTGAACCGGGCTTGCCCGCAACGCTCAGACCCTCTACGCTGCGCGTCTTCGGCGAGGTAGCTCAGTTGGTAGAGCACGGCATTGAAAATGCCGGTGTCCCCGGTTCAAGTCCGGGTCTCGCCATTGGCCCGCTCACGTGTTACTGCGGCCCCCTCACATCCCGAAGCACCGGAAACGCCTCCCGCCACCGCCGCATTTCCGCCACATCCACCTCGGCCGAAACCACTTCGTCCTCGCTTCCCCCTTCGGCAACCACCACACCTTCGGCATCCACAATCAGCGATCCGCCCGCATACTCGAACGAGGGATCGCTTCCGACCCGATTGCACCCCACCACAATGGCCTGATTCTCGATCGCCCGCGCGATCAGCAGCGACCGCCAGTGGGCAGCTCGCTGCTTCGGCCAGTTGGCGATGACGGTGAACAGTTCCGCTCCCTCGCGCATCCCTCGGCGAAACACTTCCGGGAACCGAAGGTCGTAGCAGATCAACGGACACAGCGACACGCCCTCACAATCGAAGACTCGCACCCGGTCGCCCGGCATGTAGACCCCGCCGGCGTTGCCGATTGTGAAGGGGTGCATTTTCTCGGCCACCCCGATCAACGTCCCGTCTGGTGAGCACACCCCCGATACGTTGCGGCCTTTCCCGTCGGGGCCACGCATGGGCCACCCGTGCAGCACCCAGCACTTCCAGCGGGCGGCCAGCGTGCGTGCCCATTCCTCAGATCGATCATCCACGATCCGCTCAAGGGCGAAACTGAAGCCCACATCTCCCAGTTCCGGTAGCACGATCAGCCCGCCGGGCGATGGCCGAGCGGCCTCAATCAGGGCCTCGGCGCGGGCGTGGCTGGCAGCCTTGTCCTCCCAGGCGATGTCGAACTGGACACAGTGAATCTGCATGGGATTGAAAGGGCGACCGACGGGATTTGAACCCGCGACATCCTGGACCACAACCAGGTGCTCTACCCCTGAGCTACGGTCGCCAGAGAGACGGGCAGGGTACCCGCAACAGCCGCGTGTTGGGGTTCTTTTCGACCCGAGCGGGCCATGTGTTCGATACACTCTCTCTCTTTGACTTTGTGCGGCCCTCTTGGGTCGCTTGCCTGCATCAGGATGGAGCCGAGGCATGCCAACCGCACCCACCGCGTCGCTCGATTTTGCCACCACGATTCATGCCAATAAGCCGGCCGCCTGGCTCATCGAAGAGGCCATTCGACGGGGCGAGGGTGGACTGGCTGCCAATGGGGCACTCGCTGTGGATACCGGCGAGCGGACCGGCCGCAGCCCCAAGGATAAATTCCTTGAAGACACGCCGGGCGTTCATGCCCACATCGACTGGGGCAGCGTCAATCGCCCCATCTCCCCGGAGAAGTTCGCCGAACTTGAGAAGATGGCCCGCGAGCATCTCGACACCCGCGAATCGTTGTTCCGCTTCGACGGCTACTGCGGCGCCGACCCGACCTATCGCCTGAAGGTCAGTGTCATCACCGAACTCGCCTGGCACTGCCAGTTCGCCTCGACACTCTTCATCAAGGCCGACCCGGCCGATCTGCCCGGCTTCGACGCGGACTGGACGATTCTCAATGCTTGCACGCTGAAGGTTGAAGACTGGGAGTCGCTCGGGCTGAATGGTCCTGTCGCGATCGTGCAGTCGCTTGAGCAGAAGAAAGTCGTCATTCTCGGCACCGAGTACGCGGGTGAAATGAAGAAGTCGATCTTCTACGCCATGAACTACGACATGCCCGATGCCGACGTGTTCCCGATGCACTGTTCGGCGAACGTCGCAGCGGATGATTCGTCCAACGTCGCGCTCTTCTTCGGTCTTTCCGGTACCGGCAAAACGACGCTCTCGGCAGATCCCGATCGTCCCCTGATCGGTGATGATGAGCACGGGTGGTCCGACCGCGGCGTCTTCAATTTCGAGGGCGGTTGCTATGCCAAGTGCATCAAACTCTCGGAAGAGGGCGAACCACAGATCTGGAACGCCATCCGGTTCGGCTCGGTGCTTGAGAATACGGTGATCGATCCCGATACCCGCGTGCCCGATTATGACCTTGCGACGAAAACCGAGAACACCCGCGTGACCTACCCGGTCGAGTTCATTCCCGGAGCGTGCATCCCGTCGGTGGGGAGCCATCCCAAGAACGTGATCTTTCTGACGGCCGACGCCTTCGG
>CAYYGU010000165.1:0-3191 GCA_964471525.1 uncultured Isosphaeraceae bacterium
CTGAACTGGAAGAGCTTGTTGAGAAGGGCTTGCACTCTGGCGATGAGGTCAAGGTGGATGCTGCCAAGAAGCTGCAGTCGGCCATCGACGAGGTGCTCGGTTCGGACGACCACAAGTGGTTCCTTGGCGAGATGGATCCCGAAGAAGCGGCTGCCAGGAAGAAGGCCGCCGAAGAGTTCAGGGCTCGGTACAAGGATTGAACCCTTGACCGATCCCATGGAGCATCTCGAGGCCGACGCCAACAAGGCGCTCCATGAACACATCCTGCGCACCGCCCGGCTCGGTCGGCAGCGTCACGCGCCCTTCTCGAGCATCGAGAGTGTGCGGCCGCTGTTGGCCGACCGGGATGTTGTGCGGTACCCGGTGGAGATTGTGTTCGACGCAACTCCGCTGGAACCCGGCGAATTTGCGTGTACCGAATTGATCGCTTCCCTTCCCGCTGACGGATTCCGCTTGTACCTGCATCCACACTTTGAGGGGCACGCCTCGGCGCTGCCGATTCTGATCGCGTACCACCTTCCAAGCATCAACTACGGACCGATCGTGACTGCCGATCACGCCGAGATGTTTGGCGCGACGTTGCTTGGGATGGATCGAGAGACCTACTACCAGCGGGTGTGCGCGTTGGCGGATTCAGTTGGTTCATAGGTCCGCGCCGCCACGCCTCTCCCCCACAAGTGGGGGAGCGGACTGCCGCGCCTACTCCTCTCCCCCACAAGTGGGGGAGCGGACTACCGCGCCCGATCAGATGCCAGCCAAGTTCTCTTCAAGCCACGCTCGCTCCTCGTCCTTCTCGATCCCAGCACCGATTTGGCGGGCTTTCTCGATGTGAATCGTGCAGTCTTCACCGCGGCCTGCCGCATGCAGCGCGCGGGCCATGCCTTCATGCGCAAACGCGAGGTCGAAGGGACCGTAGTCATCGCGCTCGCACGCGGCGAGGTACAACCCTGCGTGGTGCAATGCCGCTTCGGACATTCCCGCTTCGGCGCAGCACCTGCTGACTTGCCACTCGCCCCGGGCGAAGTTGATTGGCTCGCCCACGACGCCCCAGTGCCAGCGGCTCGCGTAGGCGGCGCGGACCATCTCGTCGGACTCCTCCCTCGTGCGGTCGTTCTTGTCCAGCAGCGTCCACGTGTAGTTGAAGAGAGAGACCGCAGAGGCACGGTGGCCAGCGGCGTCGATGGCGGCAAATGGGTCGGCAGTCATGGTGGCAGCCTATCACCACGGGCCGTGATCAAGGGATGCAGGTGCAGACGCCGCCATCGCAGTCGAACAGATCACAGTCGAAGTGAATGGGGATGCCGTTCCATGAGGAGCTGCCGTCGTCACAGTGGTTGTCGCCAATCCAGTCGATGGGGGCGCAGTTGCCGTTGCAGTCTTCGATCTCGCCAGCGGGGCAGGGTGGGGGACATGTATCCGGGCCGCAGGAGATTCCCCAGCCAAGCCACTGCCCGTCCAGCAGCAAGCACGGCTCCCGTTCCATCTGGACGCAGGCACCATCCATGCAGCAGGCGCCCAGTGGTGCCTGCGTGCCGCATTCCGGGAAGCACAGTGGAATGCCGCAGCAGCCCTGGGCGCACACATAGCCCTCAGGGCAATTTCCGTCGAGACAGGGCGCGTACACCGCCTCGCAGTCGTGTCCGTACTCCAAGGTGAGGCACGCGGCCCCTCCGTCGAAGGTGGCGAAGCAGAGGCACTCGTCGTTCTGCTGATCGCAGGAGAACAGCGTGTGATCGTCGCCGCATTCGAATCCATCGGCGCAGGCCGGGTCGGTGCAGGGATTTCCCTCGCACGTGGTGTAGGGTCCGAGCCAATCCCCACCGGCTGCAAGGCAGGTTGTTTCAAAGTCCATGGTGCAGTCGAATCCGAGGCAGCAGCCACCCGGGATCGGTGTTTCACACAGCGGCATGCACTTGGGTTCGTTGCAGCAGGTGGTGACGCACACGTATCCCGGCGGGCAGTCGCCGCCTTGGCATGACTGCATGTCCTGACAGGCTGGGTCGGTGACGATATTCGTACAGGGCGTTCCACCGACGATCGCTTCCATGCAGATGCAGTCGTCGTCGATGGCGCTGCACCGGAAGTCGGCGGGATTCTGCCCGCACGACCACGGCATCTCGCATGCGAGCGAACAGGCGCCAAGCGATGAAAGGACCGAGAGTAGATCATTGACATCGGTTCGGCAGTCGCCAAATGGAAGCGGGTCGCAATCCCCATGTGGCCGCGGCGGTCCATCGGCGTTCCAATTGCCCAGTACGGCCAGGATGTCATCGACATCCACGCTGCCATTGCGATCGAAGTCCGATTCGCAGGGGAGGAGCGGCTCCAAGCAGTCGTGCCACGGGAAGGTCACGGTCAGCGTGGCAAGGCCTGCGGAGGTCTCCGAGAACCCTCCGATACGAACGTAGTAGGGCGTGCCTGCTGTGACGGGCAAGTCCAATTGGCTGGTGTTGTTGTGGCAGGAGAGCCCGTCGTCATTACACGCAACCAACTCCAAGCCCCCGCACGTTCCCTCATAGACGGCGATGCGGGAATCGAAGTCGGCGGCATCACACAAATCCAGCCGCAGAGTGTCACCGCTCGGTGCGGTCCATCGGTACCAGAGATCGCGGTGCATCTGGAACACACCGAAGTTCTCGCAGTTCTGGAAGTCGTTCCACGGCGGGCCAGTGTTCGCCGGGGCCGTGTCGATCTCCATTGTTCCAACAACCAGACTCACAGCCCCCTGGCAATCATCATTGGCTGGCACATCGCCTCCGAAG
The DNA here is from genome assembly GCA_964471525.1 of uncultured Isosphaeraceae bacterium. GTDB lineage: Bacteria > Planctomycetota > Phycisphaerae > Phycisphaerales > SM1A02 > UBA12567. The sequence continues at coordinate 2,763 of CAYYGU010000165.1, forward strand.
GCGAGCGAACCGAGCGGCAGTGCCAGAAGCATGAGTGTATGGATGCGGTGTGTCATAGACAGAGGAAGCGGAATCAGTCCGCCTCACCCGCATCATGCCCTCTTCAGGGAGGGAACAACGAGTGTTGAACTGAAAAAACGACGGGATCCACCGTCTGCTTTCTTCGAATAAAGTGTTGCGGCTTGCCCTCTCCGTCTACGCTTGTAGGCTGGAAGGGGCATTCGAGAGGGTTTCGTGATGCGGATTTGGTCAAAACGCGGCGTAGTAGACGGGCTTGGGATCGTCTTCCTGGTGGCTTGCATGAACGCCGCGGCCAGCGCCGGGGCGTTCTCGGTGGTCATCAGTGAGAATCCACCCCTGACGCTTGAGGGCATTGCGACCCCCCGCGGCGATGGCACGGCCGACGTGCAATCGGCGTGGGTACTCGAC
>CAYYGU010000166.1:0-3145 GCA_964471525.1 uncultured Isosphaeraceae bacterium
CAATTGGGTGGGTGTCCAAGAATGGCCCAAGAAGGGGTAATTCAGGGTCCAGTTGGGTGGGTGTCCAAGAATGGCCTAAGTTGGGTGGGTGTCCAAGAATGGCCTCCCCAAGAATGGCTTCCCAAGAATGGTCTCCAAGAATGGCCCAAGAAGGGGCGATTCAGGGTCCAGTTGGGTGGGTGTCCAAGAATGGCCTATTCAGGGTCCAGTTGGGTGGGTGTCCAAGAATGGCCCACAAGAATGGCCTCAAGAATGGCCTAAGAATGGCCACACAAGAATGACCACACAAGAATGGCCAAGAATGGCCCCGCGGGGTCGCCTACACGCCTACACGCAGGACACTGCCGAGTCAGTGGGGTGGCTCAGTCTGGCACCACGAACCGCATCACGGCCTGCACGAAGAGCATGGGGAATTGGATGCGGGCTCGGTACAGCCGGTAGTCCCGCGGATCCCAGCCGAGTTCGGCCATGGTCTCGTGGACCATGTCGCTGTACTCGGGCATCTCTCGAATGGTCGGAAGGGATCCGGCAGGATGAACTTCGACGTGTTCTTCAAAGTGAATCTGGTCGATGTGGCGATCATCGAATGTGTCCGCGTGAACCAAGCCGCGGGACGACACGCGGAAGAAGCCGAGTTCGGGTTCGACATCCTTCCACGCGTCCTTGTGCAGCATCACGTCGAAGGAGGACTGCTTCGTGGGGAGGGCGGGCGTGAAAGAAAGGGAGAACTTGATGCGGTCCGCTTCGCTCTCTTGAATCGGTGCATTTCGATGGACCAACCCGAAGAGCAGATCGTGCGTATCGGTGAACACCTTCTTCTTCGGGGAGAGGACGAGGTGCTTGCGTTCTGCATCGGAAATCATCGCAAAGTCCGGAAGCGGGCTTGATGAGTACTTCTGGAGCAATCCGAAGTGGTTCTGTTCTGAAATCGATTCTCCTGCGACCGTCTCAAGACCTGGGTCTGGCTGCTCGACGCCATCTTCTGCATAACTGTAGCTGGCGGCAAACGGCACTTTCACGGCCTCGCCATGATGCCAGAAACCCCGTACACCGTTGATTGTCAGCACATCACAACTGCCTCCCGCCTTGTCGACGGTATTGAGAACGAAGGTGGAGATCTGCACGTCGGCGTGGCATCCGAGAAGCTGCCCATTGGCCTTGTACGCTGCGCGCCGCGAAGAGCGTTCTACCCTGGATCGCGCCGCCGGGATACTCGCTGCAAGCAGCGTGGGAAGTCGCGTGCGACCCCCGACCTCCGTTCGGATGTACTCGTTGACCCGGGCGTTGGCTTCGGTGGCGGCATCAACGAGTTCGGCGTTCACTAGGTCCGCAACCGCATCGATGAAGATCTCGATGCCGTCTTCACCTGGTAGCAGAGACAGGCCTTCGAGCGCTGTCTCCTGAGCCACAGCTTGCGAAATACGTCGTGGGAGATTGGGGTCAAGCTCGAGTTGCCTCGCGAGGTCAATTGGATTCTCCCATTCAAGCGGAATGGCCTCGAGCATCGCGCTGAGAGCCGCACAGAGTTTCCGGCTGACATTGGTGAGTTTCCTCGCTTGGGGCGACTGCTCTACCGGGCGTTTGGGGGCGGTCATGGCCACATGGTACGCGGAGGTACGGCGTCTTCGTTCTCAGTAGTCATCTCGGATTCGAGTGGCTTGGGAATCCAAGCAAACCCAACATCCGTCCTTCGGCGTGAGTCTCTCGGGCGGTACCTGCCCCCACACGGTGAGGGCCCTTCCCGTTTCCTGGAGGCGGAAAGGGGAAGGGCTCCAAGGAGTTCGCGTTGTGCAGATCAGATCAGTGAGCGTGGGTGGTCGCATCGACGAGTGCTTCAACGGCCCAGGCGGTCTTCCACATCGCCATTGACAAGCACGTGAGGATTGCGATGAGCGCGACGGCGAAGATGCATCGCATCATCGGGCACCCTCTTGCCTTCCCGGTGCAGCAGGTTGATGATTCAGGTGTGTCTGTCATCGCTGGGCTCCTCTTGGCGACATGCGCCGAACACAGTGTCGGCACGACAGCGGCCCGCGCTGCAATATGCGTAAGAAAAGTGTGCTCGCCACCGCGAAGTGCTATCGGACGTTGATATCGATGCTGCCGGTGTCAGTGCGGAGGGATGACTTCTCGCCGCCGCTTCCGATCGTGACGACGCCATCGTGCTTCTGAAGATCACTTCGGGTGATGCGGGATGAATCGCCGCTGAGCTTGACCGAGCCGAAGCCCGTATGCGTCGTGATGATGCCGTTGAAGGCGGGGCCGACCGAGAGCGACACGCTGCCTGTGTCGGTTTCACCGGTGACCGTGCCAGCAGATTGATCGGTCAACTCGATCGAAACGGAGCCAGTGTCCGTTGCTGCATCGATCTGGCCGGTGTGGGTGCTCACGGCGATCTTGCCGGTGTTTCCACGTGCCAGAACCTCGCCGCTGCACCCGCTGATTTTGATGCTTCCGGTGTTCGTTTTTGCATCGATTGGTCCATTGGCGTGTGAAACGCTGATGCTCCCCGTGTTGGTGCGCAGCATCGCCCCGGTCAGATTCGGCACAGTGGCCTGCACCGCGACGCTGTCGCCATTCTGTCGTGGAGCCGGAAACGAAACGCGGATGAGGATGGTTCCATCTGGCTCAGTGGTGGCGTCGAGGGTCGACTTTGCCAGTCGCTCATCTGCTTCCTGTTGCGTCTTTCCGCCGCAAGTGAGTTCGGCGATGATCGTCGTATTCGTGCGGGTGGAGCCACCAGAAACATCGATGCTACCCGTGGTCGTCTTTGCATCGATCTTCGCGGTAGTCGAGTCCTTGGTCGTTGTCCGGGTCGCCTTCGCGGTGAACTTTGGTCCGAAGTCGCATCCGATCAGGCCGACGGCAAGCAGGACGCCAATCGCAGATCGTCTCGCGAGTCTGACGTAGGTGTGCATGATGACCTCCTTGTGCGATCGGCAGTGTATCCTGCGGCGATGGCAGAGAGCAAAGTCGGAACCTTCTCGGCCCTGTCCATCGGCATTCGGGGGAATGGTTGGTGGCGGCATCATCGCCAAGTCCGGCGAATTGCCAGGCGAACTGGAGCGTGACTTCCGGGGGCAACCGCTCGAGGGCATGATCATCTTCGCCGTCTTGACGCTGGTTGTCGGCAACTTCATTCCGC
>CAYYGU010000167.1:0-3110 GCA_964471525.1 uncultured Isosphaeraceae bacterium
CTCGACATTGGCCTTGGCCTCGTGGCTGGAGCGGCCCCATGACGGATGCTCCAGGATCTGCTCAAGATCCATCGCCATCACGAGTGCTACGAAATCCGCATCGACAATTGGCTCCCCCGCCGCCGCCGCCACGCCCTCAAGTGCCCGCAATTCCCCCCTCAGACGCCACCGCATGGCGGTGATGTCGTCCTGATCGCCAAAGAGCAGCAAGGCCTCGCGGGTCCGGTCGCGGCGGGCTTCCACCGCCTCCTCAAGCGCCTCGGCTCGAAGCCTCGCCGCTCGCTGAGACGCATCCTCGGCAGGTGGCAACGGTGGCTTGAACTCCTTGCTGCGCACTGTGGCGCCGCGTTTGACGATCTTGGCGTACCACCGTGAGAGTCGCCACGCATCACGCAGCCTTCGCATGGCCGTCGGCGTCGTGCTGTCATGCCCGTGTACCGCCGCGTTGCCGTCGCGACGAATGGCGTGCATGTCGTTGGCTTCGCGCCGCGTCAAGAGCCCGCTTCGCTGCAGCGATCGGAGCATCACGCTCAGGTCCGCATCGACCAGTTCCGGCACTTGCATCTCGATGAGTGTTCGTGCCATGGTCTCGACCATCAGTCGCAATTTGAAGAGGGCCGAATCGGGATCGCTGTAGACGTACCGCTCAGCCTGAGAAGCAAGGTGCGCGACGCGGCCGTCGTACTTCTCCAGAAAGTCGAAGTTGCCAATCCGCTCAGCCACCAACCGCCTCCTCTTCGTGAGGCAGCATGGAGGCCACGACCCGGGCATTGACACAGCATCGCTGAAACCGCTCTTCGGTCATGTCCATCGCCGAGGCGAGCATGGACGCCCATCGCACCTGCAGCGGCTGCATGCTCGCTGCGGCATAGGCGATCATCATCACGCCGGTCATGACCTGATCGGCCGTGCCTCGCGGCAACCGGCCCGCCATGGCCATGCAGTCGATCAGGGTCAAGGTCTGCATGTGATCCTTCTGTTTGGCCGCAATACATGATTCCTCGTCGAGGCCAAGAATCGCCCGAGCAAAGAGCCCCGCCGCCGCTTCCTCGGCCATCGACGGCTCGTCGCCGCCGCATGCCATGGTGCGAGCGGCAAGAAACCACGTGGTCGCCAGATCCAAATCGAGTTCGCTCATGCCGCCGCCCCGCACAGCCCGGCAAGCACATCCGGGCTCAGTTCGCTCAGGCACTCGATGACCACATTGGCATGCGCAAGTTCTGCCCGCGTTCGACCGGTCGAGCACACCCCGACGCTTGCCATCGCCGCGGCGCGGGCCGCCTCGATGCCAGGGGCCGCGTCTTCAAGGACGATGCATGCCCCCGGAATGACGCCCAACCTCGAAGCCGCCAGCAGGAAGACATCGGGCGCGGGCTTGCCGCGACTGACATCGTCGCCACACGCCACCGCGTCGAAGTCGACGCCCAGACGCTTGAATCGTTCGATGCAGAAGTCGATATTGGGCGTCGGCGCAGAGGATCCGATTGCCACCTTCCAACCGGCTTCCCGCAGCGACAGAATCAGCTCAACACATCCTGACATGACGGGGAAGGACTCCCCGATCAAGGCGCGGTATCGGGTTTCCTTCCGCTCGGCGAGCATGTTGATCTCCGCCTCTGTGGGTCTTGGCTTCGCGGCGAGTTCGTGCAGTTCCAACAAGATCGGTTCATTCTTTCGGCCAAACTGCTGTTGGAATTGCGGCTCGGTGAGCGCATGTCCGATCTCAGCGGCGACACGCGTCCACGCCCTGAAGTGGGCCGCGTAACTATCGATCAGCGTGCCGTCGAGGTCAAAGATGGCGGCATGCTGGATCACTCCTGATCGGGTTCGTCTGGCACGAAGGCTTTGAAAATGTCGTCGAGATCCTGCTCGATCATCTTTCGGCTCGTCCCCATGGTCAGTTTGGCGATCGGCGTCATGAGGCGAGCAAGCATGGTGACCGGCGTCGTCGTCATGGCGATGGTGAGCATGGTGCCGCCCTCGCCATCGGGCTCACACCGCAACTCGCTGACGAAGTGGGCGCCGCAGGCATCACCCTCGGCAACGTACCGAGACGGCGGATCGAAGGCCGTCATTTCCATTTCCTCGGTCGTCTTGCGTCCAAGCAGGAGCCGTGTTTCCTTCCAACGGCTTCCGACGCCGATGGACTCGCCGCTGAGGAATTCCACCTCGGCGATGCTCGCAATGCGATCCGCAGCGTGGGCGATATCGGACACGAGTGCCCACACATCCTGCTGTGAAGCGGGAATGCGGCGGCAGAGCGAGAGCGTGAGATCGGCCATACCCGGGAGGTTACCCGCACGGAAGCGGCAACTGCGTTGCGGCGGACCACTGCCTGCTTCCGGCCACGGCGATCCCCCGCAGTACCCGCTGCCGGTCCCGCTCGGCCGGCGCCAGCATGGCGGGCTGAAAGCTCGGGCGAAGCAGGCCGTCGCGGTCACGCTCAAGAAGCCCCCACCCCCGGGGCAGATCCCGCTGCCTGAGGAGCCCAAGCGGCGCGGCAATCCACAGCGAATCCGCCAGATTCCACCAGACCATCTTGGCGAACTTGTGCGATCCGTGCAGACGGCGGTCGATGGCGAGCAGTTCCAATCGCAGGCGGCGAATCTGACCGCCGTGGGCCTCCAGATGGCATTCCCGAACATCAAAGAGCGTCGGCTCGGCTCGGTCCATCTTCCTCACCTGACCGGGGCGGATGCCACGCTCGGCAAGCATCTCCACCAGCCGACTTCGCCTGCCAAGGATCGCCGAGGCGTGCCCGCCGTCCCGGGCAAAGTCGCCCCGACTCGCCTTACATTCGATCAAACAGGTCCGCGCCGCGGCGCGGTGCATACCGCCCCACCTGTCGATCCGGCGATCGGTCCATCCAGCCACATCGATGCGAAAGCCACCTGCCGGGAGCGTCACCTCGTCGGCAACCGCCACCCAGCCCTCGCTGCGAAGCCACCCCGCTGCCGAGCGTTTGAGGGCGAGATGTTGGGCCGATTCCATCCAGCAGACCTCTCGGCCAACGGAACAATAATCCGACAATGATGAAGGCATGCCCGGCGTACACTTCCCCCCGATGACGGACTCACTGACAATCGCGTTGATTCGAGATGTCTTCTACA
>CAYYGU010000168.1:0-3101 GCA_964471525.1 uncultured Isosphaeraceae bacterium
CTCCCCCACACGCGGGGGAGCGGAGTCTCGCGCTTCTTCTCCCCCGCGTGCGGGGGAGGGGGTCGGCGAAGCGACAGAGGGGGTCCCCTCTCTGAACGCCCCCTGTCGGCGGTGTCGAATCTGTCTACAGCGTAGAGGCCCATCCGCCCCGCTCGAGCCACTCGGGAAGCACCGATGGAAGGAGGTTCGCCTCGCCGAGTGCCTCGGCGGGCTTCCATAGGAACTCCAGATGGGCTTCATCTTCGGAGGCAGGCGGCGGGTTCGCATCGGCCGTCAGGCCATGGTCGAGTACCTCAAAGACAAGCGAAATCTCGAACTGTCCGTCCCATCCGTTCTCGATGGCCCCGAGGAAGGTGCCGATGACGCCGTCGATGCCCAATTCCTCATTGAGTTCACGAAGAAGCGCCACTGTCGCTGGTTCTCCGAATTCGACATGGCCGCCCGGCAGGAAGGTGTAATCCCCGGTGCGCTGTTTGCAGAGCAGTACGTGGTGGCCGTCCCGGATCACGCCGCGGACGATGTAATGGAAGGTTCCTTGTTTGACATGCGTGTTGCTGACGTCAGACATCGCCGGGATGGTAGGGGGACACCGCCGCCGGTGCGAGCGCATCGGCTTGATTCATCCCATCTGCCACTGGTGGATCGCATCCACAGGAAAGAGCAGCATCAGAACATTGAGTGTGAGATTGTCCCGGATCACGAATAGGCTGGTGAGTTCGAAGGCGAAGGCGAGTCCAATCACCATCCACACAGGGAAACGCATCGCCAGCAGAAATCCCAGCGACATAAACAGGATGTCGCAGGTCGAGTTGATGACCGAGTCGCCGTGGTAGCCCAGTGCAATCGTGGCTTCGCGGTAGCGGTTGATGATGAATGGCGTGTTTTCAAGGATTTCCCAGGCCGACTCCAGCAGGACTGCCACGGTGAATCGATTCCACGTGGGTCTCAGGAAGGCGACTTTCTTCGAGCACAACCACAGGATCCAGTAGAGGAGAAACCCATGAATGATGTGCGTGAAGCTGTACCAGTCCGCGATCTGCTGAGAGTCTTCCGCGGTGTTGATCTCGCCATGCCAGAGGGCGATGGTTCCACACGTGCTGATGCCCGGCCGACCCATCGCAAACAGCACGCCGATGGTGAGACCGATGAGGGCCAGTGGCGTCAGTCGCAGGCACCACCGAGCGGGGCTGGTTGGTGGAGCAATCTCATCCATGTCATCGATCAATCGGCTCGGGAGACGGCAACAATCCAGACTTCCCTCTTGACAATGGACAGGCTCCCCATCGGCGAAAGCCAACGGGGAGCCCTCTCTTCCTGCGCCCAGTCTGCGGCATTCGCGAGGTGCCGCGATGTCGCCGGCGGTCAGTGGAAGACGCATTGCGTAGCGGAACCGAGGCGGCGGCGAGATCGAGTTGGGCGCCGGTGTACGGGAGCGCCTCGAGTCGGGGTCCACTTCAACGTCTTCAGGGCAACATGGCTCAGGTTCTACCGCAGAGCAAGCGAAAGGTTCGGTTTGTGTGGGAGATTCCGGCCGCGACGGCGATACCGCGTTTGAGGGCCCATGAAGGCCCTTTGGGGCGCGGGTCGGCACACATCCGCCGCGAGCGAGGGTAGATGGGGTTGCACGCTCGTTGGGCTGCAAGGGACTGCTTGGACTTTCGCCGAGCCGCATTGTCAGCGAGCGATATGGAGACACCTCATGTTCCACACTCGATTCCTGTTGACACTGACCACTTCGCTGGCCCTTGTGCCCGCAGCCACCTCATCCGGGAGCACCGCGCCCGATTTTCCGGGCGGTGAAGAAGCCGAGACTCCCTACGAAGGCACTGAGTACGCCCCCTCTGGCGACGACACCATGGCGCTCAGTTCCGTGTCTTCCGTCGGCGTCGATTGGTTCTACTGGTATCGCAACGACTCCATTGGCGGAGACACCTTCGAAATCGATTCCACAACGACCAACACCGCGGCGCCGTTTCAGATCGCCGTGCAAGTAGAAGGTACGTGGGACTTCACCGTGCATCGCGCGACGGCCATTCAGGTGTATACCGTGGGGTCAGGAACCACAAGCGTAGCGGCCGGGACGCTGACGCTTGGCGACGGGTATCACATCATCTTCAATGACACCGCCGCCGGTGGCTCCGAACTGCACATTGACATGCCCGGGCCTGGGAGTTCCGGTTCGGGGTCTGGTAGTTCAGGGTCCGGAGGAGGCAGTGGAAGTCCCTCACCAAGTGGTGGTGGAAGCCCGTTGTGGGATGAGATCGAAGCCGAGTTTGCCCACGTGGAATGGAAGATGGTCGAGGGGCGACTGCAGTATCGCTTCCTTGGAAACAACGCTGCGAGCACGCTGATGACTGATCTGCATCAGGCGAGTGGAAGCAGTGACATCGATGTGTCCTACATTGGGGATGCATCGTGCGCCACGTTGGCATTTCCAACTGAACTCGAGGTCGATGTCGTTACAGTGCCGGCTGGGCACCACGCGCTCCAAGCCGGCGGCTCCGGGAGCGGTCCTTGGAGTCTGTCTGTGAGTTGGGGACCGGAACCGTGCGAAGCGGACCTCAACGGTGACGGCACGGTGAACTTCCACGACCTCATGGATCTCCTGTCGGCATGGGGCGGCTGTCCCTGACCCCTCTCGCGCATGCCTCTCTCTCTTCACGCGGCGCCCTTCATTCTCGAAGGGGGCCGCGCGGCTTTGGCGATGCCACTGGGGTTTTTGTTGTGCATGGGGTCGGTTTTTGATGGACGGTGGTCCATCCCGGGATACGATGTGGCCCGCGAGCATGGAGCGTTGCGTTGAGATTATCGAGCGTCATCGTGTTGAGCGTGGTGTCCCTGGTTGGCTGCAAGTCAGCGCCTCAGTCGGACTCTTGGGTGGGCCGCCAATGGAGCGCCGCCGAACAGGGGTTGGAGGGCGCCGTCAGTTCCGCGGGCAAGGAAGCCATGCGTCATTATGCGGCCTCGGCCATGCTCGTCGTGCTCGCCGTTGGATGTTGGGCTCGGGTGCGGCATGTGTCGCGTCGAAACGATGAACTCGAAGTGAATGAAGGCCGTGAAGATCTATGATCTGATCCGGCCTACCATTCAGGTTGCGTACC
>CAYYGU010000169.1:0-3097 GCA_964471525.1 uncultured Isosphaeraceae bacterium
AGCAGGTCGCGGCGTATCTGTACGTCGCTGTTGAGCCAGCGCTTCGGTATCTCCTGTTCCACTGCGACGGTGATGGCCGCCAATTCGACTGCTGCCAAGGCATCCTCGGGGAGGTAATGCATGACGTCGCAATCGATCGTTGTACGAAATGCGGGCACCGCGGCGTGTACATTCCCGCGGCACCGCCGACGGGCAGCAGTTCCACTTCCTCGGGGTCGTGCGCGAGTTCCCCGAGTCGCTGCAGGGCTCGTGTGAGACCTTGGACTGTCAGCGCGGTGTTCATGGTGCATGATCTCATCGCACACCATCTGGCCCTCCCAGTCACAAGAGAGCCCCTTTTTCGTCGAATTCGACCTCCGCAGCCCTGCTATTCCGTCGCGGGGTCCTGTGGCTCGGTGATTTGGTCGTCCATGACTCGGAGGTACAGCCCAAAGTCTCGAGTGCCGTTGAGCACCTTGCACAGCACCGCGTTGTCGCCCTTCTTGAGGTGGGCGGTGAACAGGGCGGCGTTGGGGGTGGCGCCGTGGTATTCGGGATCGTCCCAGACGAGGGTGTCATTGATCCAGATTCGGCAGCCATCGTCTGTGCCGATGGTGCAGTTGACGGTCCGCTGGTCCGGGCTGGTGAGTGTGCAGCGGGCGTAGGCGACGGCATCCTCTGGTTCATCGCAGATGGTGGCGAGATTGAGGAAGCCACTCGAGTCCGCTTCAAGTGGAACCCAGGTGCCCGGTTCACCACGTTTTGTCTTGGGGGGTGTGATGTGCACAATGCCAGGTTCAGGTGACTGGGACGCAGCCAAAGCGTCCATGTTGGCGGCGGGGAAGCACCCCATGGCCTGCCATCTGTGGACGAAAAAGCCCGGCAACCGCAAGGGATGGTCCTTGGCGTATCGCTTGGCGCTGTCCCAGCCGAAGCGAGCGACGTAGGCATTGAAGAGATTCTGCGCCGGCGCATGCGAGTCGCACGCGGCCCAGGCCATGAATGCCGTCGTGTGGTCACTCGCGGGGTCGATGACCAAGGCTTCCATGGCGGTCTTGGTGTTCGGATCATTGAGATCGGCGGTCTTGATGCCGGCGATGCGAACGAGTCGGTTCGGATCGGCGAGCGCCGCGGTGACCGCATCGCGTGCCATGGCATCGTCTTGAGCGGCGGCCCGCACGATCATCGCCCGTCGATGGGGACCAGCCTGCTGCCACTGCTGCGCGAGGCATTCCCACTTGCCTGCGCAGGAGGCCACCAGCGTCTGCACGCTTTTCAGCGGCGGCGTCCATTCGCCATCACCATCGGCGTCGATACGAATCGGGCCGGTGATCGCCAGTGGAAGGATGGGGCGGTCGCGATCGCGGACCACGGGCGTCATGGGCTCATCACCCTCGGCCAAGACCGTGATCCAGGCGTCTTCGGTGATGGTCAGTGCAATCGGGCCGATGGCGAGCGGTGGCACATACCCATCTTCGCTCAGGTTGAACCTGCGGGTCACGTCGCCATCAACGAGCACGCTGATGCGATCAACTCCGATCCACGGCGCCGCTTGGACCGAGATGGTCAGCGCCACCTGTCCGTCCTCGGCGGGAACCAGATCGCCAATCCCTCCGCCATTGGCAGAGAGCGTGAGAAACGGTCCGGTCGTCGCAATGACAGCTCCGTCTCGAACGGCCTCTGCGACTTGGACTGGATCGATGGCATCAGGCGTGGTGTCATCGACGCGGACGTAGGTGCGCGGAATCCCCGCGAAGTTTTTCTCGACGGTGTGTGAATCGCTGTTGCCCATTGGGGCGACTGCGTGGCCGGCGTTGACCATGTTGATCCAGTCTCGCACGACGCTGTGCCGCGAGGCTCGGATTGGCACTTCCGTGACTTCAGCGTCGTACCACCCCCAGCCGGCGTTCTCGTTGAGCACCTCCACGGCATCGAAATCCCACGACCAGTTCGGGTGTGCGGCCTCCGCCGCGAATGGGTCCAATGATCGGGCGCCGAAGTAGTCAATATTGCCCCAGCGTGGGTGATTGACCTGAATCACCGGAACGACATTCCACTCATTCTGCTCGTCGCGGGTGTCTGCGAACATGGCGGGCGCTTCGGCGTGCCAATCGATGACCGTCGCATTGGGGTCGAGCGGATAGGCATTGAAATGACCGTAGTCGGTCGAGATTTCATTGCCCGATACGGCCGTGAAGTGTGGGTCGGCGCCAACCTGGTTCATCATCGGGTTGTAATCGGTGTTGTGGTTGTGGTCGGTGGCGACTGCAAATTCGACGCCTTCGCCGGCGATCGAGATCATCCGCTCGGGCATATTCGAGTCGCCGTGTCCGCTGTGGGTGAGCGTGTGCAAATGAAAGTCGCCCCCGGCCCAGCCGGTGGTGTCGATGGCGCGGCGAAGCGTGGCACTCCACTTCACATGGCTCCCTTCGGACGGGCCGATGTGGGTCGTTGCGATGTCGTATTCCATGCCGCGACTGGCGATGACAAACCACTCGCCGGGCGGAATCGTGATGGCGCCGGTTCCGTCGATGTCGTAGACGACGTTGCGACGAACGGCGAGTTGGTCGGGGTCGGCCGCCGGATTGCTGAAGACCTCACCCGGGTCGGACAGATCGCCGCGGAGAAACGTCAGGCGGACCGGCGTTGCCTTGCCGCTGTCGTCTGTGATGGTGTAGTCGAGCACGCTCGCCGGTTCGCGCTGTGGGATGATCTGAGCGGGCGGTTGTGTGGATGCGATGGCAGCGGTGATACAGAGTGTCAGCATGATGGAATGCTAGTACTCGCGGCGAAGCCGCGCCCCCTCACCCGCTCCGCGCCCCCTCACCCGCTCCGCGGGAGCTCCCCCACAAGTGGGGGAGCGGACTGCGTGGTGCGGCGGTTTTGCATTTCTCCTCCCCCGCAGCAGCGGGGGAGGTGCCGCGGAGCGGCGGAGGGGGCGTGCAGTACTTGGTGACGTGGTCCGCTCTGGTGCGCGAATGCCAGCAGTGCATGCCCCCTTCTCCTGATCGCCTGCTCGCCTCTTCGCCTGATCCCGCGGCGAAGCCGCGCGTGAAAGAACAGCCCCCCGCCAAGGGGCGGGGGGCTGAGTGAATCAGATTGACTCGAGTCCCGGGCT
>CAYYGU010000170.1:0-3048 GCA_964471525.1 uncultured Isosphaeraceae bacterium
CCAATCACTCCGCCGATATTGGGCGTACCTGCCTCAAATTTCCACGGGACTTCGTTCCACGTGCAGGACTCGAAAGAGACGGTGCGGATCATGTCGCCGCCGCCTTGCCATGGTGGCATGGCGTCGAGCATGCTCGGTGACGCCAGCAGACCGCCAATGCCGGTCGGGGCATACATTTTGTGTCCGCTGAAGGCCATGAAGTCGCAGCCTGTGTCCGCGAAATCAACGCTCATGTGCGGCGCGGCTTGCGCAGCATCGACGAGAGATGTGATGCCGCGTGATCGTGCGATGGCGCATATCTCTCGTATCGGTGTCACGGTGCCGATGGCATTGGAGACCTGTGTGATGGCGATGATTCGCGTTCGGTCGGTGATCTCGTCTTCGACAGCGGAAAGGTGCAGCGTGGCATGATCGTCGACATCCACAACCCGAAGTTCGGCCCCCGTGCGCTGGCAGGCGAGTTGCCACGGCACGATGTTGGCGTGGTGCTCCAAGGCGGAAATCAGAATCTCATCGCCGGGTTCGAGCGTGCCGCCAGATGTGTTGGCGACGAGGTTGATTGACTCGGTGGTGCCGCGTGTGAAGACGAGGCCGTGCGTCTTGGCGCCGAAGAAGGCGGCAATGCGGCGGCGGGCATCCTCGTAGGCCGCCGTCGCTTCGCCCGAGAGTTCGTGGACACCGCGGTGAACATTCGCTGGGTAGTTCGTTTCATAGGAGGTCACCGCATCGATGACCGGCTGTGGTCGTGGCGTCGTGGCGGCCGCGTCAAGGTAGATGAGGGGTTTGTCGTGGACGGTGCGGGAGAGGGCGGGGAGCTGGCCGCGAATGGTCGGGACATCGATCGCCGCACCGCCCCGGTCCGCGTTCGTTCCGGTGGCGGCGGTCACATCGACACCACGCTCTCATCGAGTCGCTCGGCGCCAGGGAGCATGGCGAGCATTCGGCGGGCCATGTGTTTACGGAGGGCGGGGAGTGGTACTTCATCAACGACTTCGGCCACAAAGGCCCACGCGAGCAGTGATCGGGCGGTTGCTTCTGGGATGCCACGGGCGCGGAGGTAGAAGAGCGCCTCTGGTTCGATTTCACCAGTGGTAGCCCCGTGTGTGCATTTCACATCGTCTGCGTAGATTTCCAGTTGCGGCCGCGCGAAGGCCTTCGCCGCAGGACTGAGCAGGAGGTTTCGGTTGGTCTGCACGGCGTCGGTCTGTTGGCTGCCGTGCGCGACGTGGATGCGGCCGGTGAAGGCGGCGGTACTGTTGCCTGCGAGCAGATTCTTGAAGTATTCGCGGCTGGTGCATCCCGGCGAAGCGTGGTCGACATGCAGCGCATTGTCGATGTGCCGATGGCTGGTACCCATTCCGAGTCCGCGGATGGCGGCATGGGCGCCTTCGCCGTCGATGCGTGCATGAGCGCGGGTGCGGGCGATGAGGCCGCCCACCGATAGGATGGCCGACTCAAAGATGCTGCCCGCAGCCTGACGCGATGTGATTGCGCCAACATGCCACGTCTCATCCGACTCCTCAATGAGTCGCGCGTGATCAAGCCGAGCATTCTCGGCGAGGGTGACTTCGGTCATTGGCGTCACGATGGCTGTGCCATGACCGGCATAGGTCTCAATCAGCCCAGCGCGGGCACCGCGTCCAACGCGGATGAGGATTCGAATCGTCGTGGCGATTGGATCGGCACCAGCCTCCGCGATATGCATGATGTGGACAGATCCGGGCATGATGTGGCCGTCGGGAACCTCCAGAATCACACCGTCTTCGAGCAGGGCCGTCGACATGGCGGCGAAGAAGTCGTCGGTCAGTGGTGAGTCGGCGTCGAGATCGGTTTCGTCCAGCATCGGTCCGAGTAGTCGCACGCCATCTGGCAGTGGCGAGGAGTGAGTCGCATCGAAGCGTCCGTTGACGAACACGAGCCGGGCGGTCGTGCCGTCGATGGCATAGTCATCGAGGTCTTGCTGGCTCAGCGCCGAGGGTGGGGCGGGTTTCCACTGCGTGGCCTCAGCGTCTTTGAACGTGCAGTACCGCCACGCCTCCTGCCTTTGGGTGGGCCACCCAAGTTCATGCATGCGGCGGCAGGCATCGCGGCGCTGCGATCCGAGCGATTGCTCGGAAAGCCGCTCGACGGCGTCACAGATCGGACAGGTTTCGATGGTGTCGCTGCACATGGTCGCTACGCGGTCGTGGCGGTTTCCTTTTCGATCCAGCCATACCCCTTGTCCTCAAGTTCAAGGGCGAGTTCCTTGCCGCCTGTTCGCACGATGCGACCATTCAGAAGTACATGAACGACATCAGGCACGATGTAGTCAAGAAGTCGCTGGTAGTGCGTGATGACCAGGAAGCCTCGCTCCGGGCTGCGAAGCTTGTTGACGCCTTCGGCGACGATTCGCAGGGCATCGATGTCAAGGCCCGAGTCTGTCTCGTCGAGAATAGCCATCGTGGGTTCGAGCATCGCCATCTGGAAGACTTCGGCTCGTTTCTTCTCACCACCGGAAAAGCCCTCGTTGACCGGTCGATCGAGCAGGGCGGGGTCGAGTTGCACCCACGTGGCTTTTTCCTTGACGAGTTTGAGAAAGCCATAGGCGTCGAGCTCATCGAGGCCGCGATGGGTCCGGACCGCGTTGACGGCGGTTCGCAGGAAGTACTTGGTGCTGACGCCTGGAATCTCGATGGGGTATTGGAATGCGAGGAACAAGCCTTCGCGGGCACGAACATCTGGGTCCATGCCGAGCAAATCAACGCCATCGAGGGTGACGCTGCCCTCGGTGATGTCATAGGCCTCGTCGCCGGCGAGTACCCGCGCGAGCGTGCTCTTGCCGGATCCGTTCGATCCCATGATCGAATGCACCTCGCCGCGTTTGATGGAGAGGTTGATGCCTTTGAGTATTTCGACTCCCTCAACCGAGGCATGCAGATTCGTGATTTCAAGCAGGCTCATGGTGGTCTCTCTTCAGCCGACGCTGTCTTCGAGGCTGACGGCGAGCAACGCCTTGGCCTCGACAGCGAATTCCATGGGAAGTTCCGCGAACACTTCGCGGCAGAACCC
>CAYYGU010000171.1:0-3027 GCA_964471525.1 uncultured Isosphaeraceae bacterium
AGGCTTTCGTCACTTGGAAGGCCCGTGAGGAACTCAAGGTCGCCGCGATGGTCGAAGGCATGAAGCAGCTCTCCGACTCCCAGCAGAAACTCGCTTCAGACCTTGGCTTGAACCTCGACTACGACTTCAACGGCGAGGCATACCAGACGGTATCGGGCCAGAATTCGAACAACTCGGTCCGACTCTCAAACGACTTCATGCACGCGGTCGAGTCGGACGCCGACTGGAGCCTCATTCGCCGCACCGACGGCGAGGTCGCCAAGACGATCAAGGCGAGCGGCCTGTGGGATCGCATCTGCCGCGCTGCGTGGCAGTGCGCGGACCCCGGCCTGCAATTCGATGGCACGATCAACGAGTGGCACACGTGCCCGAGCGATGGACGGATCAACGCCTCGAATCCGTGCAGCGAGTACATGTTTCTGGACGACACCGCCTGCAATCTCGCGTCGATCAACCTGCTGAAGTTCTGGAATACCGACAAGCAGACCTTTGACGTCAAGGGCTACGAACACGCCATCGACATCTGGACGGTTGTGCTGGAAATCTCGGTGCTGATGGCGGCCTTCCCCTCCCGATCGATCGCCGAGCGAAGCTACCGATATCGAACGCTCGGTCTGGGCTACGCCAACCTCGGGGCACTCTTGATGCAGGCCGGCATTCCCTACGACTCCGACGAGGGCCGAACCGTTTCCGGCATCCTCTCGGCAATCATGACCGGTCGTGCCTATGCCGTGAGCGCCAAGATGGCCGAAGCACACGGCGCCTTTGCTGGGTTCGATGACAACCGCGACGACATGCTTCGCGTCATCCGCAATCACCGGCGAGCGGCCTTTGGCGAAGATCGATCATCCGATGACTGGGAAGCACTGGACATCCGCCCGGTGTCGATTGACATCGACTGCGCCAGAAGCGGCAACGTCAACATCGCCAACGCCGGCGAACTGCTCGACCGCGCCCAGTTGGCTTGGGATCGAGCACTGGACCGAGGCACCAAGCATGGCTTCCGCAATGCCCAAGTCTCGGTCATCGCACCGACCGGCACCATCGGCCTGCTGATGGACTGCGACACCACGGGGGTTGAGCCGGACTTCGCCCTGACCAAATTCAAGAAACTTGCCGGCGGTGGGTACTTCAAGATCGCCAACCAATCACTTCGGCCAGCCCTGCTCTCGCTTGGCTACACCGAGGACCAGGTTGCCGAGATTCTCCGCTGGGTCATGGGTACGCTCGACCTCGATGTCCCCATGCCCGATGACAATGGCGTCATTGCTGGAGACCCCGAGACATTCCGCGACTACCTCGTCGACCAGGGGTACACCGCCGACGACCTCGCGACGGTCATGGCCCAATTGCCGACCGTCTTTGAACTGCGATTCGGCTTCACGGCATGGACCATGCCAGAGCACGTACTGGAACGATGCGGCACCACCGATGTCAACCAGCTCCGTGAGCGAGGAGACTTCGATGGGTTGTCTGCACTCGGACTGACACCACAGCAGATCGCAACCCTCAATCGGCTGGTCTGCGGTACGCAGACGATCGAAGGTGCGCCGCATCTCCGTGACGAGCACCTCGCCGTCTTCGACTGCGCCAACCGCTGTGGGCCGATGGGCAAGCGGTTCATCGCGGCCGAAGGGCACATCCAAATGATGGCTGCTGCGCAGCCCTTCATCTCAGGAGCCATTTCCAAGACGATCAACCTTCCCAATGAAGCGACACTTGAGGACATCGCTCGCTGCTACCGAATGAGTTGGGAGTCCGGCCTCAAAGCCAATGCGCTCTACCGGGATGGCTGCAAACTCAGCCAACCGCTGAATGTGTCCTCCGGCGAAGACACACTCGATGATGAAACGGAAGACGATATTGACATCGAGATGGCGAGGGAGGAAATCGCAACCGAAGTTGCAGATGCCGCCGAAGCTGCTTCGAATGTTGCAAAGGTGGATTATGTCGAGCGGGTCGTCGAGCGAATCATCGAGCGTCCCATGCGGCGACGGCTGTCCGACACACGACGCAGCATCACCCACCACTTCAATGTCGCCGGACACGAGGGCTATCTGACCGTCGGTATGTATGAAGACGGCGGCCCCGGTGAACTGTTCATCACAATGTCCAAAGAAGGCTCCACGATTGGTGGCCTGATGGACAGCCTCGGAACAGCGATCAGCGTGGCACTCCAGTACGGCGTGCCGATCAAGAGTCTCGTCACAAAGTTCGCCCACCAGCGGTTCGAGCCGCAGGGCATGACGACCAATGCCGAGATTCCCTTTGCCAAGAGCCTTGTCGACTACATCTTCCGCTGGATGGGGATGGAATTTGTCGAGGGCTACCGAGAAGCCAACGCGCCAGCCCGTCCGGCGAGTACCACAACAGCGATCAAGGAGGACGCCTCATGCAAGGACGACAGGATGTCGCCCGATCGACCTGCGACGGACCGCTCGTCAGAAGACAGCAGCCGGGTGAGCAGAGAACCATCATTGAAGATGGACGCTCCTGCACGGCACACTTCTGGCCCGGCGACGGAGCCCGCCGCATCAGTGACGATTGTCAGCAGCGAGTTCACGGTCGCAGCTACATCGGAATTGAATCAATCCAACGCCGCGCTCATGGGCGATGCGCCACCATGCGACAACTGTGGGTCGATCACGGTTCGCAACGGCACGTGCTACAAGTGCATGAACTGCGGGAATTCGATGGGGTGCAGTTGATGAGTTGATATGAATCTCTTCCGGCATCTTGCTTCTGCCAAGGGGGTGAGATGCTTCGGGTGGGAACAGGAAGCAGGACGCAACCGTTTCCCAATTTGGATCGGCAGACAGGATGTCAGCCGGTCCAGCGGACAAGGGATTTGTCCGCGGGGCAGGACGCCCGCCGTCGTTCCCGCCCACCCTCCAGCGGTCTCGCGAAACACCATCGCGACCGCGACACCTTGGCACCAAGGGAGGCCCGCGCCGCTCCGGCGACCGCGGCACCTTCCTCTCTTCCCTCCCCCCCGGGCTGGTTCCCACCACCAGCTCGGGGGTTTTT
>CAYYGU010000172.1:0-2999 GCA_964471525.1 uncultured Isosphaeraceae bacterium
TGCTGCCGCATCATCGGAAACGCCGGACAGTGTGGATCGTGGTAGGACACATCGCACCCGCGTGCTTGCAACATCTCAACGATGGGCGCCGCGGGAGTTTCACGGGTGTCCGACACGTTGGCCTTGTACGCGACGCCGATCACGAGCACCTTTGATTCAGCAACCGCGTCGCCGAGTGCATCACATACGCGATCAACGACACGCGCAGGCATGGCGGTGTTGATCTCTCCCGCCAGTTCAATGAACCGCGTCTCGCCTCCACATTGCTTCGCTCGCCACGACAGGTAGAACGGATCAATCGGGATGCAATGCCCGCCGAGACCCGGCCCCGGCCAGAACGGCTGAAAGCCGAAGGGCTTGGTCGCGGAAGCCTCGATGACCTCCCACACGTCGATGTCCATCTTCTCGAAGGCCACCTTGAGTTCATTCACAAGCGCAATGTTGACGCAGCGGTAGACGTTCTCGACGATCTTCGATGCTTCGGCCACTTCGACCGACGAGACCGGCACGACGTCGGACACCACGCGGCTGTAGAACGCCTCGGCAAGGTCCCGCGAGGCGGCGTCGATACCGCCAACGACCTTCGGGATGGACGCCGTGTCGAACACCTCATCACCCGGGTTCTCACGCTCCGGGCTGTAGGCAAGGAAGAAGTCGACTCCGCAGATCAAACCGCTGGACTCAAGAATCGGCAACATGACCTCGCGGGTCGTACCCGGCCACGTCGTCGACTCAAGCACCACAAGCATTCCTGGACGAAGCACGCCTGCCACCATTTCAGTAGAACGAATCACATAGGAAAGATCTGGCGTACTGTCTTCGCCCAGCGGTGTCGGAACACACAGCACCACGATGTCAGATTGACTGATGTCCACAGCATCGGCCGTTGCAAAAAACCGTCCGGAAGCCGCCAGTTCTGAAAAGGGAGCCGCCGCCATCTCGCCCAGATACGTTCGTCCGGAGTTCAGCGCCTCAACTTTGGACGGGTCAACGTCGAACCCGCAGACGCTGTATCCAGATCGCAGCACGATGCAAGCCAGCGGAAAACCGGCGTAGCCCATGCCCACAACGGCAACCGTGGCCGTTGTTCCGGCAATACTGTGACGCAACCCATCTTCAGTTCGATTGTTCTTCGACATCATCACCAGGCCACCTTGGGCTCTCCAATACAGCTCGACCGATCAAGTGAGCGTGGTGGGTATCGTACGGCGGTCCGGATTCCGTCGAAACTCGATGGTTGCCCCCGAACATTCTCAGAATCGCAACGTCACACCGATCAGAGCGGCCCACAGCGTGGTACTCAAAGTGGGTTTCCACCTGTTCCACCTCTATTCTGGGCCAATGACTGGTAAAGCGAGCGATATCGATCAACAACATCGCTCATTGTCTGCCGCGCCCTCACCCTGGCCCGAGCCGCTCGACCAATCGCTTCCCGCTGGGACTTCGACTTTGAACACAGTTTGGCAATCGCCTCAGACAATTCGCGGGGAGATCTAGGGGGTACCACAATACCCGTATCGCCAACAATATCCCCGCTACCGCCTACATCGGTCGTGATACATGGAATGCCGGATGCCATGGCTTCACTGACGACATTTGGCGATCCTTCGCCCCAAGAACTCAGACAAAATGCGTCCAACATCCGCATGATATTTGGGATGTCGGTTCGTTCGCCGAAGAAATGAAATCGCCCACGCATCGCTGGCGGGATGAGATCGGCCAAACCGTCTGTGTCCGCTTCCACTCCTCGGCCGACCAAGACGCAGTGGATTTGGTCGTTTCGTTGAGCAGCCCAGATCGCCGCCTTGAGAAACCCGGAATGGTTTTTTAGCGGGTGCAGCCTCGCCACATGACCGACAACAATGGCGTCGGCTGGCAGCCCTTCTCGCATTCGCATGCGTGCGCCGACTCCGGCATCGGGCGAGAATCTTGTGAGGTCACAGCCGTTTGGAATGACCATCCCTCGCGCCCCGCTGAATCCGAAGGCTTCATGCTGCGATCTGATCACGCCACTTTTGTAGAGCACAACATCAACTCGGCCCGAGAGATGCTTGTTGCCCCGAATGATCAATCGCATCATGCGTTTTTCCTCGCCAAGATCATGAAGCGAGTGGCAAACATTCCACGCAACGGCAGCCGATCGTGGTGCCATCCACCCCGCTACCCATGCGAAAAGGTTTCCGTGATACATCCACCCATGCACGATCAGAGGGTCTATCTCATTGAGCAGGCGGCGATACCGCATGAGTCCGGTTGCCGCACCGACCGCGTGCCGTAGACCCAGCGTGTGCACGGGCACACCGGATCGCTCGATGCGATCGGCCAGCACACCCCGATCCGTCAGAGACAACACATGGACATCACCATCGCTCGCAAGTCCTCCTTCCAAGAGCTGGGCGAGCTGGTACTCCGCCCCGCCCCCACAAAGGCCCGTGATGCAATGCAGAATGGTCATCGAAGGGAGAAAGTCTAACGCCGCCTCGCCTCGCGACACCGGCTCCGGCGGAGCCTATTATGAGGGCCTTTGGAGATTCGAAGTCGATGCCCGGCACCATTCTGTTTGCTGCCAACCGTTCCTATTCGTTGAACAATTCACGGCGACACATGATTCAATTCTTCCTCTCGCAGCGTTGGCGTGTTGTTATCGCAACCACCGACCATGATTCCGGTGATTTTGATGACTTGCCCCTCAATTGTGAGCATGTTCCCTTTCATCGGGGAACAACTGCCTTGGCACAAGACGTTCGCGCCTATCGAGCAATGCGGAAGGTCTGCCGCCGGTGGCAGCCGGATCTGGTCCTGAACTTCCACGCCAAACCAGTAATACTCGGAAGCATCGCGGCGAGGCGAACGCTTGGAAAGCGCGTACGAATCGTCAATACGATCACCGGAATAGGCAGCCTTCTTCGGTCGGGTCCAGTGCAATCGAGGATCGCCGACATCGGCTTCCGATCAGCACTCAAACGCGCTGACGCCACGGTGTTTCAGAACCCGGACGA
>CAYYGU010000173.1:0-2994 GCA_964471525.1 uncultured Isosphaeraceae bacterium
TTGAAGGAACACAGGTCGGCGCCACGCCTGTCATGGGAAGTGTCGCCCTGCCCCACCTCCGACTGGCGGGATTGAAGCGGTCGCATCTCGTCTTGGTCAGATCCGCTGAAGGCGTGGATATCACCATCGGTGCCGGTGTCCCAGAGTCAAGTTCACCCCAAAGTGTCCGCGCCCTCTTCTTCATGGCGAGCCCCGAAGATGACCCCGCCCAGCACCTGCGGTTGCTCGCCAACCTCGCCGGAGCCGTCGAGCAGGACGGGTTCATGGAGCGGTGGAACGCCGCGGTTGGCCCCGCCGAACTCAAAGAGGCCCTGCTGCGAAGCGAACATAGCCTGACCCTCGCGATTGAGCCGGGAACGCTCCGCGGCACATGGATCGGCCGATCCATCGCCTCTCTGGCTCTACCGGACGAACTTCTTGTTGCGCTGGTCTACCGCGACGGTGAACGCATCATTCCAACGGGCCGAACAGTATTCGAAGCTGGCGATCGCGTGATCGTCATCGGGGAACCCCAACACATCTCACAGTTGCGGTCCGATCTTGGGCTGGACTCGGTGGACAAGACTTGAAGGACTCTCAACGATGAGCACGGACACACCCAGCACGACAGTCACTCCCCCGAAGCCAGATGCAGCACCACCCAGTGGTACTTGGATGATCATGCTGGACGGCATTCTGCTGATCCTGCTGGGCGTGTTTCTGGTCATTCCGGACGAGTCCGTCCACGACATGCTGATCCGCGGCCTTGGCATCTTGCTCTGTGCCGCGGCAGTCGCGGTCGGTGCACGGTTATGGGTGAGTTCAGCCGCTCGGCAGATCGGGCCGATTGCGTGGCTCGCATGCATCGTCCCCGCGGTGATCGGCGTCATCCTGCTGATTTGGCCGAAGGAATCACTTGAAGCGATTGCGGTTACCGTTGGGATCGTCGTGCTGATCCGTGGCATCGTCGAGACATCAATTGGGCTCGCCAATCGACATCAGCGAGGATGGGAATACTGGCTCATCCGCGGCCTGATCACCATCGCACTGGGCATCTTCTTCATGGCATTCCGAAGTTGGGCGGCCTATCTTCTGCTGATCTTGCTCGGAATTGATCTCATCGCGCGGGGCGCGACCGGCGTCTCGATGGCCAAACAGTTGAGGAAGCAGGGATAGTCAATACACACGAGCGCGCAATCGGTCTGCCAGGGCCGAGTCGATGGCTTCGAGTTGCTCGCATTGACGAAGCACGCCGATCATGCTGCCCTTGCTCAAATGTACCCTGCCCAACCAGTAATGCGCTTCGGGATCCATCGCATCGAGTTCAATCGCTCGCTCGAGCGCCTCGATGGCGGCGTCCATCCGATCGCGGGCGAATTCCACCTGACCGCATAGCGTCCATGTGGCGGCACGCTCAGAGTCTAATTCGATCGCGGTTTGGATTGCGATGCTGGCTTCGGACACCGCACCTTCGCTCAACTTCGCCCGCGCCATGTGCGCGTGTACTCGCGTGAATGTGGGGTCTGACCGAAGTGCTTCCTTCCAGAAGACGACGGCCTGATCGGCGTTGCCCAAGTCATTGTGAACTAGGCCTAGCAACTCACACGCGGCCGCAGAACATCCATCCCACTCCATGTAGTCATCCAGCACCTCAATGGCCTCAAGATGCCTCCCGGCGCACCGCATAATCCGGCCGGCCAGAATTCGCGTTCGTGTATTGGATGGATACTCCGCAATCAACGCTCGCGCCAACTCGATCGCTTGATCCCATCGCTTGAGTTTGCCAAGCACCAGCACCAAGTTGAAACGTGCCCTCCAAGTGGCATCCGGTCCGTTGCACGCGAGCGACAGCACTCGCTCGGCATCCTCAAAGCACTTCCGCTCCGCATGGAGCGCACCAAGGTTGGTCAGCGTCGGAATATGCCCTGCATCGATGGCGAGTGCCGCCAAAAATGCTTCTTGTGCCTCGTCAAGCCGCTCCGCCCGAGCGAGGAGATTGCCGAGATTGAAATGAAGTGGCACTTGCGCAGGAAGCACCCGCGCCGCCTCGGCGAATGCCGTGATGGCATCCGCCTCGTCTCCGGTCTTCAACAACGCAGCGGCCAAGCCAGATCGGCCGCCCCCGAGATTGGGTGACAACTCCAATGCCTCTCGGTATCGCGGGACACTCTCATCGGCGCGTCCGAGTTGCATCAGCGCATACCCCAGACATGCCAGTGCCTTGGGTGCGTGATACTCACTGCGAGCCGAATCCAACTCCAACACCTGCTCAAACGCGGACACTGCCGCCGACCAATCACGACGGCGGAGTAACTCCACGCCATGGATATACCACTCTGTCGATCCAGCGGTCGATTCAGGCGACACCACTTCCAACCCTGGCGCTGACACATCCGATTCCTCGAGTTGATTCTCGAGTATCAGTTGTTCAAACTCTTCGTCCACCGCATCGGCTGTGCAGGACTCGCCGAGGTCGAGTACCGGGCTCTCGGCAAGTGTGGCGTCAGAATCTCGATCGACTGATTGATCGTCTGAATTCGCTGGCAACCCCATGATCCCCTCTGTTTGTAATCGCTCACATGCCAGTATCCGCACTCCAAACCCCCCATGTCAACCATTCTCCGGCGATCAGGGCCCGGGAAAGCCGAAAGATCCAGCCACCGCCGCCGCTTCTCCCCTTGATTCGACCCCAGGAGCCCCTGCATGGACATGCGGTTCACAACGCCCATCGTGACCATCCCCGACCCAGACACCTCGCCGCACACGAACTGTCCAATGGATGAAGGGGCGGGCTTGCCTCCAGAAGCGATCACCCTGCTTGATCGTCTGGACTCTTGGGATGCCGCGTCGTCCCGCCACTGCCGCCGGGTCTCGTCGGCGGCGTGCGACCTAGGGAGATGGGTCGGGCTTCCAGCGAGTTCGATGAAACGGCTCCGACTTGCGGCATTCCTGCATGACATCGGCAAACTTGAAACCCCCCCCGCGATCTTGCAAAAGCCAGGGCGTCTGAGCGAT
>CAYYGU010000174.1:0-2986 GCA_964471525.1 uncultured Isosphaeraceae bacterium
CTCGTCTACATCGACCCACCTGCGACCATCGACGGCAGAGGACTCGTATGCATTCCTGGTGGAAGTAGCGACAAGCAACCAGGCCATGAAGCCCGGGCTGAATCGACGCGTGTTGAATACCGTGGCCTCTCGCGCCGGCAACGATATCGAACTGCTGGACGATGGGTGCGTACGCCTGCAACCGGGGACGTACCGACTGACCGGTTTTTCAGAAGTCACGTATGAGCCCGGGACAGACGCCAACCCAGATTCACTGCCACTCCCCGGATACTGCTTTCTCTATGAGAAACGCTTTGAGAGTGATCGCCAGAAACTCATTGCAAACGCCGTTGCAACTGGCAATCCATCACAGTCGATATACATGGTCCCAAGCAGATTCGACACGATTGCAGTCTTCAAAGAAGAGGTAGTCCTCTGCATCGGACATCAAAATGGGCAAGATGTCACCGACCTGTACCTGACATACATCGATGGCGACCCCGCAGGCCAATCTACAACTCGCCCAATGGCTCAACTTGGTGCGATACGCCTGCACTGACCTTTCCCCCAAAGACCCAGTCCAGCCCGAGTGATCGTCTCGGTCGCTATTGAGGAGGTTGAATATGGGCTTGGTGACTCAATCGCAGCTGGCCCAGGCGGCCCTGTCACAACGTGAATGCCGCGCACTTATCCGACGAACTTCGCGAAGGGATTGAACCTGAACCGATTGTCGGGGTCCACCTGCTGCTTCTGAGCCTCGACGGTACGTGCCATCTCAGGCGAGCCGAATATCTCGGCGGCGATTGCGGATCGGCCGACATCGTCCGGCTGCGAATGGGTACCGCTGAAATCGACATCGAGTCCCGCGACCGAGCGGGATTTGTCGACGACCTGATTTGTGAGATCGACGATCTCCTGTCGTTGGGCCGGAGACTTGGTACTGGCGTCGAAGAGTGTGACGAGATCAACAAAGAACGCGTGATCGCAGTTGCCACTGGGGATCCGCGGCCCGCGCTGAGCCTCGCCACCGAGCGTTCGAATCTCGACGATCGACATCTCGGCTTCGTCGAGCGGTGCTTCGCCGACCACGACGTCGCCCACGAAGTCGAGCACGGCGTCATCGGGAAGACCGGTCGTACCGGCACAGTGGTAACTGGTCGCGAGCGGGTTCCCCTTCTGCTCGGCGATCACCGGCCACAGCGCGGCAGCGGCCTCGTACCATGAGGCCCAGTGCGCCCGCGCAAGCGTCGGAAGTTTCATACCCGATGCCAACTGCTCGAGCGGCTCGACGAAATCGGCGGTGCTGCCCTCGAAGGTGTCGTAAAAGACCGTCGTCGCGACAATTGCCTTGGTGCCTGTCACGACGATCTCGAGCGAGACCGACTCGTTCGGCATGACCCGCTCCTTCATGAACTGCATCGCCTTCTTCGAGAACTCGACCGCCTGGCTTCGCGTCTCGAATCCGAACACGAGCTGCTCAGCACCCTTGACTACGCTGGCGTCGGCCATCTTGAAGGTGATGTCGACGACGATGGCCAGCGCACTTCCCGCACCGAGCATCGCCGTGAACAGTTCGTCCTCAGGCGTCAGGACGCGGATCTCGCCGTCGGCGGTCACCACGGTCATCTTCACGGCACGCTGCCCGAGCAGACCGAGCCGTCTGGAGAAGTAACTACTCAGCCCACCGTTGAGGGTGTACCCAGCCACGCCGACGCCGGGACCGGTGCCGACAGGCAACGCGCCGCCGCGGGCCTTCACCGCCTCGACGAGTTCGCGAAAGATCACCCCGGACCCCACCGTGACAAGGGTCTCGTCGCCGGACGACTCGAAATCGATCGACTTCAGGCGGCCGAGATCAAGGATCACCGCGTCGCTGTTCGCGACAAGGGCCGCCCCTGATGACTCGTGTCCACCGCATACGCAGGCAATCGGAGTGGTCGCCGGAAGCGACTTCACGATGGTGGCGATCTCCTCGGCCGATGCTGGAAACTCGATCCGACTGGCCAGGGAGGTGACGCTGGCAGTCGCCCCATCCGCCTTCGGGAGTACCTTGTTGGCGCTCACGCTCCACGCTCGCTGTGCGAACCACTCGTCGCTTGATCCCAAGATGGCCTCCTGTGGTGCGCCCACCTGCTTCCATGATTGTTCGGCGAACGAGCCTCCGACCACGATTCCGACACTACTGACCGCCGCACCCTTGAGGGCGGTCCGCCGCGAGATCCTGTTCTCCGGATCCTTCATCGCACTGAGTCTCCATGTATCGGCTGGCACTGATCACCGTCGAGCATGCATGTACAGGCCGGTTCGCCGATCGCCCCGAGCCTTCCTCGAACCCATCCTACCTGATGAATCGAGACACCGGCCGCGCGTGGCCGCTTTGGAGAGTGACATGGCAAGCCCAGCCCACTGGCTGCGGGCAATCGCCCTGCATACACTCGTCGCCAACGTGAGCGTCGAGGGTTCGAATTGCCTCACCTGCTGTCAGCAAGAAGGACTGCTTCGGCAGGGGCTTGTCTGTTCCCTTGGCGGTCTGGTTCTGCAAAGCATTCAGCCCCCCGCCTTCGCCACTGCGGTACCCTGAAGCACCATGTCAACGGCAGAGCAACTTCGAGAGCGACTTGCGTTACAGCCGCATCCAGAAGGCGGCTTCTATCGCCAGACCTGGCAGTCAGCAGCACACAACGCAGATGGCAGAGCGCTCGCAAGCAGCATCTTGTTTCTTCTGCCGCGTGGCGTGCGGAGCCATTGGCACCGCACCGATGGCGAAGAAATCTGGATCCACCAGGCAGGAGACCCCCTCTCGCTGCACATCGCCGAGCGTGGCCAGGTCAGCACACACGTTGTGAGCATTGAGCACAAGCCACAGGTGGTCGTGCCGGCCAACGCATGGCAATCTGCCCAGTCCAATGGCGACTGGACGTTGGTGTGCTGCGTCGTGGCGCCCGCATTTGAGTTTGACACGTTCGAAATGGCACCACCCGACTGGGATCCACAGTCAGAAACGACA
>CAYYGU010000175.1:0-2970 GCA_964471525.1 uncultured Isosphaeraceae bacterium
TGTCGGTCAGCCAGCAGCGGCCGCTGCCGTCACCGTCGGATGGCGGGTCGCCGCGGTCACCACCGCCGGCTGGAATGCCGCGACCCCACTGGCCGTCGGTGCAGTCGTTATTGACCACCCAGCCCGGATCGGTCTCGCAGTTGTCCTCGAATGCAGTCAGGATGTCATTGGCCGACAGGGCGGTCCCAGAGGCGGGCGTCACGGTGAAGCCATCGGTGGCTGCGACGATGGCCTCAAAGTCCACGGAGTTGCCGCATTCGGTGACGCCGAAGGTCGCGCGAAGCACCATCGGATTGCCGGGCGTCTCGATCGCCAATTGGGAATCGGCCCAGCCGTTGCCGTCATTCCACCGCAGCATGGAAGCCGCAGCGTCGTAGGTGGTGCCGTCGGCCATGGTGGCCGAAATCCGGAAGGAATCGCCGCCGGTGGGGGTGAGCATGTCGGGCGTCGGATCAAGCAGTTCCGCCTCGACCGAGGGCGGTGTGACGGTCCAGACGAAGAGTCCACGCTCCAGATCGGAACCGATGACCGTTCCGCTCGGGAAGTATGGATAGTTGCTCCAGATGCCATTGAAACTCGCCGAGTCGCTTCCGGGATATGTGTCGAACCACGCCGTCTGGACAGGGTTCAGGCGGTCGGTAATGTCGAAGATCCGCAGGCCGCTGCGGTAGTTCGCCTGAAACATCGTATTGCCCTTGATGTACAGGTTGTGGTCGATCGAGGTGGATCCCGTCGTGCAGGTTCCGACCTGCACGGGAGACTCAAGACTGCTTACATCGATGATGCGGGTTGTGGTCAATGAGCCGGTGTACTGCTCGTCAAGTTCATCGTTGAGATAGAAGTACTGGTAGTCGTCGGTGAGCCAGCCTTGGTGCGAGTAGTTGTTGTTGGAGTGCTGCATCTCGGCGATGATGTAGATGTTCGACTTGTTCGTGACATCGACGATGGTCAGGCCGGTTTCGCTCCAGCCACTATTGAACCCGGCGCAGCAGAAGGCCACTTCGCGTCCGGCGTAGGGTGACCCGAGTGGGAAGGTGACGACTTGGGCATCGTGTACGTATTTGTAACTCCACGAACCAACATACGGGGGGTTCACCGGATCGGAATTGAGATCGTAGATCCGCAGGCCGTTGTCACTTCCACCGGTGCGATAAAGGTACCCGCTGTCCTCGTTGATCACGACGTTGTGGGTTGCGTTGGTGCCGCCGGTTGTGACGGTGTTCACGAGTGTCACCACGCCATTGTCGATGTTCGACATGTCGATGACTTGAATGCCGCTGCCGCCTTCACTGACGGCGTAGGCGTGATGGCCGAAGACCTTGATGTCTCGCCAGAGGCTGTTTGGCCCGGAGATCTGCTCGACGATGACCGGTGAGGAGGGATTGGTCACTTCGACAAAGGCCGTTCCGTCGCTGTGGCCGACGAGGCCGTATTCGCGACCGGAGGACGAGACGTAGCCCCAGCAGTCGTTGCCGCTTTCCGGGCTGCCAAGGTCGTCCAGTGAGAGCCAAGCTTGAAGCGTGATGTCGCCGCCGGACTCGAATCCGAGCGATCGGAGCGGCGCATCGGCACCGCTGTGGGTACCGACCCAGCCGGGTCCTTGGTAGGGGCCAAATCGGTCATTGACCTTGGGGTCGTCGGTATGGGCCGACGCCGCTCCGGTCACCACGAGGGCCACGGCATGCACCAATCGGCTGTGATTCACCTGAAACGCTCCTCTCGAATCCCGCCCGCACAACAGCCTACACGATCGTTGAGAGGGGGTCACACTCTATTCGGACGATTGCTGGGCGGCGGTTCCATCCGACTTGAGGGGTTCGGTGAGGCTTTTTGGAGGAGGTTCGCCGCTGAGGCTCTGCAGGAAGGCCTCCAGATCGGCCAGTTGCTCGGGGGTGAAGTTCAGCGGCTGCAAGACGGCCTCGGCGTGATGATGGCGACGAACCTGCTGCTCGAGCGTGTTGTAGAAGGCCAGCACCTCACCGAGCGTCTGAAACTGCCCGGAATGCATGTAGGGGGCGGTCCGGGCTACGTTTCGCAGGGAGGGCGTGCGGAACGATCCCCAGTGCTCCGGGCCGATCCTCGCGGCCGCCGCCCGCCGTGCCCGGGTGCTGGCTGGCGCATCGCTCCAGGGTCCATCGGCCCTGAACTCGCTCTGCCGAAGCAGGGCATAGCCGCCGCCGCGGCCAGGCATCGGGGCGGCTTGGGCATCCCGAGGTGGCAACGCGAGATCGTGGAATTCCAGATCCGAGATCATCGGGCCGAAGTGACACTGGCGGCAGCCGGCGTCGCCAACAAAGAGTTCGAATCCCCGAAGTGCCTGCGGCGGCATCAGCGTGTCGTCCCGCGTCCCTCGCCCGATTGAGGCGACCCACCGATCAAAGGACGACTCGCCCGGCTGGAGCAGTCGTTCGTAGGCCTCGATGCTCTTGCCGAGAT
The DNA here is from genome assembly GCA_964471525.1 of uncultured Isosphaeraceae bacterium. Classification (GTDB taxonomy): domain Bacteria; phylum Planctomycetota; class Phycisphaerae; order Phycisphaerales; family SM1A02; genus UBA12567. Next base: position 2,437 of record CAYYGU010000175.1, read on the forward strand.
TGACGTAGGCCTCGGTGACGCGGTGCCGATCCTCCTCCGCCATCGCTTCCCATCCGGGCGTGCCTGGCCGAGCGGCGACGGGGAATCGGGCGGTGTCCGACACGTCGGGGAGCGGGCCGAAGATGGCGGTGTACTGGGCGGCAAGGCCGGGCGTGCTGGCGATGTACCGGATCGCGTCGGTGCGGGCACTGCCCATCTCCAGATCATTCTCGATGGGGGCGAGCGCCTGTGACCACAGCGTATCGGCACGACCATCCACAAAGAGCCAGCGGTGATGCGCGGCGCCAAGGACGGTCGGCGTGTTGATCGTTCCGACTTCGAGTCCCTCCGCGAGCGCTTTGCCGTCGGTGAAGGCGGTGTCCGGCTCGTGGCATGTAGCGCACGAGACCTCGCCGTTTCTCGAGAGGCCCGGGTCGAAGAAGAGCGTCTGTCCCAGAATGGCTGCTGCTGGATCATCCGCCACGCGATTGGTGGGGTTCGGCGGCGGAGCCGGCACAGGGCTGAGTTTCATCGCCACGCGATCGATCGGCGATC
>CAYYGU010000176.1:0-2963 GCA_964471525.1 uncultured Isosphaeraceae bacterium
CCCCGAATCGAAGACCTTGACACACAGGAGAAACCTCGGCAACCCCACGCGACGGACCAACGGATGACAGCCCGCATCCCCGCCGCCACATCAGGCCCTGCCCCGGCCGACACCAGCGTCCTTGTCCTCTAAGCCACTGCCGCGTACGCAGAGGCTTCCTCACAGCAGCCCAGCCTCGATTGGCCATGATCGCCAACGGGAGCCGCACCGAGGAGTAGTTCCGTGCAGATCACCCAAAAACGTGCCGACCTCGTGCTCGACCTCTTCGAGCAGTATTACACCAGAGTCTTCTGTTTCGCCCGCAAGTCCTTGCCGGCCGAAAGCGCCGAAGACATCTCCCAGGAGGTCTTCTCCCGCCTCCTGCAGCTGAAACACCTTGAGGAACTCGATGTCATCTCGATCAGTTATCTGATCAAGATCGCCGACAACCTCATCAAGCGCCGGTACAACCGCGGGCAGCGATTCAACCGCTTCCTTGAAGCAGCCCACGCCGAAACCCGCGATCGCCGCGGCGGCGTCCCGCGGGACGAATCCACGCCCGAACTCGGTCGTGAGTTGACCGATCGCCTCAACATGCTGCCTCCGAGCGAGCGGGAAGCCGTTCGGCTGGTAGTCTGCCACGGGCTGAGTTACCAGGAAGCCGCCGAATCGCTCGGCGTGCCCGTCTCGACGGTCAACAACTGGAAGTATCGCGGCCTGCAACGTCTCAAGGACATGAGTGAAGACGAACCCGAGACCGGACACGCCGCCTAGCACCACCGAACGGACCATTGCCATCACCGGCGGGTCGGGTCTGGTCGGAACGGCGCTCCGCCGCCGCCTTCAGGAAGGCAGAACCACCATCCTCCGACTGGTCCGCCGCGCACCGGTCGCGGCAGATGAAGTGCAGTGGGATCCGCAGGCGGCGTTCTCGCCCGATCCTCGACTTGAGAATCTTGACGCCGTGGTCCACCTCGCCGGGGCTGGCATTGCCGATCGCCGCTGGAGCACTGCGCGGCGGGAAGTGCTGCTTCGAAGCCGCGTCGACGGGACGCGGTTTCTGGTCGAGGCCCTCCAGCAACTCTCTCGCCCACCCGCCGCTTTCGTGCAAGCCTCCGCGATCGGATGGTACGGAGACCGCGGCGACGAAGTCCTGACCGAGGCATCGCCCCGCGGGCGCGGGTTCCTCTCGGGGCTCACCTACGCGTGGGAACGGGCCGGCGAACCGATCGAGCAGGCCGGAACGCGGCGAGTCGCCCTGCGCATGGGCGTGGTACTGTCGACCTCGGGCGGCGCGCTGGCCCGAATGAAACCCCTCTTCCGACTGGGCCTCGGAGGTCGTCTCGGCAGCGGGCGGCAATGGATGAGTTGGATTGCGATGCCCGATCTCATCGACATCATCATCCGGAGTTGCGGCGACCCGCTGCTTCAAGGGCCGATCAATGCCGTCGCGCCCAACCCCGTTCTGAATCGTGTCTTCACCGCAGCACTGGCACGCAGATGCCATCGCCCCGCCGTCCTGCCCGCCCCGGCGTGGGCACTCAAGGCCGGGCTCGGCGGAATGGCCGCCGCGTGCCTTCTTTCCAGCCAGCGGTGCGTTCCAGCCATCTTGATGGCCTCTGGGCAGCGTTTTTCCTGCAATACGATCGATAGCGGGCTTGAAATCGCCTCCTAAATAGATTCTCTGTACCTCTGTGCCTTGACCCTGTAGAGTGGCGGATGGCGCCCTGCCAAAGCCGGGCAGCCACACGTGGAAACGAGAATCAGAGAAGGAGCAAGTCCCGTGTACACCACTACTACTACCGCACTCTTGGGCGCGGTCGCCATCGCGACCACCGCGGCCGCAGGAACCCCGCTGATGGATCAAGTCGGCGCCAACGATGGCACCGATGTCGACACCAGCAACATGTTGGCGAGCCAATACTTCGAGGCGGCGTACTCGGTCTACGACATCGCCGCGATCGATGACTTCGACAACAGTGGCGGCATGGCAGCCACCTCGGTCGCCGCGGTCATTTCGGGATGGAACGGCTACGGCGGCATCGACTTGGTGAGCGGCGTACAGGCCAACTTCTATCTGTCCATCGATGACGCGGCGGCCAGCCTGGTCGGCTATGCGTCGGCCGATGGCCCCGTGACGCTCGATCCGGATTGGACCGGACAATCATTCGGAGACCTGGTACGCCTCGACGGCATGTGGGCACTCACCACCGACATGCAGATGGTCGCCATGATCGCCGTCAACGAATTCGGTTCCAACGGCCAGACCGGCATCACAACGTCGTACCTCGGCAACGGCGAGTGCTGGCAAGCCAACCCAGGCGGCGGCTTCGGCATGCCGAACAATTGGCAATCCACCGCCACCAACCTCTCGCTTCGCGTGATGGGCGGCGTCGGAGACCCCTGCGATCTTCCGCTCGGCTCCTGCCCCGCGGATGTCAATGGCGACGGCATCGTCGATGTCAACGACGTCCTAGGGATCATTGGCTCTTACGGCGAAGTGGGTGATGGCACCTATCGACCGATGGGCGACTGCCATCCGCTGCCAACCGGCGACTGCGCTGTGACGGTAGACGACTTGCTGACCGGTATCGGTGCCTACGGCGCCGACTGTCAGCCCCGCGGCGCGTGCTGCTTCGGCGTCGCTGGCTGTGACGAGAACGTACTCGAAGGTGACTGCGCAGGCGACTGGCTCGGCGATGCATCGACCTGCGATGAATGCCACGGCGGTGCCTGCTGCTACACCGATGGAAGTTGCACCGAAGGTACTCCCGATGAGTGTGCTGCTGCTGGCGGCACGTACTCGGGCGACGGCATCGACTGCGTTGCAGCCGCGTGCCCGCAACCCTCCGCTGGTGCATGCTGCCTCGGCTTTACGGATTGCCTCGACGGCCTGATGCCTGCCGACTGCGATGCCTTCGGCGGAACCTTCCAAGGCAATGACACGGTCTGCACGGACGGCCTCTGCGGCTGGGGCGGATGCC
>CAYYGU010000177.1:0-2959 GCA_964471525.1 uncultured Isosphaeraceae bacterium
GCCGCCTTCAAGCGGCACTTGCAACTGGATCCAGCGGAAGGCGACACGCACTTCGGCTTGGGCGTGTTGGCACTTGAGCGCGGCGACATCGACGCCGCCGACGCTTTCTTCGGCAACGCCATCACGCTGCAACGCTCCAATCCTGATCGCCGCGGCGGCGTTGCGAAGTCGCTTGCGCGGCGGTCAGAGGTGCTTGAGCAGCGAGGTGATGTCGCCGGCGCCGTTTCGATGCTGGCCGAGGCCGTCTCGTTGGAGCCGGATCTGTATGAAGCGCTCTACCGACAAGCGCGGCTGCTGCGGAGGCTCGGACGCGACGATGAAGCCGCCGCAGCCGAGGCCGCAGCCGAAGATGCCGCTGCTCGCGTCGAGTCTTCTGATGGGCGGCCACGATGAAGCGATGGCTGCTGGTACTGGCGCTCTGCTCGTGCGAGCAGGAGTCGCCACGGATCCTGCTGGTTGACATCACACAACAGACCGGACTCGATTTCGTGACAACCAGCGGTGCCATGCCGCCAACGAGCATCATCGAAGTCAACGGACCCGGCGTGTGCCTCTTTGATGCCGATGGCGATGGTGACCTGGATCTCTTCGTCGCAAACGGCGCCTCGCCCGACGATCCCGAGCATGGGCCGGGCAGCCGGCTGTTTCGGAACATGCTCAACGACGATGAAACGCTTCGATTCACCGACATGACCGACACTGCAGGCATCGACCTGCAGCGATGGGCGACGTCCGCGACCGCTGCCGACTTCGACAGCGACGGTGACGACGACCTCTACGTCACCTGCATCGGAAACGATGTGTTGCTTCGCAATGACGGAGAGGGCGGGTTCATCGATGTCACCGCCGCAGCCGGCGCTGCGGTATCGGGATGGTCCACCGGCGCAGCGCCCGGCGACATCGACGGCGACGGCGATCTCGATCTGTACATCACTCGCTACGTCGACTGGAACTTCGACGCTCCTCCACCCCCCGCCGTCAACTTCCGAGGGCAGCAGGTGATTGCCGGACCGGCGGGCCTCGTGCCGCTGACCGATGTGCTGCTGCTCAATCGCGGAGACGGTACGTTTGCCAGATCCAAGGCGACAGCAGACCTCATCCCCTCCTACGGTCTCAACGCCCTCATGCTCGATGTCGATGACGATGACCAACTCGAGGTGCTTGTCGGGAACGATGGCATGTCGAACCAGTTGCTGGAACGATCTGATGGCACGCCGCTCCGCCTCCGCGACGTCGGCCGCGAGCGGGGCTTCGCGACCAATATGAGCGGTGCCGAGCAGGCCACCATGGGGCTCGCCGTCGGAGACGTAGATCGCACCGGCACGCCCGACATCATCAGCACCAACTTCTCCAGCGACACCAATACGCTGCTCATCACCGAAGGACAGCATTTCATCGATCGCACCAACGCCATGGGCATCGGTCCGCCAACGCGGTCGCTGCTGGGCTGGACAACTCGGCTTATCGATCTGGATCACGACGGTGACGAAGATCTTCTGACCCTCAACGGTCACGTCTATCCGAATGCCACGGTCGAGTCCATGGCCAGCACCTGGCGGCAACCCGCGCTGATTCAGCAGCGAGACGGAAATCGGTTCGTTCCGATGTCATTTGAGACTGGCTGGCTTGCAGAAGATCGAGTTGATCGCAGCGGCGCATGTGGTGATCTGGATGCCGATGGCGATATCGATCTGGTGACCGCAGAACTCAACGGTCCGGTTCGAATCATCGAGAACCGATCCTCGCATCCCGATCGCCGGGGCATCGTGCTCGATCTTGACAACGATGCATTCACATTGGGCAGCCACATCATCATCAAAGCAGGTTCGGAAACACACCACCGCTGGCTCGCTCCCGGCACGGACTTCCAAGGATGGTCCGCCCCGCAGATTCACTTCAGCGTTCCACGAAACCTCCGCAACGCAACGATCACAATCGGAAACACAACCCGGCGGATCGATCTATCCCGCAAGTTCCCCGCAGCGACAGATATCGAGCAATGACTGGATTCGATCCGATACGCTCACGTGCAGATCGACACCTTCTCGGTGGGCCTTCCGGTATGCGAGAATCAGCAACGCCACAAGTTTGGTATCGGCAACATCACTTTGGGTCAAGTCAAGTTCAATGCGGGAAGTGCCCCGCGAGAGTTCTTGCTGCACCAGTACATGAAACCGCTGAATACGCCGCGGTTCGACGAAGTCGCACGGCAGACACCGCACACGCAGGGTCGTCCCGATACGTGTGACTTCGGTCCACGCAGGCCACACTCGATTGCTGGTTTGACCCAGCCACATGGTCTCTCTCCCCTCGGCATCACGCCCCGTGGCGTGCCACCGAACTCACCATACCGGATGCGGCGACAGGGTCAAGAAAAATATCTTAGACAATGTGTGGCTGTTTGATGAGAGTCGTGGACTCAGTGTGCTTCGATCGCAACGAGCGCCTCGCTCCCCGCCGCGACACTGGTGCGCCACTGCGAATCGGGCGGCGTGAAGTACGCGCGACCGCCGGCGGCCTCCACCAACGCGATGCCCGCCGCAACGTCCCACAAGAAGATGTCCTCTTCAAGGTAGAGGTCCATCATCCCACCCGCCGTCCACGCCAGCGACAGACCGGCGCAGCCGATCATGCGTACTTTCTTGTACGAGGACATGCGGCGGGAGTACGCCAAGAGCGACTGCTCGCCGAAGTCGAAACATCGTGGGAATCCGGTGGCAAGGATGGCAGACTCGGGTGCTTCGGCGCGACCGCACTGCGTGGGCTGACCATTGCAAGTCGTCGGTCTGCCATCGCCGCCCACCCAAGCACGCTCCCGGCCGATCTCGTGAATCACGCCGAGCACCGGGCGACCGTCTCGCCAGAGCCCGACACAGGTGCAACTGACCGGGATGCCCCGCAGGTAATTCATGGTGCCGTCGAGCGGGTCGATGATCCAGCCGTCCCGATCGAGCGAGAA
>CAYYGU010000178.1:0-1225 GCA_964471525.1 uncultured Isosphaeraceae bacterium
CCGCGGGAAGGATGATGATGCGGTCGCTGCGGCGGTCGGCCTCCATCAGGCGGTCACCGTCGCCAGCGTAGAGGCGGGGGCGTTGAGTCTTGGTTTCGGCGGGCATGGTGGGAGCCTCCACAGATTGGATGTGATGCGTAGGAGGAGGATACTGCCGCGAGTGGATTGTCGGGCGTCTTCTGCGACCAATCGTTGGTACTGCTTCTTCTTGTGGGGTACCTTGTGGCGAGCCCCGGTGAGCAGCGATCACTTGGAGGAGGGACAGAACATGGCCTTGCGACACGGCGAACCGAGCGGCACCAAGGCCGCTGTTGCCGACGCGCTGCCGAAGACCCGCTTTACCGCTGAACTGCCGCTCTGGATTCGCATATGCGTTCCGCTTCTGCTGCTGGGCTCGGCGGTCCTCAACGTCATCGCGCTGCTTCCGGGCGTGCCCTTCCTCAGTATCGATTCTTTCCTGATTGCGAGTCTGGCGGGCGAGTATTCGATTCTCAGGGTCGTGCAGTTGTTGTGGCAGCACCATCTGTACCCACTGGTCGTGTTGGTGGTGGGCTTCTCGATTCTGTTTCCGCCGATCAAACTCGTGCTGGCGACGGTCAGCATGTATCGCCCCATGACCGTCCCCGGGCGGGAGCGGCTGTTGTCATCGCTTGGACATTTGGGTCGGTGGAGCCTGCTGGATGTGTATGTGTCGCTGCTCCTGCTGCTGGTATTGAGCAAGGAGACGTTCGTCGGCGCGACCGTTGAGTACGGCTTGTACTGCTTTCTGGGCGCCATCGTGCTGAGCATGATTGCTGGGATCATTCTGCATGAGATGAGCCGGCGTGCTGGGCCCAAAGAAACCCTTTCAACCGATCGTGTCCGACCGCTTATTGTGTGGGCGGGATGGCAGGGCGTCGTGGCCACGATCATTGCGGGCGTGGCCCTTGTGGCGATAGGGTTGGCTTTTTCGAAACCGATGTTCCAAGTGAACAAGTTCGGGTTGGCGAGCAATATCTGGTCGCTTCAGGATGGCATTGCCTTCTTGTTCACGGACGGACTCCAACTGTTCGCCGCGGTCATGCTTCTCTTTCTTGTCATAGGTCCCATACTGATCATGGTCATGCTGCTCGTCTCGCTCTATGTCCCGTTGCCGCACCAGTGGCGACGCCGGACCTATCTGATGATGCGGTACACCGCCGAGTGGAGCATGCTCGATGTGTTCTCGCTTGCGATGGTGCTGTAC
>CAYYGU010000178.1:1325-2954 GCA_964471525.1 uncultured Isosphaeraceae bacterium
TGGGCGGGGGCATGCGGGTCGAGCAGATTCTGCATCCGAGCCCCGCGAGCCCGGCCGCCAACCGAGGTTGGGCGCCACAGGTCGAACGCCAGTTCGCGTCGATTGGCGTTGACCTGCCTACCGCCGCTCAGTAGCGAGCGTCACGGCGACGAAGCATCCAACAGCTGCGGCAAGTGCCTGCACACCGAAGGCGGCTGCCATTCCACTGCGGCGGGCGGTCTTGAGCATCTCAGCGAGCGGCGGATCGGACTTCTGAAGGGCGCGAAGCGAAGGGACATCGCCCTCCCTCGCTCGGGCGGCGTGCGCCCCAATTTCGCCAGCCGGCAGGGTCGATGGCATGGTGGCGGTCACGGCCGAGCCGATGGCAAGCACGCACATCACGATTCCGATGCTGCTGCCGAGTTGCCGCATGGTCTGTACGAGGCCCGACATCTCGCCCCGCCGATCGTCCGGGGCGCGGGCCAGCACGTCGGTGTTGACCGGCGTTGTGGCGAAGGTCGAGCCGCCGCCAACGAGCACCATGCCGACAGCGAGGATGGCGTAGATCTGCCACCACACACCGGCAATCTCGATGAGTATTCCCAGAAGCGTGACCAGCAGGCCAACCACCATCGGTCGGTGTGCGCCGATGCGGTCGTACATCTTGCCCGCTGAGCGGATGACCAGCAGCACGGGAACAAGCAGCGGCATACTGCCGAGGCCAGCTTGGAGTGGTGTGAACTCAAGTGTTTCTTGGAGGTAGATCGCCCCGTACACCGCCTGCGCCGACATGACGAGCGACACGATCGTCAGCACGATGGTCTGTCCAAGTATGGGGCGGTGGGCGATCAGGCGGACGTGGAGAAGCGGGTGTGTCGTGCGGGCCGCGTGGGTGACGCAGAGGATGGTGAGGATCAGCCCGCCGATCGCAAGCGCTGCAGGCAGCCACGCCGCCGCTTCCGGGGGGCGACCAAGCCACTCCAATCCAAGAACGAGACTCGGCAGACCCGTGAGGAGCAGCACGATGCCGATCGGGTCGAACGTGCGCGGGACCGCACCTCGAGGCGGCAGGCCGAGCCGAATGGTGAGCGCCAAGGCGATGGCGGCGACCGGGAGGTTGAGGAAGAAAATCCACTGCCACCGTGCGAACTCGATGATGGCACCGCCAACGACCGGGCCTGCCATCAAGAACAGCATGGCGACGCCGAAGTACGTGGCCATTGCGACCCCTCGCTTCGCTTCGGGAACTGCTCCGATGACGATGGCGGTCGACGCCGGCTGCATGAGCCCTGCAGCGACGCCTTGAGCGGCGCGGGCGATGATGATGGCGATGCCACTGCTGGAGAGTCCGCAGGCAAGCGAGCCCCCAGCAAAGAGCACGATTGCAATGCGAAACATCGCCAACCGGCCGAAGCGATCCGCCAGCCGCCCGCCGAGTGCCAGCGTGGAGGCCAGGGCCACGAGGAAGCCCGTGATCAACCAGGCAGCCGTGGCCGTCGTGAGGCCGAGATCGCCCTGAATGGTCGGTAGGGCCACGCCCACGACCGTGGCATCGAGAAAAATCATCGACAGCGAGCCAGTCATGGCTATGAGGGTTCTGGTTGGGTGGGGGGCTGGCGACGGGGCCATCCAGCGGATGCTCGCATCACC
>CAYYGU010000179.1:0-2953 GCA_964471525.1 uncultured Isosphaeraceae bacterium
GTGATGTGCCCGCTCCCTACGAAGGGGCCGGACGCATGAAGCCCGATATCACCGGACCGCTCTTTACCACCAGCGAAGCAACGCCAACGATCGCGGCCGCGGGCGCCATGTTCGTCGAGATGGTTCGCAATGACACATCGCTTCCTCTTGAGGGTGAGGCGTCGGAAACTCTCAAGGCCGTCCTTATGGCCTCGGCCACACACACAGGCCCGAGCGGCTCGGGACTCAACTGGACCAACAACGCCGCCGAGAGCGGACCAGATCGAGGGCTCACGGCCCGGCCGCTGGACGAACTGGTCGGCGCCGGTCACCTCGATGTCAATCGCGCCCACATGATCTTCGCCGGGGGACAGACCGATGGCGGGTCCGATGCCGCCTCCGCCCCCGCCGCCACACAGCACGGCTGGTTCCACGATTCCGTCTCGGGCGGTCAGCAGCGAAACCTGCGATTCACCCTCCCCGACGGTGCTGCCGAGTTCTCAGCCTTGACGACATGGAACCGCGACGTCGCAGACAACTTCACGAGTTTCACACTGGCCGATGTCAACCTCGAACTGCTCCGCCTTGAGTCGGGCTCGGCCGTATCGCTCATTGGTGATGAAACCGCGTGGCTCAGTGGAAACGTCGCAAGCCTCAGTGCGGTCGATAACGTCGAACACCTGTATCTGCTGGACTTGGTGCCAGGCGACTACATCCTGCAGCTTCGCTGCGACAGCGGAAGCAGCACCGATGTCGCGCTTGCGTGGTACTCCAGCGACATCGTCGAGGGCATCTTCGGCGATCTCAACGGCGACGGCTTTGTCGGCGTCGATGACCTCCTGCAACTGCTTGCTGCGTGGGGTGACTGCCCGGGATGCGATGAGGATCTCAATGGTGATGGATTCGTCGGCGTCGATGATCTTCTTGCGATGCTCGGAGTCTGGTCGTGATGAAATGCGTCTGCGCTGCAATCGCCAGCGTGGGCCTTGTGACGATCGCCCACGCCGGATACCTCGACTGGTGTGGTTGGACCGATCTGGTCTCCCGCATCGGCGCCGAAAATGTTCCAACCGGGGCCGGCGTCATCATTGGTCAGGTCGAGTCTGAAGACACCGACGGCCACTACGTCGCCTTCGACAACGCATCCACGCCAGCGGAATTCGATGGGAAGTACATTGCGAAGCGCTCCGGCGGCACCAACACGGCATCAAGCCACGCCACCATGGTGGGCGGCACCTGCTATGGACTCGACGATGGTTTGGCCCCGGGCATCACGTTCATCAACGCCTGGACCGTCAATGGCTGGCTCGGATCGGACTACATGCACACGAACCAGGGCAGCGGCTCACCGCCCGATGAGGCCATGGGGGCTCAGAAGATCTGGAACCACTCGTGGGTCGGCGGTACCGGTAGCACCAGTTCCGATACCGATCTGCTTCGGCGACTCGACTGGGTTGTATCCCGAGACGATGTCGTGGTTGTTGTGGGCCTCAACAATGGGACGCAGCAGCAACCTCTGCTCAGTTACGGCTTCAACACCATCTCCGTAGGCCGCCGCGATGGCGACCACAGTTCTGGAGTCGTCCCAGCACCGTATGACGGACAAGGGCGAATGAAACCGGATATCACGGGTCCGCTCTATACGACAAGTGAAGCCACCGCGACGCTCTCGGCGGCTGCCGCCATGCTCGTGCAGCAAGTCCGCGACGACGAATCACTGCCAACCGAGGGTGAGTCTCTTGAAGTCGTCAAAGCGATACTCATGGCATCAGCCACGCACGATGGTGCCTCGTGGACGAATGGGGCACCCGAGAGCGGCGACGATCGCGGTCTGACGAGTCAACCCATCGATGCCACCTTTGGCGCCGGACACCTCGATGTCAACCGATCGCATCTGGTGATGGCCGCCGGACAGCAACCGGGCGCGGCGTCGGGCGAGGCAACGGCAGGCCAGGAAGGGTGGTCGCTTGAGTCCATCTCTCCGGGTGAACAACGATCGTGGCTGATCGAATCTGCCGGCTACACCGATGCATTCTCCGCGATGATCACGTGGAACCGAACCGTCGCAAACAACTTCGGTAGTTTCACCCTTGCCGACATGGATCTGGAATTGCTGAGGCTGACCGCAAACAACCAGGTCACCGAACTGATCGGCTACCGCGGATTGATGATTTTCGATGGCGGCAATGTCGCGAGTCGCAGCACGGTCGACACGATCGAACACGTATACGTCACCGGACTCCGACCGGGGCGGTACATCCTTCGAGTGACGCGTTCGGCGGAAGATGCTGGCGGAAACGACATTCCGGTAGGCATCGCGTGGATCGGAGAGGATCCGATCATCGACGCCGACATTGACAGCGACGCATCCATCGGCGTACTTGATCTGCTGAAGCTGCTGACTCAGTGGGGCATGTGCGATCTCTGCCGCGGTGATCTGGAGGGCTCGGGCCACGTCGATTCGGTCGATCTGTATCTCCTGATCGATGCGTGGCTGGCGGAGCTCTAAGGACCGGGTCCGCAACCGCCCCGGGGAACCGCCGACGAACCCCACTACCATGTCCGCCATGCGACGCGCCCGATTTGGGTCATATCTGCTGCTCGCCCTGGTGCTGCTGGGGTTCGCGCTCTTCCTGATCTATCCGATCTGGCTCACGGTGGCTGTTGGATTCGAGGGGAAGGACGGCGGTTTCACGCTGCATCACGTGCTGACGGTTCTCAAAGACCCCTCGACCCGCATCGGGCTGATCAATGCCTTGGGAATCGCGGTCTTCACGACCACCGCGGCCCTCCTGATTTCTATTCCGCTGGCACTGGTGTCCGTCAAGTGCGATTTCCCAGGCAAGGCCGCCTTCAACGCGGTCATTCTGGTGCCGCTCATCCTGCCGCCCTTTGTTGGCGCCATCGGCCTGCATCATTTGCTCGGACGGCATGGGGCCATCAGCGAGATTCTGATCTGGCTTGGGTTGACCGA
>CAYYGU010000180.1:0-2940 GCA_964471525.1 uncultured Isosphaeraceae bacterium
TCGGGCTTCTGCGGTTCGTCCGTGTCGACACCAGGCAGTGCCTTTGGTTTCTCTGGTTCTGCCTTGGGCGCGTCAGGCGTTTCTGGTGCAGCCGCCTCTACCGGAGTCTTCTCCTCTTCGGGCACCGGGACATCGGTGGGCAGATCTTTCTTGACCGCCGCTTCGGGGAGTGGAACATCCAGTGGCTCCACCGGGCGTGTGGGATCGGGTGGCGTGTAGGCCTCGGGTGAACGCAGGAAGACATCGACGCGGCGATTCCACGGCGCAGGCACATCAACCCGCGTGTCGAGGTGTCCCAAGACATCGCCAATCGTGTGAAGCGTGTATTTCATGTAGTCCGGTGATTCGGGATGCTCGTGGCGATGCTTGTCCATGAAGAATTCGATGGACAATTGTTGTCCCATGGGAATATCGACTTCAAAGATGGTCTCGCCGGTGCGAATATCAACGATCGCGACCGTCTTGGGCGCAGCGGCCGTGGATCGGAAGGTCATCGGGCTCCACGTTCCCGCAGACATCGGCATGTATCCGCCGTCATGCATGGTGCAGGCCGATTCGAGCAGAACCAAGACCATCATGAGGGCGGCGACTGCGAAACGACCGTGCATCGAGAGTGTCTCCTTGGGGGGGTACGGCAGGAGCCCATCCTAACTTGGATGGCAGACGGTAGCCTGCTCCGTATGACCCCCTGCCGTATCGGCCATGGATACGACCTGCACCGGCTGGAGCCCCGAGCCCCGGAGGGGTCTGGTCGACCGTTCGTGCTCGGCGGCGTGCCGTTTGACCATCCCGTCGGCCCTGTTGGCCACTCTGACGGCGACGCGGTCTTGCACGCCGTGACCGACGCCTTGCTCGGGGCGATTGGCGAGCCGGATATCGGGCAACTGTTTCCGGATGACGACCCTCGGCATGAGGATGCTGACAGCGGGACTTTCCTCAGAGAGGCGGCCAAACGCGTTGAAGACCAGGGTTTCTGCCTCGGAAATCTCGACATCACGATCATCTGTGAGCAGCCCAAGATCGGTCCCCGCAAGGATGAGATGCGAAACCGGATTGCTGCGATTCTGGGCTGTGAAGTGAGGCAAGTGAATCTGAAGGGCAAGACCCACGAGGGTGTCGATGCCGTGGGCGAGGGCCGGGCCATCGAGGTTCATGTGGTCGCGTTGCTTGCCTCGGGCGGTGGCCGAGGCAAGGATCATCCATGATGCTTGCCTCCATGGTCACTGCTGCACTGATGCTGCTTTCCGCAGGTGAGGCCGCCGATCCGCCACCGACCGAAGTCGATGCCGCGCTGCGGGCCATTGAATCGGCCGGTGCCGATCTTCATGCCTTCACCGCTGCGGTTGCGTACCGCAAGGACGATGCCTTGCTCGGCAGCAAGGAGATCCGCACCGGCAGCATGGTCTATGAAGCGACAGATGCGCATCCAACGCGTCTTGCTGTCGGGTTCGACGTTCGTATCGTCAACCGCCGCCGCCAAGAGGAGACGAAGCGGATCGTTTTTGATGGCAGCTGGCTCGTTGAGCGTGACGATGCCGCGAAGCAGTTCATCAAACGACAGATCGTTGCTCCCGGCGATTCCGCCGATCCGATGCGGCTCGGGGGTCCCTTCCCCCTTCCGATCGGCCAGCGACGCGATGAGGTGTTGAAGCGATTCGCGGTGGTACTGCTGCCTGGGGTTCCAGACACCTTTGTCGTACCGAAGCCGGACGACCTTCATCTCGTTGGGTTGCGATTGACCCCGCGAGAAGGCACGGTGGAAGCCGAAGATTGGTCCACGATTGATCTGTGGTATGACGGAGCGACGTGGTTGCCCATCGGAGTCGTCGCGACGGAACGCAATGGCGACACCCGTCGTATCAGGCTGACGAAACTCACGCGACACGAGTCGCTGCCGGTGGCCGCTACGGCGTTGCTCTCGATCGATGAGCCGGGCGAGGGCTGGTCGGTCGATGTGCGGCCTTGGACCGAGTAATCACCCTTCGTTGAGGCGGTCGCTTTCGAGCATCTTTCGCATCGATCGATCCATGAGCGTCGGTCGCAGCGCGCGAAGGGCTGCGGACATCCGAACAAGACGGCTGGTCCAGACCTCCGGCACCGGTCGCCGTAGACATCGCAGGATGGCTGCCGCCACTCGATCGGGAGACTGCTGCAGGAATCGTGGCGTGTGATCGATGCCACTTCGGCCGTCCTCGCGTCCACTGAGTTCGGCGGAAGTATCGAAGAAGTCGGTGATGGTTGTGACCGGATGGACTGTGGACACGTGAATCCCCGCAGGCGCCAGTTCCAGACGCATTGCTTGACAGAAGAGGTCCTGCGCGGCCTTGGTGGCGGCATAGGCGCCGTGATAGGGCGGCGCAAATTTCGAGACACACGATGCAGATGCCAGCAAGTGGCCCCCGCGGCCATGGTCGATCATGCGAGCCGCCGCTTCGCTCAGCAGCAGGTGTGTTGCAAAGAAGTTGACTTCGAACAGCTCACGCAGTTCCTCGGTTGTGGTGGCGTGGGCGGTCCGGTCGAGGCCCCGTCCTGCATTGGCGAGCACCGCCCACGGCGGGCCAAAGGCCTCTTCGGCCGCATCGAGGAGTTCGTTCGCATGATCGCCGACTGTCACATCGGTTTGAATGGCGACGCCGCGATCGAGTTGCGAGCAGACGTGTTGAAGCGGCTCCATGCGACGGCCAGCAAGCACGACGGGCATTCCGGCTCGGCCACATGCCAACGCTGTGGCGGCGCCGATGCCCGTGCCGCCGCCGGTGATGACGATTGGTCGGCCATCGAGTTGCACGCGTCTGCGCATCGTCAGGTCTGCAGCACGCCGGTGCGATACTCGCCCTCGATCGGGAAGGTCGAGGCGATCTGCAAGGCCGCCGCCAGTTCGTCGCGGGTGCGGTGCGGTTCGATGATTCGGTCCACCCACTCGCGGGCAGCGCCGTAGCG
>CAYYGU010000181.1:0-2870 GCA_964471525.1 uncultured Isosphaeraceae bacterium
GTGCCTATCGCGAGATGTGTGAGCAGGCCCGTGGTGAGGCGCTCGAACACATGCTCGAGCATGCGGCTGAAATGGGTGCCAATGCCGTTGTGGGGCTTCGATACGAGTCATCGGATGTCGTGGATACGGCAACCGAGGTGTTGTGCTACGGAACGGCTGTCGTCATCGAGCCAACGTAATCAGACATCGCGCCACGGTGTGACGTCAGCCGCCGACACCTTGACAACGCAATTCGGCAACATCGCTGCCAGTCTCGCTTGAAGAACTGGCATGTACCCGCGCTCGGTGTTCGTGTGACCAGCAAGCAGGACGGTCGTGCCGCGCTCGCGAGCGGCCAGCACATCGTGGTGACGCATTTCGCCGGTCACAAAGAGGGTCGCGCCCGCCCGCTCGGCTGCGGGAAGCATCGATCCACCGGCGCCGGGGCATCCGCCGATGACTGTGTGCTGGCGTGGACCGCCGATGCCTTCTGCAACCCGCACTGTCGAAACGCCAAGGTGGGTTTTGAGCGCCTCGCTGATCTGCTGCAGTTCGCGCGGTCGATCGAGGCGAATCACGCGACCGCTTCCAGCATCTCGCATCGGGCGCCGTGCCAGCGGCAGGACATGAATAGGCGGTTCTTCGTAGGGGTGCGCCGCCCGCAATGCCGCAATCGCCTCGCCCAACACCGCTTCGCCACAGACCATCATGAGGCGGGTCTCTTCGACCGATTCGAGACCACCAGGCTGACCAACAACAGGATTCGTTCCCTCACCGCCCATGAATGTGCCGCTGCTCGCGATCGCCGTCGAGCAGTGTGTGTAGTCGCCGATGCGCCCGGCGCCCGCATCAGCCATGGCCGCGCGAACCGCGTCGACCGTGTTGCGCGGCGCATAGGTCACGATCATGACGGCCTCGGAGGTACCGAGTTCGCTCGCCGACTCGATCGGGCTCACAATGCCGTCGCCCACGGCCCGGATCAACCAGTCGGTCATACCCCCGGAAGTCGCATCCATGGCTGTGTGCGGGCTGTAGACCGCGATGCCGGACTCGATCAACACCAGCAGCAGTTCTCCAGCCGGATCATCACCCGTCACTCGCTTGCAGGGGTCGAAGATGGTGGGGTGGTAGGCGATGATGGCCTTCGCCCCACCATCGATTGCCTCTTGCAACACCGCCGAAGTGAGATCGATGCACAACAATACGGTCGAAGCGGCCGCATCGCGGCGGCCTACCAAGAGGCCGACGTTATCCCAGTCGGCGGCATGCTCAAGTGGAGCAAGCTCGCCCATCGCCATGCATAGATCCTGAACGCTCGGCATGCGGGCAAGGTACAGCGCGGCCGCGACGACATCACCCACATGGGCAGAACTGGGCGATCAACTGCAACAGGTCGTCGGTGTCGACTGTATCCAAAGGCTCTGCAAGATCACCGCCCATCGCCTCTGGCTCATTGACAAAGACGCCGACCGTCTGATCGGCACCAGCGATTGAAGGGAAAGCAAGGACGAGAGATACAGAGAGGGTACGAATCATGGTGCTTTGGTCCTCAAGAGGGTTCCCGACTCCCTGCAGCGGGGCTGTACGGGGCTTAGAGAACTGCCATCTCCGCTACCATGGGCGGTTTCCCACGACGGGGCGATCCTCGGCATGACACCAGAATCAACCATGACAGATACGACGCTCAGTTCGATTCCAGAGATTCTCGACGATCTCCGTGCCGGCAAGCCGGTCGTGCTTGTCGACGATGAGGGACGCGAGAACGAAGGCGACTTTGTCGTCGCGGCCGAGCATATCGACGTGGCTGCCATCAGTTTCATGACGCGGGTCGGCGCAGGATATCTGTGCGTCGCCATGGCAGGCGAAGATTGCGATCGACTCGACCTCGGACCACAGTCGCAGGTCAACACATCGCTTCGAACCACTGCGTTTACGGTAAGCGTTGACGGACATCCGCGGCACGGTGTTGGCACGGGGATCTCTGCCGCAGACCGAGTCAAGACGATTCAGATGCTCGGCGATTCAGCCAGTCGCGCCGACGACTTCGTCCGTCCGGGCCACATCAACCCACTCCGCGCCCGCGAGGGTGGCGTTCTGGCAAGAACGGGGCAGACCGAAGGGTCGGTCGATTTGTGCAAACTGGCTGGGCTGCGACCCGCCGCCGTCATCATCGAAATTGTCCGGCCAGACGGCGAGATGGCTCGCATGGATGATCTTGAACCATTGTGCGCCGAACACGGCATTCGCATGTGCAGCGTCGAGCAGATCATCGAACATCGCCTCGCCGAAGAAACACTGGTCCACCGCATAGACCCCGCTGGTGGAACGCCGGTCGAAACGCCGTGGGGACTCTTCAACCTGATCGCTTTCGAGAGTCAGGTCGATCCACAACCCCACATCGCGCTGTGCATGGGTGACATCGGCGCACTCGATGCTCATGGTCAGCCAATTGAAGTTGACGCCCCTGCGCTCGTGCGTGTTCACCGCCGTGATGTGCTTGGCGACATCTTCGATGTGGGCGCATCGCCATCTGGCAACATGCTTCGCGGATCGATGGCGGCCATTGCTGAGGCGGGCCGCGGTGTGCTGGTGTATCTGCGGCCCGAGCACATGGGAGATAGCGACCTCTCACAGCTCCTGCACAGAGTCCGCCGACCAAGCGAGGACGACCCGGACCGCCCGGACCTCACCCGCGATTGCGGCGCCGGCGCACGAGCCGTTCCGATCGACACGAGGAATACCGGTACCGGAAGCCAGATCTTGCGTGAACTCGGCCTGACCAAGTTGCGGCTCCTCACGACGACGCCTCGGACCTGGCATGGCCTGCATGCGTTTGGTCTTGAAGTCGTCGAGCAGGTATCACCGCTCGGTGGTGAGCGGCGAACTACTCG
>CAYYGU010000182.1:0-2853 GCA_964471525.1 uncultured Isosphaeraceae bacterium
GCGATTGATCGATTGGAGTCTCATCCGTCGTGGTATCGACGCGAGCAGATCATGGTCAGACTCCGCGATGGTGTTCGGGTTCGGGCGTGGATGTACCTCTTGCCCGCCGAGGCACATCCAGAAGCGGAGATCATTGCGTCGGGAGACTGGTCGGCGCATGTGCAGGGCTGGGTCCGGGGGCGGGGGCGGGGTCGGGTCCGGGGGCGGGGTTGGGTCCGGGGGCGGGGTGAAGGGTGAGCATCGGTGGGGGCGCATCGAAGAGTTGCGCGCGGGTGAACGTGGCTGGCTTTCGCTCCGTGGCTGGCTCGATACGTCCGTTTGGATTCATAACCGCCACACTCACTTGGAATTCTCCTGATTTGGGTTTGGCCACGACCGCGTGAAGCGTCTTGAAGAGCAGGTGATCGGCGGCAACTCTCCGAAGCGCCGACCATGCGGTGGCGTCGGTGACCAACGCGCTGTCCGCCGTCTCACGAGGCTGGCAGGTGCGGTGAATGCGGGCGTATCGGCGGTTGGAATCGCCGCGGAACGCCACTGGAGCCAGGGTGGTTGCATCGGTGTAATGATTGGTGGTAATCGCCATACCCAGGTCGCTGGCGTTGCGGCCCATGCCCTCCGCATCGATCTGATACACGCAGGCCGGTGGCGTGGCCGTATCCGAATCATCCGGCGTAATGATGCGGACCAGATAGGAGTAGGGGAATGGGCCCTGTGTCGCCAGCTCGGCGGCTGCAACGGCCAGTGCATCTTCGGCGGAGGCTTGCTCAAGGATGTCGCGAATCGCGAACATGATCGGCCGCTCGGGTTCAAGGACCGCGTCCATCTCCGGGCCGTTGCCATCATGCAGGAAACCGCAGACGCCCTCTTCATTGATGCCGGTCATGATTCCGAGAAGGCCGACCGGGGTGACGCAGGCGGTTGCCTTTCCTTTCGAGGGGTGACGGACGAGCAGGATCTGGTTGGACGCCCACCGCGGAGAGAAAATGCCAAGATCGAGGGTGCGGGCGGTGATCACCTCGCCCTCATTGGTTCGCTCGCCCCACGCGGTGAAACCACTGCATCCAACCGCGCGAAACATGTCATAGCCGTTCCAGATGAGCAGGTCGGTCTCATCGACGTTTCGCCCGGCACCGGGAAGGGCCATGGCTTTCTCGCCAAGTCGCGCCACCATGCCTCGATAGAGGCCGTGGAGTTCGTCGCGTTGATCCTCGGAGAGTTGAATCATTGGTGTCCATGACCGCATCAATCGTGCCATCGACACCGCCGCAGGAGGAAGCCCGGCGAAGAGTTCCTGCATGCCGACTACGAAGTCCTCGCCAGCAAGCCAACCGTGCGCAAAGCCCATCTGCTCGTGCGTGCCGAAGACATGCACAATGCGGATGTCATCGATGATCTCGATGCGTCCGTGAACCGGTTCAGGATTGGGCGGCCCGGCTGGGGTCGGGATGCTCACTGTCAAAGATGTAAGCAGGGCGAGGATGGACATGGTGGTCAAGGGTACCTGCAAATGGATGAACACTCTCGCGGCAGAGGAGGGTCGGAGCGGGTCGCGGGAGGGCGAACGCTTTCCCGCTGCGGCGAGGGGATTGGTGATGGAAAAGGGCAGTCTGTGGCAGGCTTGGGGTGATCCAGCGCTAGGGTGCGTGGGTGGATGCACCATCTCAAATGCGATTGAACTGGCTTCGCCTGGCGGCAGCCGATGGAATTGGTCCGGCGACGGTTCGGCGGCTTCTGTCGCACTATGGTGAGGTGGAGGCCGTGCTCGCGGCTGCCGATGCCGGGGCCTTGATGGAGATGGCGGACTCGCTTCCGGCGGCGAGCCGCGAGGCTCTCGCCGCGGCAATTCGGATGAGCCAGCCTGTAGATGAACTTGAACGTCTGAGGCGATGTGGCGGTGATCTTGTTGCGTTCGATGATCAGCGATATCCACCGGCCCTGATGACCATCCCCGATCCTCCGCCGGTGCTTCGTGTGGCGGGTGAGTTCGGCGTGCTACAGGAATCCGCGGTGGCGGTTGTGGGAACGCGCCGCTGCTCGCCGGTGGGCCTTCGGCAGGCGGGGCGGTTTGCCAGTGGCTTGTCAGCGGCCGGGGTGGGTGTGGTGTCCGGCGGTGCCCGAGGGATCGATGCCGAGGCGCATCGGGCGACGCTGCGGGCGGGGGGGCGGACCATTGCCGTCCTTGGCAGCGGCCTCGGGTGTCCGTACCCGCCCGAGCACTCGAGGCTATTTGATGACATTCGCTGCAGTGGCGGCGCAATTGTGAGCGAACTGCGCACCGATCGGCCGCCTCGGCCGAGTCAGTTCCCGCGGCGGAATCGGATCATCAGCGGCTTGTCAAGCGGCGTGCTGGTGATCGAAGCGCCACGCCGAAGCGGCGCGATGTTGACAGCCAAGATGGCGGTGGAAGCGCACGGGCGGGACTGCTGGGTGGTACCCGGCGATGCCGATCGACGCGAGGCGAGGGGCGGACTGGAGGCCATTCGCGACGGGTGGGCGGCCTGCGTGATGGACCCCGCCGATGTGCTGGCGGATCTTGGGACAGTCCTGAAGCCGAGCGATGTCGATGATGGTGAGGCCGGGCCTATGCTGCGGCCCGCCGTGACACTCAGCGGCGACGACGCAAAGGTCGCCGCGGCGCTGCGCGGGTCGGGAGGGAGTGATGTGGCGGCGTTGATTGAAGTGACCGGCATGCCTCCGGCGGCGGCGATGCGGGCGATGACATCACTGGAACTGCTTGGCGTGGTGTCGCGGCGGGGGCAGTATGTGACCTTGACGCCCGCTGGAATGGCGATGACGGTGAAACTGGATGGTGGGTGAGGGGGTGCGCTCAGCGGCATATTCAAGCGGCACCCC
>CAYYGU010000183.1:0-2851 GCA_964471525.1 uncultured Isosphaeraceae bacterium
TCGGCGCCGAACTCGACTTCGATATCGGCCGCAAGTACGGCATCATGGGCCTCGGCACAGCGTGCCCGATCATGTTCGACGAAGGCACCGACATGGTGATGGTGGCCCGCAACATTGCCCGCTTCTTCAAAAATGAATCATGCGGCCAGTGCACCCCCTGCCGCGATGGCTCGCAGTGGGTCTACAAGTTGCTGCTCAAGATCGAACGTGGCGACGCGAGGCCGGGTGATCTCGATCTGTTGACCGAGGTGGCTGGCTCGATGGGGTCCATGCCCGGCACAACCATCTGCGGACTCGCCGATGGGACCGCATGGGCCACACGCACCATCGTCGAGAAATTCCGCTCGGAATTCGAAGCTCGGATCCGCTCTACGGGGGCTGCCGCCACGGTTGGGGCCTCATCCTGAGCTTTCTGATAGCCCCCTCTCGCCTGACAAGGTAGGCTAGGGGGCTACCCTGGCCCTATCGAGGAGACGTGGCGAGACCCTTCCAGCCCGCCGCACGGAACACACCGATGAACACCCAATGCAGTTCGCAGCCCACCCGAGGCTGCGACGACCAAGACGAGCCCGGCTCGTCGGCCGAGGGCGACGTCCCCCCTGAACGGACGCCTCGCCCCGCACCAGAAACCACCGGCCTGACCATCTGCCCAGCCCTTCTCGGCCAGCGGCGTGCTGCCGCATTGGCCCGACATGTCGAGCAGATCCTGCCGCTGCTCCCGCGGCCTGCTGCGAGAATCGATGTCCGCGTTGTCGATGACGCGTCCATGATCGAACTGCACACACAGTGGCACGGACTCGACGCCACCACCGATGTCATCACATTTGAATCGTCCGGAGATGGACCGATCGATGTGGACATCGCAATCTGTGTTGACCAAGCTGACCGCGCCGCAGCATCGCATGGCCACGCGGCAGACGATGAGTTGCTGCTGTACATCGTGCACGCCCTGCTGCACTGCTGCGGATTCGACGATCACGATGAGAAGGCCGCAGCCACCATGCACGCCGAGGAAGATCGACTACTCGCCGCCATCGGCCACGATCCGGTGTATTCGCCGAGAAGGCGCACACCATGATTACCTTTCTTGCATTGGTCGCACTGTGCCTTGCCTCGTGGTGTACTGCCTTGGAGCGTGCCCTTCGCAATGGCCCGCGATCCGAACTCAACGAGCATCTTGACAGGAGTGGACGCGAGACGCTGCGTGCTCACCTCGATGCACGCATGGATGGCGCCGCCGATGTGATCTCGCTGCTGGCTCGCGGCCTGCAAGTGATCTTCCTTGCAGTGTGGGTCACGGCGCTGGCTGGATGGAACCCCTCGTCTGTCCCAGACTGGACTGGACGCCTGTTCGCTGCTGCGATCTCGGCAGCTCCGATGCTCTGGCTCGATAGTTCCATTATCGCCCCAGCCATCGCCCGCTGGGCAGGCGGCAGTCTGCTGCGTGGATGCCTTTGGATCATCCGAATTGCTGCCTTCGTCTCACCGCTCCTGACGTGGGTGTCGGCCTTTGTCAACGAAGTGATCAAGCGACTCAGTGGGGCGGGCTTTCAACAGAATGGCCGCTCCGGTGAAGCCGAGGCCGAGTTGCTGCGAAGCATCGAAGCCAAGCAACGCGAAGGGGAACTGGCCGAAGGCGCCCGAACACTCATTGAGAACGTCTTCGACTTCACGACGACCGATGTCGGCGAAGTGATGACACCCCGCACCGACATCGAGGGTATCGAGATGACGGACGACCTCGGTGTTATCCGGGCCTTCATCCTCAGCGCCGGCCACTCACGCATACCGGTCTTCGAGGAAGACCTCGATCACATCGCTGGCATTCTGTATGTCAAGGATCTCATTCCCTTCCTCGGCGAGGATGCCTCGGAGTTTGAACTCCGCCCCCTGCTCCGCCGGCCCATCGTGATTCCCGAAACCAAACCGGTCGCCGACCTGCTTGCCGACTTCCAGCAGGCCGAGGTTCACATGGCCATCGTCGTCGATGAGTACGGCGGCACGGCGGGGCTTGCCACGATCGAAGATGTGCTTGAAGAGATCGTCGGTGAAATCTATGACGAACACGAAGGCGATGACGACGAGGACGAGCCGGTCTTACATGCCGCAGGCAATGGGGTGTGGGAAGTGGATGGACGCTTCCACATCGATGACTTCAATGAGGCCGTGGAGTCTGGGTTGCCAGAGGACGACGAGTACGACACCGTCGGCGGGTGGTTCACCGCCCGCGTTGGGCATGTCCCCGCGGTCGGTGAGTCCTTCCGCGAAGAGGAACTCGACTTTCAGGTGCTTGAGGCCGAACCCACGCGGGTCATCAAACTGCGTGTTCGCCGCGCCGAATAGTCCGCTCGCCATCTATTCTTGAGCGGTATCCTGAGCACCCCATGACAGCCTCACCCTGCGAACTGCGAGCCGCCACCGACGAGTACCTGAGGAACGCCGCCGAGATCCGACTCGGCGGCGGCGAACGTGGCATCGCCCGGCAGCATCGCCATGGTCGGCTGACGGCCCGGGAACGCATTGAACACCTGATCGACCCCGGGGGGTACAGTTTCGAGTGCGGTCTCTTTGCGGCGTGGGGTATGTATGAGCAGTACGGCGGCGCGCCTGGCGCAGGCGTTGTGACGACCATCGCCCCGGTCGGAGGACGCCTCTGCATGATCGTCGCCAACGACGCAACGGTGAAGGCTGGGGCCTTCTTCCCAATGACCTGCAAGAAGATCATCCGCGCGCAGATGATCGCGCTCCGCGGCCGCCTGCCACTGATCTACCTGGTCGACTCCGCGGGTGTCTTCCTGCCGCTCCAAGAAGATGTCTTCCCCGACACCGACGACTTTGGACGCGTCTTCCG
>CAYYGU010000184.1:0-2840 GCA_964471525.1 uncultured Isosphaeraceae bacterium
TGCCGGGTGGGAGTTTGCCGTATTTCTCGGCCCAACCGGAGCGTTCCTTGACTTCCCGAAGCGTCGCGCGGTATTCGCAACTGCCGATATCCAAGTCGTTGACGGTGATCGTTTCCGGATCCATCGCGTTGCGCTCGCGAATCTCAACGGGATCGATGCCGAGTTCGTCGGCGACCATGCCGAGCAGGCATTCGAAGGCGAATCGTGGCTGCGGAACGCCGTGTCCACGCATTGCGCCGCAGGCGGGCTTATTGGTCATCACCCGGTACCCATCGTATTGGTAGGCGGGCAGGTGATAGAGCGTTGGGATCATGCTCCCGGCGTAGTAAGCCGTTGCGACGCCGAAACTCGAATAGGCGCCGCCGTCGAGGTGAATCTCGCTCTTGAAGGCCTTGATCTTGCCGTCGCGGTCGACGCCGAGTTTGAATCGCATGTGCTGTTTGTGGCGTCCGCGGCCGTATTGGAACATCTCTTCGCGGGTGTAGACCATCTTCACGGGCCGGCCGATCTTCTGCGAGAGCAGGGCCGAGTTGATTTCCAGTGGCGAGGTCGCGGCCTTGCCGCCGAAGCCGCCGCCGACGGTGGGTCGGATCACGCGGATGCGCCCGAGCGGAATATTCAGCACGTGCGCCATCATGTACTGCACGTAGTGGGGGACCTGTGTCGAGGTGTAAAGAACCAGAGTTCCGTCAGGGTCCCAGGTGGAGATCGAGGCGTGTGGCTCCATCGGACACTGGTAGATGTGATTGCCGGTGAACACTTCCTCGCGAATCAGATGGGACTCGGCAAAGCCGGCCTCGATGTCGCCGAAGACCTGCTCGACGTGCGTATTGATGTTTCGCTCGAAGCGATCATTGACCAGCGGCGCGCCATCTGCAATTGCCGACATCGGATCGAGGACGGCGGGCAATTCTTCGTACTCGACTTCGATGAGCGATACCGCACGTTCGGCGGTTCGCTCGTCGATGGCGGCAACCGCCGCGACCGGATCACCCACGTGCCGCACCTTCTCCTTGGCGAGAACGTCTTCGTCGTAGCGGGCGGGCGACACGCCATGCTTGGTGTCGGTGACATCCTTGCCGGTCAGCACTGCGAGCACTCCCGGAAGTGCTTCCGCTTTGGATGTGTCGATCCTCTTGATCAGACCGTGGGCGAGCGGCGAGCCAAGAAGTTTTCCGTAGGCCATGTTCGGCAGGAAGATGTCGGCGGTGTACTGAGCGCGACCGGTGACTTTGTCGGCCGCATCGACGCGGGGGATCGACACGCCGACAGTGTCGTTGTCCGGGGACTTCTCCGGGACATCGCCGTCGTGGTGATCATGTTTGGCGCAGGTGCCGTCGCTGCGGTAGTTTCCGCACCGCTTGACCGATCGCAGAATGCCGGAATAGCCTGTGCACCTGCACATATTGCCGGAGAGCGCTTCCTTGATGTCGTCGTCACTGGGGTCGGCGTCACGCTCGATCAGCGCGGTCGCCGCGAGCGTCATACCCGGCGTGCAGAAGCCGCACTGGATGCCGCCTTCCTCCACGAAGGACCTTTGAAGTGGTGTCAGGGTGCCGCCTTCGGCGAGGCCCTCGATGGTGGTGATCGTGCGCGTACCGACGGTCCCGGCGAGCGTCAGGCAGGCATTGACCGGTTGGCCGTCGAGCAGCACCGTGCAGGCTCCGCAGTCGCCCACGTCGCAGCCACGTTTGGTCCCCGTGAGATGGATCTTGTCGCGGAGCACGTCGAGCAGCGTGTCGTGCGCTTCGACCGCGGCGACGTGCTTCTGACCGTTGATGTGGAAGGTGCAGGCAGTGGTCATGTCGAGTCACCATTGGTTCGTTCGGTTGCAAGGCGGAGGGCGCGGGCCGTCAGGACGCCGGTGAGTTCACGCCTGAATTCGGCGGATCCGCGGATATCGCTGATCGGGTCGGCTGCTGCCATGGCCACCTCGGCGGCTTCGGCCCAGGTCGATTCCTCGGGCGCGCGTCCGGTCAGCATGGCTGGGATGCCTTGGAGTAGGAGCGGCGTCGGGGCGACGGCACCGATGGCGATGGCGGCGTCTTGAATCATTCCCGCGCTGTCGAGGCGAATCCGGGCTGCCGCGGAAGCGACGGCGATGGCGTTCCCCTCCCGCAGTGCAAACCGCTCATAGGCTGCGCCCGAGCGGGTCCCTGCAGTCGGCACGTGTATGGCCAGCAGTATCTCGTCGTGGCTGCGGACCGTTGCCCGAGGGCCCGTGAAGAACTCGCCTACAGGGATCCGACGAACACCCGACGGCGACCAGAGGTCCACGCCCGCGCCAAGCACCATGAGAATGGGCGGCAGGTCGGCGCATGGAACGGCGCTGGCGAGGTTCCCGCCGACGGTCGCCATGTTGCGAATTGCAGGGGCTGCCATGACCTGCGTGGCATCGTGGATGGCCGCCCAGGGACCGGCGAGGGGGGTTTCGTTCAGTCGTCCCACCGTCACGAGTGAGCCGATCGTCAGGCCTTCCGAACTCTCTGTCAGTTGCTGTGCCTGATCGATTCTCGTGATCGAGATCAGATGATCGGCCTCGGCTCGGGCCGTCTTCAGATCGACGAGCAGATCCGTGCCGCCCGCGATGTATTCGGCGCGAGGGCCGTAGTGCTCCATCAGCGTTGCCGCGGCCTCAAGCGTGTCGGCTTCGTGGAGTTGAATGTCGGGAAGGTGCACGGTGAGGGTTCTCCGTCGTGATTAGGCCGATTGCCCGCAGATTCCAGCCAAGAACTGATTGGTGATCTGGGTCGCAACGGCCTTGGGAGAGGTCGGACCGCTGGGATTCCACCAGCGGTACAGCCAGTTGAGCGTGCCAAAGAGTGACATTGTCGTCACGT
>CAYYGU010000185.1:0-2813 GCA_964471525.1 uncultured Isosphaeraceae bacterium
CACATAAAGTGACCGGCGGTTCCAAGTGCATTCGCGGGTGCGTGAGGGCGGTTTTTTGGTGCAATGCTCTTCTGCCGGCGGCAAACAGGTATCGACCGCCGGTCACTTTATCTCCAGCATTGACAGGCGGTTACAAAAACGCAGTTTTCTAAGTCGTTGCTGTGCAACCACATAAAGTGACCGGCGGTCAGTTGTGTGGCTCGGCGAGGTAGGTGTGGATGCCAGCGAACCGCTCGAGCATGGGGTAGGTGTGCGGGCTTTGGAGGGGGTGGAGCGGCTTCGTGGTTGTCAGGAAGCGAAAGCCTGTTGGGTCCATGCCCGGAATCCGCTCGACATCCACAGCCGTTGCGGTTGTGGGATCCATGAGCAGGTGCAGGTTGGCTTGCAGAATGAAGGTGTACGGTTTGTTGTCGCGGACGTGGTAGAACGCGAAGTAGCGTCTTGAGGGCGTGGTGGTGGCATCGAGAAGCCATGCGGCGGGTGTGTACAACCGCTGCTCGATGTCCACTTCACTTGTTTGGTCACGGTCGAATGGTCCGCCGTACATGACGACCTGCGCGACCAGATGGTCTCGGGCGATGAAGGCAGCATTGCCCGCGCCTTGTGAGTGGCCCGCGACGACGATTTGCTCCCAGCGGGGCTCCATGTCATCGTCGAGCCAGCGAAGCCAGCCCATGTCAGGGTGCATTTCGTGGAGTTCATTGAGCAGGGACTTGAGCAGACCGACGACCGATTCCTCGGGCGGGCAGTCGATCAGATCCGACGTGTCCACGCCATAGATTCTCTCCAGCCGAGCCGATTCCATGCAATCCGAATCCTTGGAGTCCGCGCAGAGGTCGCTGATTGAGCCGTTGTTCTGATAGGCCAGCGCAATGCCGCGAAGCCCAACGCCGGCGGCCCCCTCAAGCACCCATTCGCACCGCACTTCGGGCAGTTGACCGGACCCTGGCATGAAGAGGTAGAGGTACTCGGCGGGATCGTTCTCGGTGTCCCACATCACCCAGTGGTCGCCATAGGTCTCGAATGCGATGGTGTCCGCCGGGTCGCCCGTCGCGTGGGCACCGAGTAACTCGGCAATCACGACCGCAGTCGCTACTGAAGTGGTGTCGATCACTGTGGATGCTCCTTCGCGGGGCCCCTCCAGTTCTCCATGCGGAGCGAGCGGCGCTGGACCGCAGAAGTATGAGCCATGAGGCACTTTGTGGAGGAAAGATACCCAGATTGGCCTCCTGTGGGGGATGCCACTCCATCACAACCCGAAGAGCAGATCAGGGAGAGGCTTGAGAGCCCTTGCCTTGAGTGTGCCATGTGATTCTTTGTCGGGGTTTGAAAGGGCGTGGAATGTTCCACTTATCGAGCGTCTTCGTCGGATCATCCTTCCTTGTCACTCCCCCCTACGCCATCCTCGACACCGGCGTTACCGAGTGCTATGACGATGCGGTCCCCGTCACCTGTCCCGAGCAGGGCGAAGCCTTCTTCGGGCAGGACGCGAGTTACCAGCACCGTCCGTTTAACTTTCAGGACAACGGCGATGGGACGGTGACCGATCTCACCACCGGTCTGATGTGGCAGAAGACACCCGTCTTGACACAGCAATTCACCTTTGACGAGGCTGCAACCTATGCGGGGTCACTTGCACTCGCGGGCCATACTGACTGGCGGGTGCCGTCGATCAAGGAGCTGTATTCCATCGTGCTGTTTACCGGAAACAGCGATGACAATGTCGCGGACTGCATTCCATACATCGACACGACCGTATTCGACTACGAGAATGTGACCGAGACCTTTGGCGATCGGTCCATCGACATGCAGTTCTGGTCGAGCACGGAGTATGTCGGCCACGTCATGGGCAACATCGATGCAGCCTTTGGCATGAACTTCGCCGACGGGCGCATCAAGGGGTATCCATCGAATGGCCTGCCCAACGGCGACGAGTTCTCGCGCTACGTGCGTTGTGTGCGGGGCAACACCGCGTATGGCGTGAACGACTTTGAAGATGCCGGCAACGGCACGATTGTCGATCACGCGACCGGGCTTGAGTGGGCAAGGGAAGACGCCGGAGAGGCCATGACCTGGGAGGCGGCAATCGCATGGTGCGAATCACTGGAACTCGACGGGCACGACGACTGGCGACTTCCCGACGCCAAGGAGCTCCACAGCATCGTCGATTACACCCGCGCGCCTGACGCAGTCGATCCAGACATGCAAGGACCGGCCATCAATCCGATCTTCAACCTCTCCGACGCGGACGCGTGGTTTTGGGCATCCACCACGCTGCTGGAGACGCCAATCTTCGCGACCGATGGCTCAGAAGCCATCTACATTGCTTTCGGGCAGGCGTGGGGGTACATGTGCCCACCCGGCGTGGCTGCACCCTGTCCCGGGCAAGGTTCGTGGATGAACGTGCACGGCGCCGGGGCGCAGAGGTGCAATCCCAAGACTGGAGATCCGGCCGACTGGCCCTATGGCCGCGGGCCTCAGGGTGACGAAGTGCGGATCTTCAACGATGTGCGTGCAGTGCGGACCTACGACACCTGCTCAGGGGATGTCGATGGCGACGGAAGCGTGGGCGCCGATGATCTCCTTGCTGCGATCGCGGCGTGGGGCCCATGTGAAGGCTGCGCGGCAGATCTCAATGGTGATGGCGCGGTCAATGTCGATGACATCTTGCCCCTCCTTGCCGACTGGGGCTGCCAGTAGTCGGGGCCGCGACACCTCAGTTGAGGCTGCGAAGCAGGGCACCAACCGCCGGTCACTTTATCTCCAACAGTGACAGATGGTTACAAAAACGCGATTTTGTAAGTCGTTGTTGC
>CAYYGU010000186.1:0-2787 GCA_964471525.1 uncultured Isosphaeraceae bacterium
ATGGCCGGGGTTCCAGCCTCGTTGAGAACCTGAAGCCGTACCCAGTTGCCACCGGTGCTGACGCAGTTGCGGTACAGATTGGCCGGGGCATCCCGGTTGACCACCACGATGTCCACGCCGCCATCACCGTCGAGGTCGCCAAAGGCGGCGCCGCGACTGGTCAGGCTGATCGTTTCGGTGGTGCCGCCCCGGGGCTTGACAGGCTTGAACTTCAACTTCGGCCCTCCTCGGAGCAGCAAGTCTTCCTGCGCATAGGGATCTACCCCCTCCGCCGCAGGCAGCCGCATGACTGCACCGCTCGCCTCATAGAGATCAAGCCAGCCATCGTTGTCGAAGTCGATCCAGCCGATCCCGAATCGGGTTTTGTGCTTGCTCTTGGCGCGGATGCCTGTCCGGCCGGTGATGTCGACGAAGTACTCGCCATCATTTCGAAAGAGCGAATCGGATTCGCCGATCAAATTGCACACGATGATGTCGAGATCGCCGTCATCGTCAATGTCGGTGGTATCCACGCCCATGCCTGCTTTGGCTTTTCCCTCATCGTCCAAGGCGCAGCCCATCATCACGCCGGATTCGACCCATGTGTTCCCGTCTTGCGCCACCCACAACAGATCTGGCATGCCGTCGTTGGCGACGAAGAGGTCGGGGCGTCCATCCGCGTTCCAATCGCCCTGCACAACACCGAGGCCGGTGCCGGTTGCGGTGTTGAATCCCGCTGCCACAGTGGCATCCTCGAAGGTCCCGTCGCCGCGATTGCGATAGAACACATCCATGGCCGGCGAGAGGTAATTCCTCGGCGAGCAGTAGTCTTCACCGCCAAGCGGGTTGTAGCAGGTGATCTCGGTGTTCGGTGTCCAGTCGAGATAGTTCGTTGCATACAGATCAAGATCACCATCGCGGTCGGCATCAAAGAAGATCGCGCTGGCGCCCCATCCGCCGTGTCCGGTTCCTGATGCTTCGGTCACGTCGTGAAAAACGCCGTTGTCGTTTCGGAGCATGGTGTTTCGCCCGGCATTGGTGACGTAGAGATCCGGGTCACCATCGCCGTCAATATCGCCGACCGCCACGCCCATGGCATAGCCGCCGTCGCCGCCCCCAGCAGTTTCGGTGACATCCGTAAAGGACCACTCGCCGTCGTTGCGAAACAGTCGGTTGGTGTCCGGGTTCGCGGCCCGGTCGTCCCACGCCACCGAAAGGTCGCCCCCCTGCGCGAAGTAGATGTCGAGGTCGCCATCGCCGTCATAGTCAAGCAGGGCCACGCCGCCACCGACGACCTCGGGCATCAAGAAGGCTGCGTCATGTCCGGAGTTCCACTGAAAGTGAAGGCCCGAGTCGGCGGCAGCATCGACCAGCCACGGCGACTCATCGGCGGTTCCCCCAAGACCGGTGACGAGCGCCAGACCGAGTCCATGCCACATCACGAGCCACCCGCGCCCGATGCTGCCCGGCGATACCACTCTGCGATTCGGAGCAGATCCGGCTGGCGAGGAAACAGATTCAGCCCATCGATGGCAGTTGACAACGCTTTGCGGTGCTCGCCGCCAGCACGGTAGGTCTCGCTGAGAATGGCCCATGCCCGCGGGTCTGCATCGGGACGACTGATCAACTGCTGAAGGACACGCTGCGAATCTTCAATCCGACCGCCGCGGAAGAGCAGATGTCCATACAGCAGGTGTTCACGCGAGTCATCCACGCCGATCGCGAAGGCTCGATCGAGCGGTTCGAGCGCGGCGTGGATCGTCTTGGGTGGAACGTCGCGGGACCCATCATCGATGCCGCTGAGCACGATGCGGAGCCGGCCGATTTGGAGCCACCCTTGGGACATGTCCGGTTTGGCCTTGACGGACAGGTGGGCCTCGTTGAGCGCCTCTTGCAGATCGCCGCTCTTCTGCAGGGCGATCGACAGGTTGTAATGCGTCTGCGGGTGATCGGGATCGATGCGACTCGCCTGTCGCAGCGTGCGAACCCACGCCTTCGTGTTGCCTTTGATCCGATACAACTCGCTGAGCTGATTGAGAAGGTTGACATCATTGGGCCAGCGTTCTCTTGCTTTGGTCAGGGCCGCAGCCGCGTCTCGCAGGCGACGAGTTTCAAGCAGCGCATCGATGTGTTCCATCCTGCCATCGAGTCCCCGCTTTGCGGCGGATACCGCGTCTTGCCAAGGATCCGGGTACGAGGGAGGACCACCGCCACTGGCCGATCGCTGCTTCGCAGCTTTGTCGGCCTGCCCGGAGCGGCGGTATGCCTGACTGAGCAGGTAGTCCGCGTATGGATGCGTGATCAGCGTGCTGAGTTCTTCCAAGACCGGGACGGCTTCCGCGGCCCGGTCGAGATCCATGAGGCACCTCGCAATGCCAATACGGTAGGCCGCGCCATCCGGTGCGGGCGTGGCGTTTCCACGGTCGATGGAGGCAGCCCGTTGGAACAGCGGCAGCGCTTCGTCGGCTCGACCTTCTTCCAACAGCCAGAACCCGGGTCGCCACCACACGGAAAGGTGCGTCGGGTCGAGTGTCTGGGCTGTGGTCAACGCCGAGATCGCCGTGTCCACATCGCCAGTCTGGTATGCCGCCTGCCCGAGGTAACTCCACATGGCGGCGTGTGAGGGATCGAGCGTGGTGGCTTGTCGGAAGGCGTCCACGGCATCGTCTGCCGCGCCGTTGGCGAGGTAGAGCAGCCCCAGTTCGCAGCGGCCATCGGCATCGGGTGGCTGGGCGGCGATGGCCGCGATGTGTTCGGTGATGGCCTCGATCACCTCGCCTTCCATGGCCTGCGGATGTCGGGGCGGCG
>CAYYGU010000187.1:0-2777 GCA_964471525.1 uncultured Isosphaeraceae bacterium
CTGCCGAATTCGTGCAGCGTTTTGGCAGCAGTTGGGTGAGGGGGGTTGAAATCGTCGTAGCGTGCCTTCGTGCGACGGGATGCAGCTGAAGCCGCGGCCCGGAACGCATCAGACACATGGAGGGCGCGGAGATGATGCGAACAGTGGCGATGTGTGTTGTGGGCATCTGGCTTGGGACGATCTGCGGTGGAGCCCAGGCGACACCGGCGGTTGATTCGGGCGGTCTCGCGCCCACGATGGAGTGTTGCTTTGCGCGAGATGGTCTGAGCTACAACGCCTGTGTGATGCCGCCGACGGTATGCCCGAACGGCGCATTTACAGAGGTCGGCGCCTGCGCCGCGGTGCGGGCGACCCAAGGATGCCCGGGTACGAGTCAAGACCGCACGACGTGGACCGGTGAGTACACCGGTCTTCGAATTGGACAACTTCCGTGCGCTGCGATGGGTCAGTTCTACAACACCATGCGATGCCGGTGCAGCGGAAACATCTTCGGATGGTGTACCGGACCCTGCACGCCGACCGGCGGCGTTGCCGACGCGTTGGTTCCCTGCCCCGGAACCGTGATGGCGCTGATCCGCTGCGAGGACGAAGGATGATCGCGGTAGCGGCGGCGAGTGTGGCACTCCTCTTCTCGGCGCTGGCGAATGGGGGGTTCGCTGGCGCTGAGGGGGTGCGGCCCGGGCATCGCGTTCAGATCGACCTTGGCCTGCTTGAAGCCGGTGTCCCGCAGGATGTCGTGGTTCCCATCATCAGTCAGCTCGACTACGACTGGGCGATGCCGAGCGTCGATGTCAGTTGCCCGGCCTGTATCGAGGTCCACGCTTCTCCGCGAGTGTTGCGTGCCCGCGAAGTCGCAGAGGTCGTGCTGCAAGTGATTCCCACCGGCACGCCGGGTCCGCACCGTTGGGGGGTGTCGCTGCATGGTGGGGGCGAACCGCCTCTGCGAATCGATGTGACGGGCGTGATTGCCGGCCTGTCGGTCCGACCGAATCTCGCCGCATTTGGCATCTGCCCGCTCGGCACTTCGCCGGAGATCGGTGTGGCGGTGGTGTGGCACGGTGAAGGGCGTCTGGAGCGAGTACAGGTTGCGTCGAACAACGACACCGTGTCTGCGATCGTTCACACGCCATCGTCCGAGGGCGACGCGGAGTTTCGACTCACGCTCGATGGTGGTGTCCGGCGAGCGAGATACCTCGGTGGCACTGTGCAGGTGGACGCGACCATTCGGAAGCCGGACGGCTCGCCGCACGTCGTCCGCGCAGACCTGCCCATCAGCGGGCGCGTGGTCGATCCGGCCATCCAACTGCGACCGGCTTCAGTCTTCCTCGGGAGTATTGGCATTGATGAATCTGCGGAAGTGACGGTGCAGGTGTTGGCGATTCCGAAGGGGGAGATGTCCCTCCGATCCGACATGCCCGGGCTGCATGCGCACCGATCTGGATCCGGCAGCGGGATTCACGTTCGGTACGAGCCACCGCCGGGTACCTGTGGTGTGCAGCGGGGTGCGATTCGACTTGATGTTGGGGATCCTCCACTCGAGCGGGCCCAGATTCCGATCATGGTCTACGTGAGAAGGGAGCCATCGGAATGATCGTCGGCCTCGGCGTAGTGTTGATTGCGGTGCTGGCAGAATCGAGCGGCGTGGACGTGGTTCAGTCGGTTCTTGCCAGCATGAGCGCGGCCCGCACACCATGGACCAGTTGCCAGCTCATGTCGGCGGTCCGCGGTATTCAGGTGGGTCGGGTGGAATCCGCCGTGCTGGCCCCGAGAGTGCTCGCCGCCTGGGAGGCTCACCGCCCGCGGCCTCCGATCGAAATCGATGAACTTGCCGCGGTGTTCGAGGCGAAGCGGGATTCCATCGATGCGGTCGAGGTGACATACCGGGTGACACTGGTGCGGCATGGTGTGGATACCGGCATGCGGTCCATCGTGTGGTGGGTCTACTGGGCGCAGGATGGGTACGCGATTCATCGGTCGGTGGCATCAACACGGGCCAGGCTCTCCGATCCACGCGGCGACGCATCGGCTATGGCATGGCGAACCGACGGCAAACGGCTCTGGTTTTCGAAGGCCGGTAGCACGCTGCGAGAAGTCGATCCTGCAGGCTTGTCGATGGTCGGGATGGAAGACTCGTGGCTTGGCGCGGGTGGCTGTATCGGACGGCGATCCGACGGTACCGCTCGCGCCGCCGAGCATGACTTGGCGGCGATGCTCGCTGCGTCGGCAGACGGGACCGCCATTATCGAGTCAGCGTTGACTCCAGTTGGCGGCACGCCGACCGTGAGCCTGCGGATGGGATGGACCTCGCCGTGCTGGATTTACCTCGATCCAGCCCGCGGCTTCGCGCCGCTTCGGATCGACCGTTGGCTCGATGACGATGACAGTATCGTGCTGGCTCGCAGCGAAATGGAGGCGTTTCGCTCGGTGGCGGGAGGCGTGTGGTTGCCCGATCGAATCAGACTCCGGCAGTATCGAATGCCCACAGGGACGGCTCAGAACGCCGAGGCAGCGACCGAGGCCCCTCCATACCTCGATCTGTCCGTGGAAGTCGTCAGCGCATCACTGAACAGCCCCATCGAGTGGGGGAGGGTGGTTCCCAGATGGGACCGAGAACCCGAGTAGCGGCATTCAGGAATTGCGTTGATCTTGCCTCCATTGTGGTCGTGGAGTACCCTCTCTCGCTCTCATCAGGGCGTGTACCCAAGTGGCCAAAGGGGACAGGCTGTAAACCTGTTGGCGTTCGCCTTCGGAGGTTCGAATCCTCCCGCGCCCATTCC
>CAYYGU010000188.1:0-2775 GCA_964471525.1 uncultured Isosphaeraceae bacterium
CGAAACGTATACCGGTTTTCAAGACCGGCGCATTCAACCGCTCTGCCACCCCACCCGTGAGGGATATCGGCCGCATCCTACCTCGGCGGGCAACCGGGGTTGGGTATCCTCTCGCCATCCCGACTTGAAGGAGCCCCAGATGCACGCCACCACGATCCTCTCCGCCACCATCGCGTTCAGCCTGATCGGCCTCGGCTGCGATCAGCCCATCGCAACCACCGGTCTTGCCGGTCAGGAAGCGTCGCTCGCCGCCGAGGGCGCCGCCGACATGCGACAGCAAGACGGCACCGCAGAGAACCCGAGGCTCGCCACGCTCGATCGCGTCGACGCGCCGCCGCCGGACCCCTTCGATCCAGACCCGTTCATCACGCGAGAGAGAATCGACCGCGAGTCGGCGCTGGACGAGTCGGATCGTGCGCCGGGCGCTGCAACGCTTGAGCCCGGGCCCGAATCGGAGACCGGCGATCCGATGGATCAGCCAGCGGTCAATACCCAAGACGAGTAGGAACCAGTTGCCACCTCGGCATCTGTTGCCTCGTTCGCTCCCTCCCCATGTCAGATACCCCGAAGATCATCTACTCCATGCTCGGCGTCTCGAAGACCATCGAGAAGCGGACCATCATCAAGGACATTTCGCTGTCCTATTTTTATGGAGCCAAGATCGGTGTGCTCGGGCTCAACGGCGCAGGCAAGAGCACGGTGCTCAAGATCATGGCAGGCGTGGACGAGGCCTTCGAGGGACAGGTCCAGAAGGTTCCCGGCTACAGCGTTGGGTATCTCGAACAAGAGCCACTGCTCGGCGAAACCCGCACCGTGCGGGAAGTCGTCGAAGAGGGCATGCAGGACCTGGTTGATCTGATGAAGGAGTTTGATCGGATCAACGCGGCATTCGCCGAGCCCATGGATGATGAGGCCATGCAGCGGCTGCTCGATCGGCAGGCTCAGGTGCAAGAGGCCCTCGATGCGAAGAACGCCTGGGATCTTGAGTCCCGGCTTGAGATGGCAATGGACGCCCTGCGATGTCCCCCCGATGATCGCCGGGTGGGCACGCTCTCCGGTGGCGAGCGGCGACGGGTGGCCTTGTGCCGGTTGCTGCTTCAAGAACCCGACATCCTGCTGCTGGACGAGCCGACCAATCACCTCGATGCCGAAAGCGTCGCATGGCTCGAACAGCACTTGCAGCGGTTCGCCGGCACGATTATCGCGGTCACGCATGATCGGTACTTCCTCGACAACGTCGCCGGGTGGATTCTGGAACTCGATCGCGGCGAGGGCATTCCATGGAAGGGCAATTACACATCGTGGCTTGAGCAGAAGCAGCAGCGGCTCGCCGTCGAGGAGCGGAAGGAAGGCAAGCGTCAGAAGGCCCTGCAGCGGGAACTCGATTGGGTTCGCCGCAGCCCGCAGGCGCGGCAGGCCAAGAGCCAGGCCCGCATCACGGCCTACGAGGACTTGGTCTCGCAGGACCGCAAGGAGCAGGAGCGGAGCGTCGAGATTTTCGTGCCACCGGGACCGCGGCTCGGCGATCTTGTGATTGACGTGCAGGGGGTCCGCAAGGGCTACGGCGACACGGTACTGGTCGACGATATGGAATTCTCGCTGCCACCCGGCGCGATCGTCGGCATCGTCGGTCCCAATGGCGCCGGCAAGACCACCCTCTTTCGGATGCTTCTTGGCGAGGAGACCCCTGACGCTGGCACCCTCCGAATCGGAGACACGGTCGTGCTCGGCTGCGCCGAACAGGGCCGAGATGCCCTGCCGAACGACAAGACCGTCTGGCAAGCCATCAGCGATGAGGACGAGGAGATCGATCTCGGCGGCGTGCCGGTGAACAGCCGCGCGTACACCTCGAAGTTCGGCTTCCCCGGCACGATGCAGCAGCGAATGGTCGGAACCCTCTCCGGTGGCGAGCGGAACCGCGTACAACTGGCCTGCACGCTGCGGGCCGGGGCCAACGTGTTGCTCCTCGACGAGCCGACCAATGATCTCGACGTCAACACCATCCGCGCCATCGAGGAGGGCCTTGCTGCGTTCGGCGGCTCGGCCCTGATCATCAGCCACGACCGCTGGTTTCTCGACCGAGTCGCGACGCATATCCTCGCCTTTGAGGGCGACTCAGCAGTGCGGTTCTTCAATGGCAACTGGACCGCCTACGACGAGGATCGCCGCCGCCGCCTCGGCCCGCAGGCCGAGCAGCCGCATCGGATCAAGTATCGCAAGTTGACGCGATGAGGTTGGTCAGTTCGGTTCGGGCGAGCGGAGGGCGGCCAACTGCCCGGCCACCTGCGGGTTGTCAGGCCACTGGCGAGCGAGCCGTTCGAGGGGCTCAACGGCCCACTCGGGGCGATTCAGAAGGACGGCCGTCCTGGCAAGCCGGTCGTTGACGTAGGGGGGCGTCCAAAGGCCCCACCGGTGAATCCAGCCCAATTCTCGCATGAGCAGGTAACCGGCTTCCACACTGTGCTGATCCTTGGCCTGCACCTGTTTCCACAAGGCATGCCCACGCGCTTCGTGCAGCCGAACGATGCCGCTGTGAACCATGAAGGCGAGGAAGGCCGCGGCCAGGACGCCAGCGGCGATGCCCGCGAGGCGGAACTTCGCCGCCCGCTTGAGTTGGAAGGGGATCAACCGCACGTCTCGCTTCCGCAGCAGATGAATGACCAGCACGAACGCCCATCCGGCCAGAATGCCCAGGGCTGCGGCTGCAAGCAGTGGAATCTGGCCGTAGAGGCTTCGGAAGGCGAAGAAGCCCGCGACTCCAACCAGCAAGGCGCC
>CAYYGU010000189.1:0-2709 GCA_964471525.1 uncultured Isosphaeraceae bacterium
GATCTCGCGGGATCGATCGAGTTCGTCCCGCGCCTCGATGGCCCGCAGCACCTCCGCCTCATCGGCCGGTGTACCGGTGGCGCGGAGTTGCCGGGTTCGCCGCTGCGCCCGAACGTCGGCGTCCGCCGTGAGGTAGAAGCGCACCTCGGCGTCTGGAAAAACGACGGATCCCTGATCGCGTCCCTCGCTGACAAGTCTTGGATGCGCCTGGGCGATACGTCGCTGGGCATCGACCATGGCACCGCGGATCTCGGGAACGGCGGCAACGACGGACACGACGGTTCCGATCTCGCTGCTGCGGATGGCCTCGCCGACCGGCTCGCCGTCGAGCCTCGGTGCGGGCGGGTGGCTCGTCCAGTCGAAGTCGATGGGGTGCACAGCGATCGCTGGCATCATGACGCCGGGGTCGGATGCGTCGAGACCTTCACGCACCGCAAGCAGGGCCACACAGCGGTACATCGCGCCGGTGTCGAGGCAGGAGATGCCGAGTGCATCGGCGAGGCGATGGGAGACCGCCGACTTGCCCGTCCCGGCAGGGCCGTCGATGGTCACGATCAGTCGTGAAGCCTTCTCAACCACACACTCACTCCGCGTCAATGACTGCCTGGAGAATCTCCATGGCCTTGGCGATATCGGTGGCAGGGTCGCCTTCTCCGACGTAGTCGATGGCAACATTGCTTTGGTAACCCACCGCGATGGCTGCTTCCATACCGGCGGCGAGGTCCAATCCGCGGTGACCGCCGCCGCGTTTGAAGCCTTCGCATCGCAGGTGGATCGCGCCGGCGTAGGGAGCGAGCCGCTTGATGTGCTCGACCGGATCTTCCGTCGATGTGGGATCGCCGTAGGTCGGCAAGGCACCAATGCGGAACCCGCCAACTTCCTTGATGAGTTCGGACATCCCTTCCGAGTCATCGGTGAGCCCGGGACCGCCGCTGAGCAGGAGGTTGAGTTCCTGACGTTCGATGGCAACCAGCGAGGCCTGCAGGGTTTCGATGGCCCGGCTGAGGGTGGGCCGATCATTCCGTCCAAGAGACAGCGACACCGAGACCGAATTGCACCCAAGCCTCGTGGCGGCCCCAGCGAGGCGGCCGAGCCGCTCCGCGGCGGACTCGCGGACAGCAGCGTCTTCGTGGCCGAACTCGAGCCCCGTACGATCGACCAGCACCAGACAGGGACAGCCCGCCTGATCGGACCGATGCCGCAGCATGTCCATGTCCGCTGAGGACCATCCGCCAAGCATTTCAACATCCACACTCAGCCCGCGAAGCCCCAATTCTCCGCTCACATAGCCGGGCGCATCGTGCAGGGTTCGCGGTGGATCCGCCGAGGGATCGAGCAGCGACTGAAGGGATCGGGAAGTCAGCGAGAGAAGCAGCGTCATGGGGTTGGTGTGGGCGGCGAGGATAGCCGATGGACACCCGCCCCGTGATACCATCCCGGCTCGATCTCCCCCCCTCTATTGGCCCACACCGAACCGGATCAGACCCCCCGGAGACCCGCGATGCCCAGCCCAACCGATTGCCGCTACTCGGACAGTCACGAGTGGTTCCGCCACGAAGGTGATACCGTCACGATGGGCATCACGCCACATGCGGCCGAGGAACTCACCGACATCACCTATGTCGAACTCCGACCAGCCGGCACGGCGATCGGGGCGGGCGATGCGGTTGGCGAGGTCGAGTCGGTCAAGACCACCAACGATGTGTACTCGGTGGTCGCCGGCGAGATCGTCGAAGTCAATGCCGCAGCCATCGACGACCCGGCCCTGCTCAACAGCGATCCGCAGGGGGCGGGCTGGCTGGTCAAGGTACGCACCGGCGACGCTGCGCCGCTTGAGGCGTTGATGGACTCGGCCGCGTATGACCAGAAGTATGGAACCTGAGTCCGGAGCCGGAGGCCGAACGTCAGGAAGGGACATTCCGTTTCGGATTGAGGCCGCGTTTGAGCCGACCGGGGATCAGCCGGAGGCGATTCGGCGATTGGTCGAGGGGCTCAAGACAGGGCGGACCGCGCAGACGCTGCTTGGGGCAACGGGGACGGGCAAGACATTCACGATGGCGAACGTCATTGCGGAATCACGGCGCCCAACGCTGGTCATCAGCCACAACAAGACCCTCGCCGCGCAGTTGTACGAGGAGTTCCGATCACTCTTCCCTGACAACGCGGTCTGCTACTTCGTCAGTTATTACGACTACTACCAGCCCGAGGCATACATCCCGCAGCGAGACATCTACATCGAGAAGGATGCCTCCCGCAACGACGATCTCGATCGGCTTCGGCTTTCGGCGACGAGTCACCTGCTCTCACGCGACGATGTCATCGTCGTCGCGAGCGTCTCGTGCATCTACGGACTCGGTTCGCCCGAGGCCTGGCAGAATCGCCTCGTGCCGCTGCGGGTCGGGCAGACCGTCGATCGGCGTGCGTTGCTGATCAGTTTGACCGACATGCATTACGCTCGCACGGAGATCGAGTTCCAGCGGGGGAAGTTCCGCGTGCGGGGCGATGTCATCGAACTATTCCCTGCATACGAGCAATTTGCAGTTCGGGTGGAGTTCTTCGGCGACGAGATTGAACGCATTTCGCTCATTCATCCCGTGTCCGGGGAGACGCTCGCCGAGGAGACCGAGTTCTTCGTTTTCCCCGCGGTGCATTATGTGCTGCCCGATGATCGGCTTCAGGAGGCCATGAAGAACATCCGCGAAGAATGCA
>CAYYGU010000190.1:0-2691 GCA_964471525.1 uncultured Isosphaeraceae bacterium
GGC
Source organism: uncultured Isosphaeraceae bacterium (assembly GCA_964471525.1). GTDB lineage: Bacteria > Planctomycetota > Phycisphaerae > Phycisphaerales > SM1A02 > UBA12567. Next base: position 4 of record CAYYGU010000190.1, read on the forward strand.
GGTAGGAGACCCCGAGGGAAGCACCCCTGAAACCCGGACACCCCAGTTTGGGCTCGGATCCCACGGCGATACATTCCCCCTTCACGGACATATGCGTCAACCACGGCTGCGGCGTCCCAAGAACTTCGGTTTTTTCAAAAAAAGGATCGACCAGAGAAACCTGACCTCCCGCTGCACAAATCACTATCATCGCCGCCCCGCAGGCCCCCCCCACCCTCCCCGACAGCGAGACCGCCCACCATGAAACTCGGCATTCCCCGCGAGGTCACCAGCGAGGAGCGTCGCGTCGCGGTCGTTCCTCGATCCGTCGAACGGCTCCGAAAGCTGGGCTTTGAGGTCGTGGTCGAGGCTGGAGCCGGGGTCAAGGCCGAATGCAGCGATGCGAAGTACATCGAGGCGGGCGCGAGTGTCCTCCCATCGGCAGCCGATGTCTACAGCCAGTCCGATGTGGTGCTGAAAGTCAACCCGCCCACCGAGCCTGAGGCAGCGATGCTCCGCAAGGGTCAGATCGTCATTGGTTTGATTTGGCCTGCCAACCAAGACGCGGTCATCGCCGAACTCGCCGCCCGCGGCGTCACGACGATCGCGATGGACTGTGTGCCTCGCATCAGCCGCGCCCAGAAACTTGATGTGCTGAGCGCACTGGCAAACATCGCCGGGTACCGCGCGGTCATCGAAGCGGCCCACCTCTTCGGACGCTTCTTCGCAGGACAGATGACAGCCGCCGGACGTGTGGAACCTGCCAAGGTGCTGGTCATCGGCGGTGGCGTCGCAGGGCTCGCGGCCATGACGGCAGCGAGAGGCCTCGGCGCGATTGTGCGAGGCTTCGACACACGACTCGCCGTAAAAGAACAGGTCGAGAGCCTCGGCGCAGAATTCCTTGTGCTGGACTTCGAGGAAAGCGGCGAGGGCGAGGGCGGCTACGCCAAAGTGATGAGCGAAGCCTTCCTCGAAGCGGAGATGAAACTCTTCGCCGAACAGGCGATCGAAGTGGACATCATTGTGACAACGGCCATGATCCCAGGCCGGGACGCGCCGGTGCTGATTACCTCTGGCATGGTCGAAACCATGAAGGAAGGCTCGGTCATCGTCGATCTCGCTGCCGAACGCGGCGGGAATTGCGCCCTGACGGTCGCCGGCGAAGCCATCAAGCACCACGGCGTCTGGATCGTCGGCTACACCGATCTTCCGGGACGAATGCCAGCCCTGTCCAGTCGGCTGTACGGCAACGCACTGGCTGCCATGCTTGAAGAGATGGGCGGCGGCGACTCATTCACGATCGACACCGAGAACGAAATCGTCCGTGGCGCCTTGGTCACCAACAGCGGCGAGGTCACCTGGCCCCCACCCAAGCCCGCCGAACCAACAACCAAGACTGACTATGCAAAGGACTTCGGCAAACGGCCCGAATCCGAGACCGCCCCTGTTGACCAATCAGCACCCGAACCCAAACCCGATCGCCAAGGCCTCATGACGGTAGTCGGACTCGTAGGTGGGCTGCTCCTCCTATTGGTCATCGGCCTGTGGGCCCCGGCGGACTTCGCCATGCACTTCACGGTCTTCGTGCTCGCCTGTTTCGTGGGCTGGCAGGTTGTATGGGCCGTCACACCCGCCCTGCATACGCCGCTGATGAGCGTCACCAACGCAATCAGCGGCATCATCATTCTGGGCGGTTTGCTGCATTTGTCGGCCGATGCCACCGCGAGTGCCATCGTGCTCGGGCTGCTTGCCGTCTTCTTCGCCACGATCAACATCGCTGGCGGCTTCCTTGTGACTCGCCGCATGCTTGCGATGTTCAGGAGATAGATTCGTGTATCGGATCATCGACACCATGATCGCCACAGCGGCGACTCCACCGGCCACCGAGGGCAACTCGCTCGTGACCATCGCCTACCTCGTCGCGGCGGTGCTGTTCATACTCAGCCTCGCCGGACTCTCGAAACAGGAAACTGCTTCTCGCGGCACGTGGTACGGCATCATCGGCATGGGCATTGCGCTGGTGGCGGCGATTCTCGGCCCGCAGGTCACCCTGTATGGATGGCTCGCCGTTGCCATCATTCCAGCCGCGCTCGTCGGCGGTGCGCTGGCAATTCGTGTGCAGATGACCGAAATGCCCCAACTCGTCGCCCTGCTGCACTCCTTTGTCGGCGCAGCCGCGGTGCTGGTCGGGTTCGCGAGTTTCCTAGACCCGCACGGAGCAATGACAAACTCCGAAGCGATCGTCCATGAGATCGAGGTGTACATCGGCATCTGTGTGGGCGCGATCACCCTGACGGGCTCCATCGTCGCCGGCCTCAAACTGCACGGCAGCATCTCGGGCAAGCCGCTCATGCTGCCAGCGCGGCATCTGCTCAATCTTGCGGGAGTCATCGTCACGGTCCTGCTGGGAATCTGGTTTGTCGATACTGCCGTGGATGTCGCTGGCAACGCCGTTGTCATCGACGGACTTGGCATCCTGCTGCTGATTGGCGCCACGGTCCTGACCAGCCTGCTTGGCATCCACATGGTGATGGCCATCGGCGGCGCCGACATGCCCGTCGTCGTGTCGATGCTGAACTCCTACTCAGGCTGGGCGGCGGCCGCCGCTGGCTTCATGCTCGGCAACGACCTGCTCATCATCACCGGCGCGCTGGTCGGCAGCAGCGGCGCGATTCTCTCGATCATCATGTGCCGCGGCATGAACCGCTC
>CAYYGU010000191.1:0-2651 GCA_964471525.1 uncultured Isosphaeraceae bacterium
CGAATGTCATACTCGCTCTGCCAAATCTCGTCAGGACCATCGCTGCTGACAATGAAGGACTTCCCACTACTCAGGAGATACCGAAGCGATTGTCCCCACGGGTCCTTCAACGTCTGAATGAGTTCAGATCCCTGCTCGGTGGTTGGCAATCGATGGTTCGCCTCCCAATACGCTCCGATGCGATCGATGCCCTCCTTGATTGCGGTCCCCTCATCGTGAACGAACCCTGCCATGTCGCCTTCATCGGCAAAGCCAAGCTTGATGTCGTCCTCGGATCCGAGCACGCCATCAACACCCGCCAGTTCCAGCGCAAACCCGCCATCCGGAAGCGTCTCATAGTGCATCTTGGCTTCGGCCGCCTCGGCGGCACGATCACGATCGGGATGCTCGCCGCTGACATGATCCTTTCCGAAGGACGCGGCGAGCGCCTTGGCCGGCAAGGCTGTGGAATCGACAAGAATCACATGGTTGACAACCGCCGTAAAGACGTTGCCGAGCGATACGCTTACGAGGAAGATCGCCATGATGATCGACTTCATCGTCCGCGGAGCCTGCGTGTATGAGAACTCCAAGCAGGTGATCGACACCATGACCTCCGAGGCGGTCAGGATGGCATAGGCCGCAATCTGCCAGCCGATGCTCGGTCGCAAACCGTTGTCGATCGACTCCTGAAGAAGGGCGACCATGCCGAACCCGATCACCATGATGAAGAGGCCGATCGAAATCTTCCGAATGGGCGTCAAGGTGAACACACGATTGATGGCCGGGTAGATCAGGAAGGAGAACAGCGGAATCAGAATCAGAATCATGATCGGGTTCACGGCCTGAATCTGCGAAGAGAGCCATTCCACGCCAAGCCAGTTGCGATCCAAATCCTGCGCCTGCAAGACCCATGACGAACCCGTCTGATCGAAGAGCGCCCAGAACACGGCCACGAAGATGTAAATGACGCTGAGTTTCAGAATAGCGCTGATGCCCTGCCAACTGAAGGTTTCCTTGAACCACTTCCAGCCGCCCGGTGGGACGTGAATGAACACTTTTCGCCCCATCCAGAACATGATCGTGGCGAGAACCATGAGAACTCCCGGAATGCCGAAGGCCAGATGCGGCCCATACCACTCCAGTAACCACGGCGTCATCAAGGTCGAGAGGAACGCCCCGGTATTGATCGCAAAGTAGAACCATCCAAAAACCTTGGATATCAAGTGTCCGTTGGTCGCTCCAAACTGATCACCCACATGAGCCGATACGCAGGGCTTGATGCCACCCGAGCCGATTGAAATCAACCCCAATCCGAGAAAGAGCATCAGTCCCGGGTTGATCCCGTCATTGGCCCCCATGAGCGCCAGAACACCGTGGCCTGCGCAGTAGACGATACTCAGGCTGATGATGGTCAGATACTTGCCAAGCAGGATGTCGGCAATCAGCGCGCCGAGAATGGGCGTGAAGTACACCGCAGTCGTGAAGAGATGGTAATTCTCGATCGCCTTCGGCTCGGGCATCGGCTCGTTGCCGGTGGCTCCTGGCAGCATGAAGAGGTAACTCGTCATGAAGATGACGAGAATGCCCTTCATCCCATAGAACGAAAACCGCTCCGCCGCCTCGTTACCGATGATGTACGGGATGCCCTTGGGCATCTTCATGCTTGGAACCGGCGCGGTGCGGTATTTGTGGCGAAGGCCGCCTGAATCGCTCATCTGGGACATGAAGTCTTACTCGCTGTGAGAGGGAGATGAATACACAAATCGAAGTCGTTCTTGATCCTTCTGAACCCCTGGAAACCGTAGCACACGGTTGTGCATGCACACATACACGCCGGGGTCGAGCAACTGCACGGCAAGCAACGACTCGGTCAAGTTCTGTGGCGCGTCGCTGTTTCGCATGATCCACGGTCGCATGGCGCCGGTCAATACGATGGGGACTCCGAGGCCGTCCCCGGCCGCCTCGACAATGGCATCGCCGGTGCAGGCCAATCGGTCGGTGCCGTGGACAATCACCACCCCATCATGGCGTCCGGCTTCTTCGGTCGCCACCATCGCGATCTGGCGATGATCCTCCGCATCCATGTCAAGGCTGTCTTTGTTCAACACCTCGAACCGGTGCAGGTTCACGCCTTCCAGTTCCATTCCCTCCAGCATCAGATCCAGAACGCTGACATGATTGCGAAGCACGCCCTGAAGCGGGTCGTAGGTCTTGTCGATCGTGCCGCCGGTCGTCAGCAGCGCGATGTCCAGTTGATGATCGCCTTCGGATTCCCGCATGATCAGTGTGACGCCTCCGCCACCTCGACCGTAAATGTCCTCGTCTCCGGACGAAGGCAGATCTTGTCATCACATGCCTGCCAACTGACCGACAGCTCGAGTGAGGATGCCGCGGCATCTGATCGCTGCACGGACACCAGAACCCGGTTGGTCCCCTCCAGCACGTGCATTGATCCCAGTTGATCCGTAATCGTCTTGCCCTTGGGCCACTGCGGCGTGACTTCGATCCCGGGCGTCGCCGAAGCGATTCGCACAGGCATCACATCTTCGGTTCCCGGAAGCGCCACATGCCATGGAGACTTCATCTCTATCACGACCGCCATCTCGCCGAGGCCGTTGGCATCGAGTGGCACGGCGCTGGACTCGACTCGCACCTGAACAGGCCCGGTC
>CAYYGU010000192.1:0-2633 GCA_964471525.1 uncultured Isosphaeraceae bacterium
TCTTCTGCATGTCACGCAGTACATCTTCGAGCGACTCCGGTTCGGAGGGCGGCGTATTTGGAATCTGCGAGCCGACCTCCCCGGGCTGCGCCCGAGACCAGACCGGCCGATCACGCGCGTTGCCCATATGACGAACCATCCAACCGAGTGACTGTTCGATGTCCGCTGCGAAATCCTCAGCACTTCGCCGCCATGAGCGATCGCTCATTCGGGAAGGTTCGCAAGTTCGGTCTCGACTTCTGCAAGCAGCCTCGCCACAGTCACAGGTCCGAAGTCGAAGACCAGCCCGGCAGATTCAAAGAGTTCCGGAAGTGGTTTGGACCCACCGAGGCTCATGGCTGCGTGGTACAACTCGATCGCCCGGGCCGGATCTTCGCGGTAGATCATCCACATTTGCAAGGCACCGAGTTGCGCGATGCCGTATTCGATGTAGTAGAACGGAACTTCGAAGAGGTGGAGTTGTCGCTGCCACAATTTGGTGCGTTCCTCCGCGAGGCCCTCCCAGGAAACATCGGGGCCGTACAAGGCGTGCAATTCCAACCAGTAGATGTCCCGCTGTTCCTGTGTGTGATGTGGATGGGTATAGAGCCAGTGCTGGAAGGCATCGATGGTCGCCACCCAACACAGGGTTCCAATGACGCCATCGAGATGGTTCCTTCGGGCGCGGCCCGCCTCCTCCTCGCTGAGAAACTCATCAAGGAATGGATGCGCGATGAGCTCCATGCTCATTGAGGCGACTTCGGCAAACTCGATGGGTGGATGGCGGTAGGCCACGAGCGGCTCATCTCGTGACAACATGGCGTGGAAGGCATGACCAGCCTCGTGAATCATGGTGTCCACATCACGCATCACACCGGCAGCGTTCATGAAGATGAAGGGACGACGCTGACGCTCACGATCGGATTGATACCCACCCGGGGCCTTCCCCTTTCGGGATTCCAGATCGAGCGAATCGCCCTCTCGCATCGTGTCGAAGAGTTCGCCAAGCGATGGATCCATGCGGTGGAAGATTCGGCTGGCCCCGTCCACCAATTCCTGTTGGCCCTCAAAGGGTCGAAGGGGCGCCCGGCCAAGTGGGTCGACATCCAGATCCCATGGCCGAAGCACATCGATGCCAAGCGACTCTCGCCGCGCCGCATTGCTTGCGTGCATGATCGGCACCGCATTTTCGCGAATCGCTCTGTGGAAGCTCTCGCAAGTTGCCGGTGTGTAATCAAAGCGATGCTTGGAACGGAAGGCCCACTCGCGGTAGTCATCGAGATCGGCGTTGTCGGCCTTGGTGTTCCGCAGCGCGATCATGCGATCGAAGATCTTGTCCATCTGCTCGCTGTCCTGAAGTCGCCGCGTTGCTACAAGCCGAAAGGCCTCCTCACGAACGTCGCGGTCGTTCTCCTGCATGAAGGGTGACATCTGTGGCAATGTCTTCTCCTCACCCTGAAACTGCACGGTCATAGTGCCGCACATCTCGGCGTATTGCTGGCCGAGTTTCGTCTCCTCGACTTCCAACTCGATGTTCTCCTCGCGGAATAACTTGACATCTGCATCCATGTTGCGAAGCATCACGCCATAGCGGTCCTGGTCGAGGTCGTCGACAAACGGACACTGCACGATGCGGCGATCGAGTTTGAAGGAGACATCCTTGATCTTCGGCTCCATCTCCTCAACAAAGCGAAGGAATACCGCCTTGCGATCCTCGTCATCCGTATGCCGGGTCATTTCGATGTACGCGGTCGAGTACGCCTCGCCTACCGCAGCATCAAGTTCACTTCGATCAAGCAGCAATCCTTCCAGACACCCCTTGCACTTGAGTGTCCGATCAAGCAGCGACTGATACAGCGGGCCGACCTGCGTCCAATCGCCGCCGTCAATGTCGGCGGGAACGAAGTCGGTGGCGGTGGGGTATTGAGTCATCGTGGCGGGCATGAGAATCTCCAGATCATTCGATTGATTCGAGTTGGCGGTCATCGATCCGCGCTGGTTTGGCGGCGATGGCCGGGATGTTGTGGGTCGATTCGATGGCGGCCGCGAGGGCACCAGCCTCCATCGAGGTGTCACAGGTCAGATACAGGGTCGATCCGCTTCCGCTGACATGAACGGGACGTCCGGCGGTCTGTTCGATGGTTTTCTGATGATCGCGGAGCGCCGGAACTTCCTGCATCGCCGGTTCGGCCAGTTCGTTGAAGAAATGACCGCTCTGGGTGGCCGCCAGAACGAAGTCGGCGCGGAGTGCGCCACCACCCATCGCATCGAAGCGACCATACACGGCGGCGGTCGAACAGGAGACCTCGGGAAGGCACAACACCGCGAAGAAATCCGGCATGTTGTCGATCGGTTCGATGCGATCTCCGAATCCGTCCACAAGAGCGCTGCCGCCGCGGACGAGAAACGGCACATCAGAGCCGATTGATGCGGCAACGTGGCGGAGTTCGTTGTCTGAGAGATGCAGTTCGAACAGCTGGTTGCACGCCCTCAACATCGCGGCTGCGTCGGAAGATCCGCCGCCAAGGCCGCCACCGACCGGAATGCGTTTTTCCAGACGCATCTGCACCGGCAACTGACGATTCGCAAACCGCTCCAGCGCCTGATGCGCCCGCACTGCGAGGTCGTCGATGATTCGCCAGTCGATGTCGGAT
>CAYYGU010000193.1:0-2623 GCA_964471525.1 uncultured Isosphaeraceae bacterium
CCCCTGACAGAAGGCCACATCGGAGAAGAGAAGCCCGAAGCACCCGGGAGTTTTCGCTTGCGTCCAATTCAGTGCTTATCGGAGCATTCGCGCAGAGGCTGCGCATGCCTCCGGCTGGGGTCCGAGAAAGATGCTGCCCTCGTCGCTGCAATCAGAACGCGGCGGATCGGGGCGTCCGCGGGAATGGAATGACGTCCCGCACATTGGCCATTCCCGTCGCATACGCGATGGTTCGCTCGAAACCAAGGCCGAAGCCAGCGTGGGGAACTGTGCCGTATTTCCGCAGATCGCGATACCACCAGTACTCGTCGGCGTCGAGCCCCATCTCGGCGATCCGGGCATCGAGCACGTCGAGCCGCTCCTCTCGTTGGGCGCCGCCGATAATCTCGCCGATGCCCGGGGCCAGTACATCCATCGCCGCCACGGTGCGGCCGTCATCGTTCTGCCGCATATAGAAGGCCTTGATATCCCGCGGGTAGTTCATCACGACGATCGGCCGCCCCACGTGCTCCTCGGTGAGCCATCGCTCGTGCTCGCTTTGCAGATCCATGCCCCAGGACACCGGGTACTCGAACTTCTGGCCCTTGGCAACAGCGGCTTCCAGACACGCAATGGCATCGCTGTAGTCCATCCGCTCAAAGGACGACTTCACGAACGCCTCCAACCGATCGATGCAGGTCTTGTCGATCCGGGCCCGGAAAAACTCCATGTCGTCGGGCAATTCATCAAGCAGTGTGCGGAAGATGGCTTTCAGGAAGTCCTCGGCGAGGTCGGCGTCGGCGGCGAGGTCTGCAAAGGCGATCTCGGGCTCGATCATCCAGAACTCGGCGAGGTGGCGGGAGGTGTTGGAATTCTCGGCCCGGAAGGTTGGACCGAAGGTGTACACCTTGCTCAGCGCAAGACAATATGACTCGACGTTGAGTTGCCCGGACACCGTCAGATTCGTTTCGCGGCCGAAGAAGTCCTTCGAGCAGTCTATGTCACCTTCTTCAGTTCGAGGGATGTTCTGAAGATCAAGCGTCGAGACGCGAAACATTTCGCCCGCCCCTTCGCAGTCACTCCCAGTGATGATCGGCGTATGAACCCAGAAAAAGCCATGCTCATGGAAGTACCGATGGACCGCCTGCGCCAAGCAGTGTCGCACCCGGGCAATGGCCGAGAAGGTGTTGGTCCGAACACGCAGGTGCGCGACGTCTCGCAGGTATTCGAAGGTGTGACGCTTGGCGGGGACGGGGTATGTGTCCGGATCATCGATCCAACCGACCGGCTCGATGCACTCGGCCTGCATCTCGATCGCCTGCCCCTTGCCCTGTGACTCGGCGAGTACGCCCTCGCACATGACCGAACACCCGGTTGTGAGCCGCTGGATTTCGGACTCATAATTGTCCAACTCCCCGGGCGCTACGACCTGAGCGGCATCGAAGCAGGAGCCATCGTGGACCTGCAAAAAGGACAGTCCAGCTTTTGAATCCCGCCGCGTGCGAATCCAGCCCTGAATACGGACCCGATCGTCCACCGAGCAGCCACGGCCAGCCAGCATATTCTTGACGCTCACGAGAGGTGGTTGCTCGCTCATGTGGATCCGGCTCCTGTGGGTGGGCTGGGAACACTAACAGGCCGCCTCGCCTCCACGAGGGGCCCCGCCTGCCAGAAAGACCCGCTGGCACCCCCAAGACCGCGATTCCGCCAGATCGGCAGCCCAAGAAGGACGGCCCCTCCGCCTGCGGGGGTGATTCCGGCACGCCGCTTGCAGTGCATGCTGGGTTCACCCCCAGTCCATCATGCGCCATGCCACCGCCCATCCCGATGCCCGCCTCAACCTGCTGCTGTCCTATGGCGGCTGGAGAGAGCATGCGGCGGTGCGTCAACTGCCCCGGCTGCTCGAGCCGATGGGTATCCACGCCATGGAGGCCGATACGGGCGAGGAAGCGGCCTCGCTCATCCAGCACCAGCCAGTTCACATCGCGGTCGTGGATCTGGAGATCCCGCTTACCAGCAGCGGATCGCCCAAATCGCCAGGCGGTCCCCGCATTCTGCAACTGCTCCGCCGGCTCGATCAGCCCCCGCCGACCATCGTCGTGCGGCCGCGGCAGGCGAGCAATCGGCAGGATGTCCGTCAATTGATGGCCTCACTGCGAGAGGGCGCCTTCGCGGTCATCGATCGACCACTCCAACTCGACACCATTCTCGACACCCTTCGGCGGGTCCTCCGCCGTCATTACCAAGACGCATGGCCGCCGATGCGATGAATCAAGAACCTGCCGGACGATGCTGTTCGGCACGTGGAAGGAGAGATCTCAGATGAAAGTGAAACCACTTGGAGACAAGGTGCTCGTCAAGCGAGCCGAAGCCCGCGACCGGACCGATTCCGGCATCTATCTGCCGGAAAGCGCCAAGGACAAGCCCCGCGAGGGCAAGATCATGGCGACCGGCGCTGGTCTCCTCAACAAGGAAACGGGCCAGTACATGCCGTTCAGCGTCAAGAAAGGTGACAACATTCTCTTCTCGTCCTACGCGGGAACCGAAGTCAAGATTGAAGGCACCGAGTATCTGATCATGACCGAGGACGACATCCTCGGCATCATCGACTGAGCAACACACCATGGAACGCGGACCCATCCTC
>CAYYGU010000194.1:0-2591 GCA_964471525.1 uncultured Isosphaeraceae bacterium
ACTTCCATGCCCTGCAGCACGAGCCGGCAGATGACATCGACCTGAAGCAATCCGGGCGGACACTGCGCGTCACCCGCGGCGATACTTCGTTGGTCCTTCGCGCCTCCTGCGGACAGTGGTCTGGCGAGCCATGTTGGTGGGAGCGATTTGAGTATCCGGTCGAACGAGATCGAGGATACGACCATCAGGAGTGTTCGCTCGCCGCAGCGACAATCGAGATTTCGCTTACCACCGGACAACCTCGCTTCGAGTTGACCGCAGAGATGGACGCCTTCGTGCCGCTTGCGCCAACCTCGCCTACGCATACGAGACGGCCAGTCGATGAACGTCTCGCCAAGGCGGCGAATCAGTTTGTGGTCGCTCGCACATCATCCTCACCAACAGTCTCCCGCATGTCCATCATCGCCGGATACCCGTGGTTTGCCGACTGGGGGCGTGACGCGATGATCTCAATTCCGGGCCTGCTCATCGGCACCGGCCGACTCGACGAGGCTCGCGTGGTGCTTGAGACGTTCGCCGGATCCATGAGGGATGGGCTCATTCCGAATCGATTCGACGACCGCGATCCAAACAAAGCCCACTACAACACGGCGGATGCGAGCCTTTGGTTTCTGCACGCAGCACATTCGTGGATCGCGGCCGCTGGCGGAATCGCAGCCCCCGGCGCATCGGACCTTCTCGGCGCCGCCTTGAACAGTGTGGAGGCGTATCTCGCCGGATCCTGCCCCGGCGTTCGGGTTGATGCTGATGGACTCGTTGAAGCAGGCATCGACGGCGAAGCGCTGACATGGATGGATGCCCGCATCGATGGGGTTGCTGTCACGCCCCGGATCGGAAAGCCCATCGAACTTTCAGCGCTCTGGCAGAGCGGCCTGCGTCTGATCGCGGCGCATCTTGGCGGTCGCGACCAGGACCGGCTCCTTGCCGAAGCCGACCGAACCGCTGCATCCTTCGGCAACTTCTGGAACGAAGAACTCGGATGCTGCTACGACGTCCTGATGCGAGACGGCGGGCAGTGGATCGGCGACGCATCGATTCGCCCCAATCAGATCTTCGCCGTGTCGCTTCCCCATTCACCACTGAGCCTCGCCGCGCAGCAGTCGATCATCGAGGTCGTCCGCAAACACCTGCTTACCCCATATGGACTGCGTACCCTCTCCCCGGCCGACCCGAACTACCGCGGCCGCTTCGAGGGCGACATGGTGAGCCGCGACAGGGCGTACCACAACGGAACCGTCTGGCCCTGGCTCATCGGCCCGTGGTGCGAGGCCATCACCGCGACCCATCCGCCCGATGCAGCCTCGATCGCAATCCAAGCCGCCATCGAGACACTCCTCGGCTCGCTCGAACACGGCTGCATCGGCCAGGTCGCCGAACTCTACGACGGCGACACCCCCCACCACCCCCACGGCTGCCCCGCCCAAGCCTGGTCGGTCGCCGAACTCCTCCGAGCACGCGAACTGGCATCCACCCCCCAACCGCCGGTCACTTTATCTGCTTGTCACAGCACAACTTAGAAAAACGCGTTTTTTGGAAGTTGTTGCGGCGCAAAGACATAAAGTGACCGGCGGTCCCCTGCGCCAGCATGTGGGAATAGCCCGTGTGGCCACCCGCCAAAGAGGCTCAACCCCCCACAATCAGCCCTACAGACCTCTGAGACGCGATACCCAACCGCCGGTCACTTTATCTGCTTGTCACAGCACAACTTAAAAAAACGCGTTTTTGGAAGTTGTTGCGGCGCAAAGACATAAAGTGACCGGCGGTTGGTTGCAGCGAAGCGGTCAGAAGAGCAGTTGGAGTTGGCTGCGGACGAGCCATTGGCCGCTTTCGGCGGCGTTGTCGGCTCGCCAGCCGTTGCCGCTTGAGGTGTAGTCGGCCGACGGGGCTTCGTTTCCGCCGTTGTTGATCGTCGAGAACGCATAGCCGAGATCCGTGGTCCACTTCACGTTCTTGCCCGCAAGCCAGGTGTTGAAGCCGACCGTCACCGTGCTGTCGTGGCCGGTGCGCTGGCCGTTGTTGCTCAGGGGAGCCCACGGATTCGGTGTGTTTGCATACGTGGCGTTGTCTTGGCCGTAGCCATCGATGTCACCGAGTTCGTAGCGGGCGAAGATCTGAAAGTCCTCGGACACCATGTAGCCGCCCTGAAGGATGGCCCCCCAGGCGTGGTTGCTGTCGGGTCCTGCGACCCCTGCCGAACCTGCGTTGCTTGCCCAGACGAAGGCGCCGTAGGCCGTCCAACCTTCTCCACCGACCGAACCATCGACCGTGAGACCGATACTTCGGTTGCCATCGTACCCGCCATACTCCTGGGGATTCGCGGCTCGGTTGCTGCGGTTGAACCACTGGAAGGCCGCACCGACAAAGGCGTAGGAGTCACTCTTGGAGCCGTAGCCTGTGAAAGTCTTCCAATCTTTCCAGTCGCCGGCGAGCCGCCAATCAACACGGGCCGTGATCGACGCGCCATCGTTCGTCAAACCCTGCGACTGCGAATTCGCCGAGTTCGGGCCATCGAGATACATCGCCCGCCACCACAGGCCATCGCCCTTGGATCCGAGCTCGACGCCCTGTGTCCATCCATAGGTGAATTGGTT
>CAYYGU010000195.1:0-2566 GCA_964471525.1 uncultured Isosphaeraceae bacterium
GCTCCGGCCTTCGCGACCGGCATCAAACTTGCGAACCCTGAACTGGATGTCTGGGTCGTCTCCGGCGACGGCGACCTGCTCTCGATTGGTGGGAACCACACGATCCACGTGATGCGCCGCAACGTCGGCGTGCGAATCATCCTGCTGAACAACCGCATCTACGGACTGACCAAGGGGCAGTACTCGCCTACGAGCGAGCGAGGCAAGGTCACGAAGTCGACACCGATGGGCTCGATCGACGAGCCGATCAACCCACTGGCGCTGGCCCTCGCCGCCGAATGTACTTTCGTCGCCCGCTGCATCGATGTGGATGCCAAGATGCTCGTTCCGACCATGGAGCGGGCCGCAGACCACGATGGCTGTGCTTTCATCGAGGTCTATCAGGACTGCAATATCTTCAACCATCAGGCTTGGTTCTACGCCTCACAGAAAGACTCACGACCGAACAACACGGTCGATCTCGTCAACGGCGAACCGCTTATCTTTGGTGAGAACCGGGACAAGGGTGTGATGATCATCAACGGCCGCCCACGCGCGGTGACCCTCGGTGTTGGCGGTGTGACCGAGCGGGATCTGCTCGTTCACGATGAGACCGATCGCACCCTCGCCTTTACGCTCGCCAACATGCGGAGCCCGGAACTCCCCGAACCGCTCGGTGTGCTCTACTGCAATCCGGATCGTCCGGCCTATGAGAAGGAGAGCCACGAGCAGATCAGGCAAGCCGAGGAAGCCGCCCCCAATGCCGATCTTGCGGCCCTTGTTGCTGGACCCGACACGTGGACGGTCGGCGGCTGAGAGACGAATCCAATCGCTGCGACGTCATTGTCGTAGGCGGTGGTCACGCCGGTGTCGAAGCGGCGTGGGCGGCCTCTCACATGCTTGGTGGGGGGGGATCCGTAGTGCTGATCACGATGGACCCATCGAAGATCGGGGTCATGTCATGCAATCCAGCGATCGGTGGGCTTGCCAAGGGGCAGGTTGTTCGCGAGATCGACGCGCTCGGTGGTCTCATGGGCCGGGCGGCCGATGCGTCGGGCATCATGTTCAAGGTGCTGAATCAGTCGAAGGGACCGGCGGTGCAGGGGCCACGCGCCCAGTGTGACAAGGATGCCTACGCCGCATTCGTGCAGCGATCCATCGCCAGCAGGACCAACATCACGCTCATCGCAGACACCATCAATGATCTGCTTGTGCAGGATGGCCGGTGTGTTGGCGTGACGCACTCAGATGGGACCGAGCGCCGGGCCGCTGCCGTCGTGCTGACGACTGGCACTTTCATGCGATCCCTCATGCACACCGGTCCCCGAACAACGCCGGGCGGTCGTGTCGGCGAGGGAACCGCCGACGGCATGTCGGCCTGTCTGCAGCGGCTCGGACTTGAACTCGGCAGGCTCAAGACCGGCACGCCGCCTCGGATTCGCCAAGCCAGCATCGACTGGGACTCGTTGACGCCCCAGCAAGGCGACGACCCACCGGTTCCGTTCAGTGATCTGGCATCACGCGACTTCCCACCGCTCGAACAGATCACGTGCCGCATCACCCGAACGACCCCCGAAGCACACCAACTCATCCGCGACAATCTGCACCAATCGCCGATGTTCAGCGGTCAGATCGAGGCCGATGCCGGCCCGCGCTACTGCCCGAGCATCGAGGACAAGGTCGTTCGCTTTGTCGAGCGTGACAGCCATCATGTCTTCCTCGAACCGGAGACCCTCGGCGGCGACTCGGTGTACTGCAATGGCATCAGTACCTCGCTGCCGCCGGCTGTGCAGGACGCCATTGTGCAGACCATGCCCGGCTGCGGCGCCGCGGAGATTCTTCAGTACGGCTATGCCGTCGAGTACGACATGGTTCGTCCACACCAGATCGACGCGACCTGCATGGCGAAGTCCGTGCCGGGACTCTTCCTCGCTGGGCAGATCAACGGAACCAGCGGCTACGAGGAGGCGGCGGGGCAGGGGCTGATTGCCGGCGTGAATGCCGTCCGCCATAGCCGAGGTGACGATCCTGTTCGACTCGCGCGAGACGAGGCGTACATCGGTGTCATGCTCGATGACCTCGTGACCCGCGCGCCGCGCGAGCCGTAT
The DNA here is from genome assembly GCA_964471525.1 of uncultured Isosphaeraceae bacterium. GTDB lineage: Bacteria > Planctomycetota > Phycisphaerae > Phycisphaerales > SM1A02 > UBA12567. Next base: position 2,088 of record CAYYGU010000195.1, read on the forward strand.
CGGTTGTTCACCAGTCGAGCCGAACACCGCATGCTGCTGCGATCCGACAACGCCGACGCGAGGCTCACACCCATTGGCCGTGAGTGGGGCCTCGTTTGCGATCGGCGGTGGTCCAAGTGGCAAGGCACACAAGAACGCCTTGTCGACATCGCGTCACGATTGGACACGCTCCCAGGCGAAGCGGGCAAGAATCTCGCGGCGCTGGCGCGGCGTCCCGATGTGACTGCAAAGCACATCGCCGAGCGGCTCGGCGGTGGAGACGGTCTCGGCGATGTCAGCCGGGTGATGACCGATACGCGATACGAGGGCTATGTGAAGCGGCAGCAGGCCGAGATTCGAAGGCAGCGTGATGCCGACAAGGTTCGGATTCCACCCTCGCTCGACCCCGCCACGGTCACTGGTCTTCGTACCGAGGCTGCCGAAGCGATCGCCCACTTCAAGCCAACGACGCTCGGTCAGGCGAGTCGCCTTGCAGGCGT
>CAYYGU010000196.1:0-2536 GCA_964471525.1 uncultured Isosphaeraceae bacterium
CACACCTTGGTCACCAAGGAAGGGACCATCATGGGCACGGTCCCGTGGATGAGCCCCGAGCAGGTCTCCGGCCGCGGCAGCATCGACGCCACGAGCGACGTCTATGCGCTTGGCGTCCTGCTGTATCAGTGCATGTGCGGCAGCCTCCCCTATGAACTTCCACCAGACAACCTTGCCGCTGCCGCCCACATCATTTCCGAACAGCGGCCGGTGCCGATCTCAGCCCCCAAGGATCTGCGAACCATCATCGAACACGCGATGGAGAAAGAGCCGCGCCGCCGCTACGCGGACGCTGGCGAGTTCGCCGAGGATCTTCGTCACTTTCACAACCACGAGCCAATCACCGCGAGACCAACGTCGCAGTGGTATCGATTCCGCCGACTCGTTCGGCGCAGGCCGCTTGCCGCCTCACTTGTCTTGCTCGTGCTCACCCTCGCTGGCCTCTCGTGGCTCATCATCGCAAACCAGACCGACCAGACCAGGATGGCACGCGAGGCCGCGGCGAGTGAATCGACGCTCAAGGAGCGGGCTCAGTACCGCGCCGCGATCGCCGCGGCGGATGCTGCGATGAAGCGAGGGGATACAGACGCCGCGGCCAATACACTCTTGGGCTGCAACGAGGATCTTCGGCATTGGGAATGGGGATGGCTCTGGAATCAAGTACGGACAGGAACGCTTCGAACCGCCGCCCATCCACGCGGTGACGCGACCATTGACGACGCGGGCCAGGTCATCGCAATGACGGATCGTGGCGTTGTTGATGCCGACACTGGGGCGTTGTCGTTCGATCTTCCTTCACACTGGTCCCGCGGTCGCCTCCTTGACGATCACACTGCTGCGATCGTCAACGGAGACGGGCAGCTCATTCTGATCACGCGAAATGCATCGCCGCGCGTCATTGCATCCGATCTTCCAACAACCAGCATCGCTGCGATGCAGACCGACGCGACCGGAACCACCGCCGCAATCGCCATCACACCGCCTCTTGATCCGATGGACCCCGGCTCGTTCAGTACACCCACACGCATCCTGATGCTCGATGTTGGCTCCGGCGAAGTGTTGCTCGATGACATGCTCGCCGATCGCATGCTCGATACGACTGCGGCCTTGGCGGTGTCTGCTGGGGGCCGAGTCGTCGCAGCCTGTGACATCGGCGGCGGTCTCACGATATGGACACGCGATGCCCCGCAGTCCAAGCGGCGAATTCACATATCGCAGACTCCTTCGAGCGTAGCGCTCTCAGGCAACGGTGATCTGTTGGCGGTTGGAACCGCAGGCGGCGGCACATCCAATGCGTGGATCCTGGGAACGCATGATCTGGCCGCCCGAAATGACCTGCCGGTCATCTCGCACGAACGGGGCATCATCGACATTGTCCTTGCTGATGACGGCAGCAGCATGGCAAGCCTCGACGCAGGCGGCATGCTGCGCGTCACGCCGCTGACGGAGACCGGTTCGTCGTGGACCGCCGCAGCCCATCCAACCCAGGCGGGCCGCACAGTACGCTTCTCGCCCGGCGGGCGGTGGGTCTTGACACATGGATCGGACGGATCACTCAAACGGTGGCGAACTGCCGGGAAGATTGCTGAGTTTGCGGCATGGCCGGGGCCGATCCAGTTTGCACGTTTTGAACCAGATGGAACGGTGCTCGCACAAACCGGGGACCGTGTGCTTCGACGGTCATTCCCCAGCGGCGAAGTCGGTGCGGAGTGGATCCAGACCGATCTGCCATTTGCCGACCTCTGCCTCCAAGCATCGGGGAATGGGTCTCGCGTCGTCGGAGACGCTTCCGGCGGCATGACCGTGACCGATGATCACGGACAGATCCTGTGGTCCAAGCTGATCCATCCAGGCCCCGTGCAATCGGTTGCAATGTCATCAGATGGACAGCGAATTCTCTCAACCAGCGTCACTGGCGCTGTGCTCGTCCACGATGCGCAGACCGGCGAACAACTCGCTGCCATTCCCCCCATCGGGGCGTTCATCGCGGCTGTCGGATTCGTCGAGTCAGACCGCAGCGTCGCGCTGCTGGCACTTGATGGCCGCGTGCTGGTTCTCGGCGGACCGGAGCCGATCAACCCGGGGCACCAACGGGACCCCCGGGGATCCCGATGATCTCGCCCTCGGCCGCGTGGACGAGCCACGCATGCCACAGGATCGCCATTGATTCGTCGAAGGTGTGATCTGGCGGAAGGGGTTCGCTGATGGTCCCGCCGGGCCAACCGGGATCGCCCGGTAGGCTGGGGTAGAACGCGACCTGCCAGCAACCATCTTCCCCCTGCTCATACACGATCATGTGGACCGATCCGTCGGCCCGGACGACGATGAGCAGCCACAAGTTGTTGCCAAGCGGAATAAGTTGGCGTGTGTCTCCCTCAAAGGGAAGGTTCTGGCAGGGCGAAGGACTGGCACTTGTCTGAAGCGGGCTGCCTGTAGATTCGATGGAATCCCATATCTCGTCTTCGGTGACCCACAAAAAGCCACTCCAATTCCAACCACCCGATGCGCCCGGCGCCATGGCGGACATCAATGACAG
>CAYYGU010000197.1:0-2501 GCA_964471525.1 uncultured Isosphaeraceae bacterium
TGCCGACAACACCTGAAGCCCAGGACATTCTGGTCGATGGCGGCGTACTGCTCGGACCGGCCAAGGCTGCCAATGCTGGCGGCGTTGCCGTGTCGGCCTTGGAGATGGCGCAGGCCAGTCAGCGGCTGCGATGGACCAGCGAGGAAGTTGATTCTCATCTGAAGCGAATCATGTCTGATATTCACGCGGTCTGTCTCGACGCTGCCAATGACTATGGTTTCGGCAATGACTACCGCCACGGTGCCAATATCGCCGGTTTCAAGAAGGTCGCTGATGCGATGGTGGATCAGGGGCTCATTTAGAGAAGCCTGCAGCGGCGTGCTGCGGGTATCGCACACAGTTCTTGCGTTCACCACCTCCTTGAGGTAGGCTCAACCTGTTGATGGAAGGATCAGCAGGACCCTCGTGGACTGCTGACCAAGCCCATTCCGACACTCGAATTGAGGGAGTTCTGATGGTGAGCGGTAGCCATTCCGCATCCGAAGCGCCTTGGTCGTTCGGCGATCGCGTGCGTGTACCGAGCAAGCCCGAATGGGGCGTCGGCACGGTGACACGCGCCGGCCGTTCGCAGACCAAAGGTGCGTCATGCTGGAGCCTCACGGTACGGTTTCCCAATGCTGGCATCAAGACGTTGAATACGTCGGTCGCGGTTCTTGAACGCGTCGAGGAAACCACCGACGAGGGGGCCGGCGAGGCGGCGGTGATCATCGCCGCTGCCGACCGCGCTGCGGGCGACACCATGTTTGGCCCCATGGCGAAACGGCGACTTGAGGCGGTGATGGCCGAGTTGCCGGAGACGTGTCGCGATCCATTTCGCTCACTCGCTGCCCGGGTGCAATTGACCTTGGATCTCTATCGGTTTACGCCGAGCGGGCGGTCGCTGGTCGACTGGGCGGTTGCGCAGACGGGTTTGGACGATCCGCTCTCCCGATTCAATCGCCAGGAATTGGAAACGCACTTCGGCCGCTGGGCCATGGAGCGAGATCGGCACCTGGCCAAACTGGTCCACGAGGCGCGGCAAAAAGGCACTCCTGTTGACAAGGTGATGGCCAAGGGGCCCCCCGAAGCCCGAACCGCCGCGGCCAAGACGCGGTTCTGACCCCCGCAACCCGCACAGATACACCCATACCCTCGTTCCTGAGCCGGGATTCCGTTCTGGGTACTGGTCCGCCCCTCCTGTTGTGGCAAGATGAGGCGTCGGTGATTCATCGCCGGCCACACAAGGAAGAGATGGAGCGAAGACATGGATGAGAGCGCATTTCAACAGCATTTTTCGGTCCTGATGGATCGGATTGGCAATCTCCCGCAGAGAGAGCGGGCGATGCTGGTCGGCCTTGCGGATGGGGCGATCGTGGATGAACAGGAAGTCTCCAACTGCCTCAACGCTTTGGAGCAGTCGATCGACTACATGAGGCTCTGCCTGAATTACCTCGTGTTCGACCTCGAAGCGACCCGCCGCGAAAACACCTGCCTTCGCAATCTGCTCACCGAAGCGGATCACGAACAGGAACCACCACATGAAGATCGAGAGTCCTTCTGGGACGACTCGACCGACTGACGAGCGATTGCTCACCTGCCGGTCCCGGTTAGAAGTCCGCTCCCCCGCAAGCGGGGGAGCAGACTTCCAAATTTCCCATCCTCCACAACGTGGGCGAGGTGCCGCGAGCCGGTGTCCTAGTCGCCCTGCGCGAGTGGATGCCCCATGTCATGCGTGATGAGCCGTGTGAGCCAGTCCTGCTCGCTGCTGCCAAGACGATCCAGCGCCGCTTGCCGGAGATCACGTGCTTTGATGTGGTCGCCATCGGACTCGGCCAGTGCTGCGAGCCCGAGTTCGGCGCGGGCCGTGAGCCATGGGGTTTGTGAGAACTGTCGTCCCGTCGTGACGGCCCGTTCAAGCACGGTGCGGGCAAGTTCGTATTCGCCCAGTCGCACGAGGTGTTCGCCCATGGCTGAGGAGTCCACCAGGTACTCGACATGCCTGAGTTTCTTCTGTGGCATCGGTTCCGCCTTCATCGCGCGGCCCTTCCGCAGAATGCCCTCCCGCCAATTCGTTTGATACTCGTCGTTCTTGGCCATCCAGTGGTGCCACTGTTCATCCGCCTGCGCCACGGCGGCGGCTGCGACGGCGATCGACAGCAGGGCTCGCCGTGGAAGATCGCCCGTGGCATGGGCCAGCGGCCACAGCGGCGCTGCGTGGCGGAGCGCCTCGTCCGGGCGGCCGCTCCACAGCAGGAGCTGCAACCGTTTGACTCGCGCCAGGACCAATGAAGGATGTGTCTGAACGACATGCGGTGTCATCTGCGCGATGGCCGCATCGAGTTCCGCGACGCCCATCTCGCCGTCTCCACCTCGCGCGAGAATCATGGCGTAATGCACCCGTTCACGGAGCAGACCCGGATCGCCCGGGTCGCAGCGTTCCATGAGGCCTGGAAGGATTTCCTCGTATACCAGCGCCGCTTCATCGAAGCGTTGTTGATCACGAAGCGCCAGTGCCTGCAGCG
>CAYYGU010000198.1:0-2498 GCA_964471525.1 uncultured Isosphaeraceae bacterium
TCGGATCGGATCACCCGCTGCGCTGCCTTGCTCATCGGGTCGGGATCTGTTCCGCTCATGGCTGGCTCTGCCGCAACGGCCCACCGGCTCTGCAGCGATCGGCCGGTGATGGGGTCTTGTGGACTCTTGCCCGCGGCGGAAGTATCGCCCAAGCAGGGCACGCAGCGATTGCGGATCATTCTGGCAGCGGAGCCCCATGGTCAGGGGGCGATGTTTCCGATGCTTGGCGTGCTTGGTCGGCTGCGCCTCCTTGGCGCGGAGGCGCATGTGTGCATTTCGGGTTCACCGGACGATGCAACGCGCATATGCCGCTCGTTTGCGGGTATTGGCATCGAGGACGTTGTGAATTCGACCGCGAGGAAGGCGATTGGCCAGGTCGGCGACGTCGTATTCCTTTCGGTTCCATTGTCGGTGACAGGCGTCGTGACCCCTGTCGCACCAGCTGTCATGGCGTGGGCGAGCGGGGCCGACATCATTCTGCCTGACTCGCATCCGGCGGTGCCGCTGCTCGGTGGGCGGTCTGGCGTTCTCGTGATGCAGGACACCAACGCCGACGAGTGCGTTCGGTGGGTCGCCGGTCCGCATGGCAAGGATGTGGCCGGTCGGATTGAAGTCGTGCATGGCTGGCGGTCCGAGAGCGACCTCCTATTGGACGAGTTCATCGCTGGTCTGTCCCGTCTACATCATTCATGAAGCGCTCCGCCGCGCCGCGGTACATCTGCTGGAGCACATCGGGCGGGAGGTTGCAGCCACGGAGCGTTGGCGCATCATGAGGCACGTACCGGAGCGGGTCCACCATCGCGAGGTCTGGGTCTGCGATGGGAGAGGGGCCGTTGTACTCGGTCTCGAACAGCGTTCTGAGCGCCCAGTAGCGACTTGCATACAGATCGAAGACGTGCTGCGTACTGCCATCGTGCGTCTCAAGGTGTTCATCTTGCACAACGATGTCCGATCCGAACAGAATGCGCCCCGACCAGCGTTCCAAAAAGTCGAGCAGGTCTTCCCGGGTGTGACGGGAGAGTTCCCGCACCATCCACTTGGTGGCGCTCGTGTCGAGGTGCAGATTGGCATGGCGCTCAAGCAAGCCATTGAGAAAGACAAGGTCTTCCGGCCAGCCGCCGAAGTGCGCTGCGATCCACGGCACCTCGAATGTGTTCAGTGCGATTTCGAACGCTTCGTACTGCGAGCGTTTGGTTCCGTACAAGGCAGCGTCGGCATATCGCGTTGCAAACCATGTGTCGGGGTCACCGACGTGCGTCATGATGCCCATCCCCAAGTCGGTGGCCAGTTCCATCTGGGCCCGGCGGTGGGGGCCGTCGAGGCTCATCAGCCGCGGCTCGCCTGCGTCTCGGGCAAGGTCGCCCGCGCGGGGCGCGGCCCAGAACTTCACGAGCCGCGCGCCTTCGTTGTGAAATGCAGCGATGTCAGCGAGGAAGCCCCTGCCCATCGCGTGGAGTGGATCGTCCGAGCGGAAGTCGGGCTGGGCGATGAATCGAACGGTATCTCCCAGAACCTCCCGCACCTGCGGAATCTGTTTCAGCGGTGTCATCGACCAGGTCTGCGTGATGCCGAAGCGGCGGGCCACATCCCGGTAGGTGGCAATGGCCGAGCAGCCACGAAGATGGGTGTGAACGTCGATGATTCCGCCGGGCGGAGTTCCGAGCCGAGCAGCCTCGTCGGCATAGTGCAGGCCCAGCCGGTTGGCAGGGGCCACGGTGACGTTCGTGGGCTTGCGCATGCAGCGGATGGTAGCGCCCCGCGGAGGATCAGTTGGCTGCGAGTGTGCTCAGGCTGGTTTCCGCGTGGGATGGAACGGGTGATTCACCCAGACCGGCGGCGAGGACGTGTCCGATGTAGATGCGGTGGCTCGCATCCGGAGCAAGGTGACCGACCAACTCACAATCCAGCCAGAATCTGCCCCGGCGAAGAATCGGACAGCCCGTGTCGGCCGTGAGGATCCGCATGCCGACAAAGGGGTCCTCGTGCCGTGGCGGTGGTGGATCGAAGCGGCGGGGGATCAGCCTGTCATTGGGGTCGAGCGCGGTCACCGCAAACGTGCGGCCATCGCGGATGAGCGGTTCGATTTCGGTTCCCCGCGGGATGGACACCGTGACAAGGGTGGGCGTTTCACTGCACTGCTGGACCCACGGTGTCACCAATCCCGTTCGCGCATCGTCCACCTGCGCCGTGAGGAGGAAGGGATGCTGGGGCAGCAGCAGGGCAATGGTCGGATCGATCACATGATCGTCCATGGGCGAGGGCTCCGGGCTGGCACGCAGAAATCGCCCAGCGACCCACTGAGCCCTTCAGTGTGTCTCCGATTCGGGCCACGTCGACGAAAAACTGCCCAGATGGTGCGTTCAGCCCCCAATCTGGACGGTATGTGTTCGGGTCCACATGGAACGTTTCTTCGCTCTGTGGCACAATTGGGTCAAAAAAAGACGAGAAGTGTTGTGAAGTGGGGCATAGTGGGTTAGTGTCCCAGCCGACAGGGATGA
>CAYYGU010000199.1:0-2480 GCA_964471525.1 uncultured Isosphaeraceae bacterium
CCCCGGAACATCGAGACCGCCCAGACGATCAGGCTGCCGATTGGGAGAGGCAATTCGGCCTCACCAGCGACGAATTGGAGACCATGAAGGCCGAAGCCGATGCCGAGGAGTTCGCGGATGTGCTGCCGATGACCGATCCGCCCGAGCCGCCAGCACCTGTCCAATCGCAGAGGGCCCCACGCCGCCGCCCTCCGGAGGCCACCCAGCCGCCCATGCCCTTCCCCGCCTCGCTGATCGAACAGGCAATGCGGATCGCCCAAGGTACATAAGCCTACGGCCAGAGACGGTGCTTCCCCCACGACACGCCGCCCGCGCTCACGGTGGGCGTGTAGACGATCCGATCATGCAGCCGATCGTCGCCCTCCTGCCAGAGTTCAACCCGATCAAGGGAGACCCGCAGGCCGCTCCAGTGCGGCGGTCTGGGGACATCGGAACCGAGCGGGTACTGCATGGCGGTTTCGATGACTCGCTCGGCGAGTTGCTCGCGGCGTTCAAGAGGACGCGACTGATCGCTCGCAACGGCGCCGATCTTGCTCGCCCAAGGACGGGAGGCGAAATAGGTATCGGCCTCCTCGTCCGACACGGCAGTGACCGATCCTTCAATTCGAATCTGCCGCCCGAGCACATCCCAGTGCAGCAAGAGAGCCACCTTCGGATTGGATGCCATCTGCTCGCTCTTGCGGCTTCGCAGGTTGGTGTAGACGACGGCACCCCGCTCGTCGAGCCCCTTGAGAAGCATCATCCGAAGCGAGGGCTGGCCATCGACACCCACCGTGGCGAGTGCCACGGCGTTGGGATTGGGGCGGCCCGCGTACTCGGCCGCCTCGTCGATCCATCGCTGCATCGCCTCGACCGGATCATCGTGCAGGGCATCCATGTCCGCCAGTTCGAAACCTACGGGCAGGCTCATGCGTCCGGATGACCCGGGGCGCCGGGCAAGTCGAAGGTGGCTTCAGACTGGGCGGCGCGGAAGGCGAGATACCGCTCGCGGAGATCCTCGTCCGACAGGGAGAGAATCGACGCGGCGAGCAGCGCGGCGTTGGTGGCGCCGGCGGAGCCGACCGCGAGCGTGCCCACAGGAATGCCTCTGGGCATCTGAACCATGGACAGAATCGAATCGAGACCGTCCGTGGACCACGCCTTCATGGGGCAGCCGAGGACAGGAAGGTGCGTCAGTGCCGCAGCGACACCGGCGAGATGGGCAGCGCCGCCAGCGGCGCAGATGAGGACCTTGAGCCCCCGCGCTTCGGCGGTGTGGCAGTACTCCTCTAGCCTCGCCGGAGCGCGGTGGGCCGAGATGACGTTGCACTCATGGACAATGCCGAGATCGGTGAGGGTGGAGGATGTTTTTTGCATCGTCGGCCAGTCGGATTGACTGCCCATGAGGACGCCGACTTTCGCGTGTTGGGTTGTTGTATAGAGGGGAGGCATGGGTGTGCGTGTGTTGGGGGAAGCAGTGGAGCAGGCCGCGCTGGCGATCGGCCCTCTGGGAGTGGTTGGGCCGCCAACGACTGGGGATCCAAGATTCGAACTTGGACTAACTGATTCAGAGTCAGTCGTGCTACCGTTACACCAATCCCCATTGGACCAGAATCGCCATGATAGATACCAAACGCCCCGCAGTCGAATCGACTGCGGGGCATCGGTGTTCTTGGTTGAGCAGCGAGGTCACATACCACCCGAAGGTGCTGCCTCTGCCATCGGTTTGTTCGGGGGCTGGAAGGCCTGCTTGAACTCCTGAATCATGGCATACCACGCCTTCATATTGGTCTGGATGCGAATCTGATCCCAAGTCGTACCTTCGGTGGAGCCGACCATCGTGAGCAGAACGGGCTCACCAGCAGGCGCCGCTGGGGGGAGCATGGCACCCATCGGACCCATGAGCGCCCGGGCGAAACCGAGTCCGCCATCAATGGCTTGCCGCACATCCACCGAAACCGCCCAGGTCGGAGCGGCCAACGGGTCGGTGAGAAGGTCGGACAGCGAATTGTCCGCCCCGCCCGACGCTACGAGCGCCCGCGCCGACACAAGGCGACCGTTTCCCACCACGCTCACGATGTGGTTACCCTCGACCAGGTAGCGGACCGGCATACCGTCAGCCCCCATGAAGTCATCGAGCATCCCCTGAAACATGGCCATCGGATCGGGCTGCCCCTCGGCCGGGGGGGGCATCATCGAGTCCATACCGTACATCGCCATCAACTGCTTGGCGTCGAGCGTCACCAGATACCCGGCTCCCTTGCCACGCATGATCTGAAGGGGCTTGGCATCGACGCCAATATCGGCCTTGAGCAGCGCCGCCCATCCCTTCTCGATAGCCGCGAGGGCCGCGTCTGGCTCATCCGTATCCATCACCGTCACAACCTCGATGCCCTTCTCCCCGAAGGACATACCAAAGCCCACGCCGGTCTTCATGCTGTCCAGACAGGATGTCCAGATGGGCATGAGCGCCTCCATCTTGGCGCGGGCATCGGGCGGCA
>CAYYGU010000200.1:0-2475 GCA_964471525.1 uncultured Isosphaeraceae bacterium
AGGCGCACAAGTCTCGCTGGTACGCGCCCAAGGCGCTCTTCGGCGAACTGCTCGTTGAAGACTTCAAGATCCGCGAGTTCGTCGACAGGCGGCTCAACCGAACACCACCCTTCGCGGCGGTGTCGGACATCTATCTCGAGCGGACCCGCGAAGAATTGACGGTCATCGTCAAGACGGCGCGGCCTGGTCTCGTGATCGGTCCCAAGGGTGTCGAAATCGACAAACTCTCGGCGGACCTCCAGGTCATGACCGGCCGGAAGGTATCGGTGAAAATCGTCGAGATTCGCAGCCCCGACACGAGTGCCATGCTCGTCGCCGAGGCGATCGCCGAGCAGATGAAGAAGCGTTCAAACTTCCGCCGTTTGCTCAAGCAGCGGTGTGAGGCCGCCATGCAGGCAGGCGCCAAGGGTGTCCGCATCCAGGTGTCCGGCCGCCTCGGTGGTGCGGAGATGTCGCGAAAGTTCGTCACGCGAGAGGGCTCTATTCCGCTCTCCACGCTGCAGGCGAATGTGGACTACGCGAGTGTGACGAGCTTTACCACCTATGGCGCGATTGGCGTCAAGGTCTGGATCTATAAGGGCATGTTCACCGACGGCGAAGAGGATCAAACCGAATCGAAGGCCGCCGGTGCTCGTGCTCGTGCGAGAGGTCGACGCTGAGCCCTGCTCGGCTTGAGGAGAACGTCCGATGCCACGGATGCCAAAACGAGTCAAGTTCCGCAAGCAGATGCGCGGGAAGTTGCAGAGCAAGGCCAGCCGCGCCAACTACGTGGCGTTCGGCGATTACGGCCTGCAGGCTCTCGAACCGCACTGGGTAAGTGCCCGACAGATCGAGGCCGGCCGTATTGCGGCGCAGCACTTCCTACGCCGCGAGGGCAAGGTGACTATTCGCATCTTCCCCGACAAGCCTATTTCGAAGAAGCCGCTCGAAACCCGCATGGGCAAAGGCAAGGCCGAAGTCGATTACTGGGCAGCCCGCGTTCGGGCCGGAACGATTCTGTACGAGATCTCCGGTGTTGCGGAGGACGTGGCGCGACAGGCGATGGCACGTGTCGCTTGCAAGATGCCGGTTCGGTGCCGATTCGTCGGCAAGAGGTTGTCGGTCTGATCCATAGACCCGGAGACGATGAGCAAATGAAACCATATGAAGTCAAGAAACTCGGAGACGATGAGATCGACATCGAGGTCGCAAGCCTTCGACGCCGTCTCTTTGATCTCCGTTGCCAGATGGTGACAGAGAAGATTCAGAACACCGCCCAGTTCGGTCGTGTCAAGCGTGACATCGCCCGGCTGCTCACCGAGAAGCGTTCGCGGAATATTGCCGCAACGCAGGATGCCTGATCGGAGACCAATGACATGAGCCACCTCAAGGACATCAAGGTCTCCGACACTGCACCTCGCCGTACCGGCGTCGTGTCGGCGGCCAATCGTGACAAGACCTGCCGTGTGTCGATCGACTTCCTCACACGGCATCCCAAGTACGGCAAGTACATCCGACAGCGGACCCTGCTGCACGTACATGATGAAGACAATTCGGCGAAGGTCGGCGATCGCGTCGAAATCGCCGAGTGTCGGCCCATCTCCAAGACCAAGTCGTGGGTACTGCTTCGTGTTGTAGAGCAGGCTCCGGCCACCGAGTGATAGCAAGCGAGTAACCAGAGATGATTCAAAAAGAATCCAGAATCGAAGTGGCCGACAACAGCGGCGCCAAGATCGTCAGCGTTATTGGCGTGCTTGGCGGCTCGACCGCTCGTGGTCGCCACTCTCGGCGAACCGCCGGAATCGGTGATCAGGTTGTGTGCTCGGTGAAGAAATCGCTGCCCAACTCGGCAGTGAAGCAGGGTGACATCATTCGGGCGGTCATCGTTCGAACGAAGTACCCGACGCGCCGCAAAGATGGGTCCTATGTCCGGTTCGATTCGAATGCGTGCGTGGTACTCAAGGAAGGCAACCCCGCCGGAACTCGAATCTTCGGCGCTGTTGCAAGAGAACTGCGTGAGAAGAACTACATGAAGATCGTCTCACTTGCTTCGGAGGTCATTTGATCATGGCACGACATGTACGCAAAGGTGATTCCGTCGTCGTAACCGCTGGCAACGACCGCGGCATGGTCGGCGAGATTCTTCGGGTCATTCCCGATGACGATCGCGTCATCGTGCAGGGTGTGAATATTCGCGTGAAGCATCTCAAGCCTTCGCAGGCCAACCCCAAGGGCGGATTGCTTCGCAAGGAAATGCCGATTCATATCAGCAACGTCAGTCCTGTCGTGGACGGACGAGGCACGCGGGTCCGGTTTGACACGAAGGATGATGGATCGAAGGTTCGGGTCGCCGTGCGTGGCGACAAGGAATTGTCCCAACTGCGAGGACCACGGCAGGGCTGAAGCCCCGCAGAGAGTAGTGATTGACCATGGTTGCTGAAACAAAAACACTTCCGAGGCTTCTCGCTCAGTACCGCGATGTCGTGGTGCCGAAGT
>CAYYGU010000201.1:0-2461 GCA_964471525.1 uncultured Isosphaeraceae bacterium
GGACCGCTCGGCATCAGCATGGTGTGCGCCGCCGGGCTCTTCATCATTGGCCTGTGGCTCATTATCCCGGTGCTTGGCGCCTTCGGATCACTCGGCGGAGGCGATGTGCTCGACGACGGAACCTACGAACAACTCATCGCCACGCATGACAGGACGCACCGCACAGATCTCAATCGTGTTCACGGGCGATCGTTCTTCTTCGAGCCGGACTCGCCGCCAAAGCCCAAGCCGCCCGAGCCGACCGGTGCTTGCTGCGTCGATGAAGAGTGCACCATCATGCGCCGCGATGCGTGCCGAGACCGCGGAGGTCGCTTCAAGGGCAAGGACACGACCTGCGGACCAGACACATGCACGCCCCCCAAAGTTCCCAAGGCCACGGAGCAACCCAAGATTGACACCCGCCCAAAGCGATACGCCGGCCCGGACATCATCGCCATCTATGGCAGCGATGTCCTCTTCCGCGTCGACTCGGGCGATGGACTGATGGTCATTCCCGTGGGTCGCAGCATGGACAATATCGAGATCGTGTCGGTGAACGCCCCGCGGAGTGTCGAACTGATGTGGAAGGAAGGTGGGCCGTTCACGGTTCCCGTCTTTGAGCGTCCAGACCCACTACTGAGCAACAACGCGCTCTCGGATGTTCTGGAACTCCCGGCAACCTCACCGACCCGAACCGTGGATGAAGACCGACCCGCAAGGATGCAGCCCGAATGAAGACACGCAACTCAACGGAATACACCCGGCCCTGCCGCGTTGGTTCGAACCGATTGCAGAGAGGAGCCCTCGTGGCCACATCATCCATTGTGACGGCCCTGTGCGCGAGCCTGCTCGCCGGAGTCCTGTCCGCTCCCGTGGCTGCTCAGGGCGACCGACCGACGCCCGCGCCACCACCGGCCCCGGAACCTGCTGAACCGATTCTGGAACCCGCACCTGTTTCCGAGGAAGAAGAAGCCGCCGAAGAAGTCGCTGAGATTGAAGAAGCGATCGCCGCAGAAGAGGACGCGGAAGACGTGATGGCCGAGGACATCGAAGTCGCTCCAGAAGAAGACGCACCAGCGAGCAATCCCGAGGAAGTCGATGAGACGATCGATCCGATCGTCTGGACCACCGAGAGCATCCGCTCCGATCGCCGCCCAGTCAAGGACGAGCCAGTCGTCCTGGCATTCAAGGATGTCAAGCTCGACGAGTTGATTGAGTTCATCGCATTAGAAACCGGCAAGGTCGTCATGCCGGTCAAGATGAAATCGACCTCGTCTTCGAGAGACACCTACAACATCGTCGCAGACAAGCCAATGCCTCGCCTTGAGGCGCTTGACTTCATCTTCACCTACCTGCGTATGAACGATGTTGGAATCATCGAGCGGCCCGACGTCATCTTCATCGGCAAGCTCGATGAGATGACCACGCAACTTGGCGAAATCGAGGTCGTCCCTGCTGGAAAATCCCTCATCGACCGCGGCGATCGCGGCACCTTGATCTTCAAAGTCTTCCAGGTCGAGAACACCGATGCGGGCCAGATCAAGGACGGCATCTCATCATTCTTCCCGGAGAGTTGGGCTCGCATCCAGGAAGACGACCTCTCCAATCAAATCATGGTGCTCGGCGATATCGGGCTGTGCCAGCAGATCGAAACGATCATCACCGACCTCGACCGAAAGTGGCTCAAACCGATCATCCGAACATTCCGGCTTCAATACGCGGATGCCACCGAGATCGAGACGAATATTCTGCAGTTGTTCGAGCAGGGCGGAGGTTCCGGAGGAACCCGAACAAGCACGACGACGCGTGGCAATCGCAATACGCAAAACCGCGGCGGGTCTCGAGCCGCAACGACGACGACCTCCTCCGAGGGCGTTCCGGAGGCAGAACTCCGGATGACGGTCAATCAGCAGCAGAATACCGTGACGCTGCAAGGCGAAGAAGGAACGATCGGCCAAATCGCCCAGCTCATCGAGGAGGAGTGGGACCTGCCCCGGCCCGAGGGAACCTCTCGGTTGTTCATCCTTGAGCACACCGATCCCATCAAGGTCAAAGATCTCCTGACAACCGTGATGGGCGGTGGCTCGTCAACGTCGTCGGCGAACCGAGGCCGGACCGGCGGGCAGGCCCAAGGCAACCGCGCCGACGCCACGGTCGGCATCGCGGGCGTCTACCAGTTCGAGGCCTTCCCCGATCGCAATGCGCTGCTCGTACTCGCGAAGACGGTCGAGAGTTTCACGTTTATCGAAAACATGATCAACAAGATCGATCAGCCTACCGACGCAGGTCTGCCCGAGATCATTACGCTCAAATACGCCGACGCGGTCGCGCTCGCCGAGGAACTCAATATCCTCCTTGCCAATTCCGGCGGCCGGGTCTCGTTGCCGCGACCCGACACCGGCCTGAGCGCAGAGGGATTCTCCGGCAGTGACGGCATCAACATCACCGGACCGGATACCACCGACAGCGCTGGGGATCTCCA
>CAYYGU010000202.1:0-2460 GCA_964471525.1 uncultured Isosphaeraceae bacterium
GATGGCATCTGGGAAATGCTTCCGGACGGACGATTGAACTGGCGACTTCGCATCACCTCCCCCGCTGCCGTATCAATCAACCTTGGGTTTGAGCGGTGGTGGCTTCCGGACTCGGCCGAGATGACGGTGGAGCCGACCCGCGGCTCGAACGGTCTCCGCGCCTTTACCAGCATGGACAACAAGGACCATGGCGAACTCTGGACGCCGCCGGTGCCCGGCGACGACATCATGCTTTCCATCGCGGTCGATGCCAAAGACCACCTGCTGGTAGAAGAGCATGTCACCCTCACCAGCATCAACATCGGCTACCGCGGCTTTTATGACATGATCGACATCGCCAGATCGGGCTCGTGCAACTACGACGTCACCTGCCCCGAAACAGTGGGATGGGAAGATGAAATTCCATGTGTGGCAGCGATCTCCACGGGCGGCTCTCTTTTCTGCTCTGGATTCATGGTCAACAACATCCGCAATGATCGTGACCCCCTCTTCATGACCGCCAACCACTGCGGCGTCAGCTCGGGAAACGCCGCATCGCTGGTCACCTTCTGGAACTACGAGAATGACCCGGCGGTGAATTGCCCCGGTGCAGGAAACGAAACTGCTTCGCTCGATCAATTCATCACCGGATCCGATTTCCTTCAATCTGGTTCCTCCAGTGACTACACCATTGTGCGGCTGAACAGCAGCCCGCCTCAGGAATGGGAGATTTCATTCTGCGGCTGGGACGCAGGCCCACAGGCATCAGATTGGTCGGTAGCGATCCATCACCCCAGTGTTGATGCCAAACGATGGTCGATCGATTACGACGCGAGTGAAATTTATGGCTACAACGGTCCCGGCGACACGCACATCCGCATCATCGACTGGGATCTCGGCACAACCGAACCCGGCTCGTCCGGCTCACCGCTCTTTGATCAGAACCATCGCGTCATCGGTCAGTTGCATGGCGGCTATGCCGCATGTGGCAACGACTTGGAAGATTGGTACGGACGACTCTATACGTCATGGAACGCAGGTCTGAGCAGCGTGCTGGATCCGGATGGAACCGGCCAGACTGCGATCGACACATTGCCAGGTCGCGGCATGACCGTGCTGCCTGGTGGCGATGTCACGCACGCGTGCATCAGTGGATGCAACAATCCTGAACCGGCATCGGTTCTCTACACGATTTCCAACAACTCGCCTGACACGATCAACTGGTCCGCCGCCCTCAAGGGCTCGGGCTTCCTCATGATCGATGGTCCCAGTTCTGGATCGATCGCGCCTGATGGCACGGTCGACCTGCTCGTTTTTGTCGATGCGGATGGTTGGGCAAATGGCAGTTACACGGATGCGTTGTCGTTCTTCGATGACACCAATGGTCTGGAACTCATCCGGACGCATATCCTCGAAATCGGACTGACCGGCTTTGATACAGCGCCCGAACATGACTTCGTCGCGGGCGGTCCCCTCGGCGGTCCGTTCGAAACAACACAGGCGTACACCATCACGAGCAACCGCCCCACAGCTACGACGGTTCGTGTTTCGGCCGATCAGCCATGGATTGCGATCAATGGCGGTGCCGGACCACTGGATGTCCCGCTCTCGGGAACCGGCGACAGCGCGGTCATCGAGGTAGGCTTCTCCGCTGATGCGAACAACCTGCCGGCCGGACTGGCCTACGGCATCGTCACCTTTGACAACCTCGACGGCGTCGGCGAAGGCGACACGACTAGGAACGTTACGCTTGATGTCGGTCGATTCACCTATACGGCCTACGACGTACCGATTCCAATCACGGACAACACCGAGATCACCAGCCATATTGAGGTGGGCGATGCGTACTGCATTGGCGATATCGACATCGAACTCGATGTCACGCACACGTTCATCGGTGACCTGATCATCGATCTCGAATCGCCGACCGGCGTCGTCGTGCGCCTGCACGACCGATCTGGTGGCAGCGCGGACGATATCCATGTGACCTACGACGACGACGGCGGTACGCTGCCGGACGGTCCAGGAGAACTGGGCGATTTCGTGGGCGAAATCGTGACCGGCACCTGGACGCTGCGGCTCAGCGACAACGCAGGCGCAGATCAGGGATCGCTCGATGCATGGACGCTCAAAATCGCCTCGACCGGCGACGCCTGTCCGCCATCGGCTGTCGATATCGACACCGCCACAGATGTCGATACGCCCCTTGATATCCAACTCGAAGGTGCCAGTTCAGAAGGATTGCCGCTCTCGTTCCAGATCACCAGTCTGCCCGGCAACGGTACGCTGAGCGATCCTGCCGACGGCACTATCAACTCGGTGCCGTACACCCTGCTGTCGCTCGGCGATGTGGTGACGTACACCCCGGATGCGGGCTTCCTCGGCGGTGATGTGTTTACCTATCGCACCTACGATGGTGTGTACTCCGACGAAGCAGTGGTCACTATCGAAGTGGGCGCCATTCCGAACCCGGATGACTGC
>CAYYGU010000203.1:0-2460 GCA_964471525.1 uncultured Isosphaeraceae bacterium
CGAAGTGCGTGTCGCCTTCCGCTGGATCCAGTTGCAAGTGCCGCTTGAAGGCGGCTTGGCTCTTGGTCGCCTCCCCGGCGTGATACAAGGCCCAGCCCAGAAAGTGCGCCGCCGGTGGATAGGGCGGATCGGTTGCGAGGGCCCGATCGAACCAGTGCACTGCTTTGGAATAGGCCCGTTCGCGATGATGGGCAAGTCCCATCAGGAAATAGGCCCGCCCATCTTCGGGGGCGGCATCGATATGCTGTCGCAGCCGTACTCGGGCCGGACCACATTGACCGGCGAGGATCAGGTTGTAGTGCTCGACGAGTTCTCCTGTCATGACCGGTACCGGTGCCGGATCGGGGTTCTTGGGTTCACAACCACTCATCAGCAGGCAGCACAGGCCTGTGAGGATCGTCGTCCATTCTGCAGAGATTGGCTTCACGGGGTGGTCAACGTCCGTTATGGTGGGTGCGGAGGGGCGTGCGGATTGCGTACTCATGAACAGAATCAGCATAACCATGCTTGCCGTTGTGGCGGGGACGACCGCGGCGACCGCCCAGACCCAGTTGCAACCTCGCATGGGTGATCCCTTTCCGGGGTTGACCGTTGAACAACTCAATCGCTTCGACATCGGTCGCACGGCATTCATGCGGAATATCACCGTTGAAGAGGGTCTTGGTCCCGTTTTCAATCAGACGTCCTGTGGTTCCTGCCACAACGCGCCGCTCGGCGGGCCGGGCGCCCAGCAGGTCACCCGCTTTGGCCGCATCGACAAGAAGGGCGGTTTCGATCCGCTCGCCGAGTTTGGTGGGTCGCTGCTGAACGTCAACGCCATCAGCGATGACTGTCTGGATGAAATCCCGGCGCACGCCAACGTCACCTCACTGCGAGTCACGCCGGGGGCGCTTGCGTACGGACTGATCGAGGCCGTGCCTGATGACGTGTTCGTGGGCATTGCCGCCGGGCAACCCGAAGCGCAGCGAGGTGTCATTCGGTGGACCGAAGCATTTGAAGACCCGGGCGTTGCGCGGGTTGGGCGGTTTGGGTGGAAGGCGCAACTTCCAAGTGTGCTGTCCTTCAGCGCCGATGCCTCGATGCAGGAACTCGGATTCACAAACCGTCTCTTGCCCGACGAGAATCCTCCCCGGGGTGATGAAGACTTGCTTGCCGAGTGCGACTTCGTACTCGACCCAGAAGACGGTCCCGACGCCGAGGGCTACGACTTCATTGATCGGGTGACGGACTTCCAGCGTTTCCTCGCACCGGCCCCGCAGACGCCACGCGCCGGCATGAGCGGCGAGGCCGTGTTCAATGCCGTTGGATGCAATGTGTGTCATCCCTCCACCATGCAGACGAGCGATGATCCGATGCTTGAAGCGGTACTTCGATCGCAGACGATCCATCCCTATGGCGACTTCCTGCTGCACGACATGGGCGCCGCCGCCGACGGGATCGGCGACGGTCCAGCTGGCATGCGGGAGATCCGAACGCCGCCGCTGTGGGGCCTGCGGATACGCAATCCACTGTGGCATGACGGCAGCGTCAATGGCGGCACTTTCGAGAGCAGAGTGCGTGATGCCATCGACTTGCACGGTGCCGCGCTCAGCCAAGGGCACGCGTCGGCTGCCGCCTTTGCTGCGAGTTCTGCTGCCGATCAGGATGCGCTTCTTGACTTTCTGAATTCACTCGGGCGCGTGGAGTGTGATGGCGACGGTGACGGCGATGTGGACCTTTCCGATTTCTGGGACATGGACGGGTTCATCGCCTGCATGGGAGATGGCGTTGGGCCAGATGATTCATGCGCGGTTCACGATGTCGATGCAGACGGCGATGTCGATCTCGATGACGCGGCCTTCTTCGCCGCGGCATTTGATGGTGGTCCGCGTGACTGTGACGACAACGGCGTCGAAGACTTCGTTCAAATCGCGGAGGACCCGAGCATCGATGCCGATCAGAACGGTGAAATCGATACGTGCAACGCGTGTCCAGCCGATGTCGATGGCTCAGGCAGCGTGGGTGCAAACGATGTACTGCTCGTGCTGTCGGCCTGGGGCGGCTGCGCCAGCGGATGCGACGCCGATATTGACGGGGATCTCTTCGTGGGCGTAGATGATCTTCTGGCAGTCGTTTCTGGATGGGGGGATTGCCAGTGATGGGTGGAGGACAGGGAGCGGCCATGCGACACATTGCAACAATCGGATCGATACTGTGCCTCTCATCGGCAGCGACAGCGCAAAGTTGGATGGCCTACGCAAACGAAACGGACACGCGGTTGCAGTCCGATCCCTCGGTCGGTGTCAGCGATGACCGCGAGAAGGATTACATCGTCGGCGATCTCGACATGGATGGTGATGACGATCTCATCTGCGTTCGCAAGCAGCCATTCACGAGCACCGGCCGAAACGCCAATGTGCTCTTTCTGAACGAGGGCGGCGTGCTGGTCGATCGCACAGGCACCTACGCAGTTCAGTCGGA
>CAYYGU010000204.1:0-2446 GCA_964471525.1 uncultured Isosphaeraceae bacterium
AAGATGATCCACCACTTCCTCGATGTCCGGCTTCCCAAAGCCATCACCGACATCGAGACGCTGCTGAACCGAAACCGCATCTTCATTGACCGGGTCAAGGGTGTCGGTGTCCTCACCGGCGAGGAAGCCACCAATTGGTCGCTGACCGGTCCGCTCGCCCGCGCTTCGGGCGTAGCCCGAGACCTTCGCAAGGACGAACCGAACCTCTGCTATGCCGACAATTGGGATGGCGAAGGTGCCGATGCTGTGGAGTTTGACGTCCCAATCGCCCAAGACGGCGACTGCCTGTGCCGCTATCTGGTGAGGCTGGAGGAGATGAAACAGTCGGGCCACATCATCAAGCAACTGATCGATCGCATTCCCGCCGGACCGATCAACGTCGATCCCGAGGGCAAGGCCGTTCTGCCTCCGAAGCCGGATGTGTATGGCTCGATCGAAGGGACCATCCAACACTTCGAACTGATCATGTCCAACCGAGGACTTGAACCGCCGGTCGGCGAGTTGTATGCCGCGATGGAAGCACCCAACGGCGAATATGGTTTCTTCATTGTCTCCGACGGCGGCCGCACACCGTGGCGGGTGGGCGTTCGGGCGCCATCATTTATCAACTACCAGACGTTCGCTCGCATGCTTGAAGGACACCAGTTGGCCGACTTCGTCGCGATTCTGGGATCGATCAACGTCATTGCGGCCGAACTGGACCGCTAGGAGGCACGCCGATGGCCTGGACCGTCAAACCATCCGCGACCATGGAGATCCCGCGTCGCAGCGAGCCGTACCTGAGCGATGCCATGCTCGCCATGTATCGCAGCGACATTCTTCCCAAGTACGAAACGCTTCATGGCGCGCTCATGCCGGTTCTTCATGATGTGCAGAAGACCTATGGCTGGGTTCCGGAACAGGCCATGGAAGAAATCGCAGCCCTGCTCGATCTGCGGCCATCACAAGTGCTTGATACGGCCACCTTCTACGAGGAGTACCACACCCATCCGGTTGGCGAGCACATCATCGCCATCTGCCAGTCGATCGCGTGCGAGGCCTGCGGCCACCAAGCCATCCTCGACCACATCCGCAATCGGCTCGGTATCGAGCCGCACGAGACGACCGAAGACGGAAAGTTCACCTTGATGGCGCTGGAATGCCTCGGGTCGTGCGATACGGCGCCGTGCGCACTGGTGGATGATGATCGCTTCGACGATCTGACCATCTCGGCCATCGATCAGGTCATCGATCGGCTCTCAACGTGATGGCAGCCAAACGCAAACCACTGATGCGATGCCTTGGCGAATTCGCAGGACACATCATCAAAGGTGTCCGAACGCCCGCCAAGGACGGTACGCGGCAGGAAGTCTCCCGAACCGTCGAGGAACGCACCGAAGATGGTGTCACCCTCCGCCGCACGACCATTGACGAAATCGAGTTGCCCGCCAAGAGGACAGACGAGCATGTTTCTGACTGAACCAGTCCTGACGAAGCGCATCCCAACATGGCCGTGGGGCAACCCCGCCGAGCGGGTCCGCATCACCGGCGAGCAGTACGTCAAGACAGGCGGATACGAGGCGCTCCGACAAGCCGTCGCGATGGACCCGAGCGATGTCATCCAGTCCGTCAAGGAAGCCCAACTTCGTGGTCGAGGGGGCGCGGGCTTTCCGGCGGGCGTCAAATGGGGTTTCCTGCCCGAGCCCGATGGAGGCCGTCGCTACTTGGCCGTCAATTGTGACGAAGCCGAGCCGGGAACCTTCAAGGACCGACTGCTGGTCGACTTCGACCCGCACATGATCCTCGAGGGCGTTGCCATCGCGTGCTGGGCATGCCGTCTGGACACGGCCTACTTCTTTCTCCGCGGTGAGTACCGGCAGCAGGCTCACACCATGCGGAAGGCCATCGAAGAAGCCTATGAACTGGGTATTTTCGGTCCGCAGGGACTGCTCGGTGGCGCGGTCAGCTTCTCGGTGGACTGCCACTTGCACCGAAGCGCCGGTGCCTACATCTGCGGCGAAGAAACCGCCTTGCTTGAAGCGATCGAGGGCAAACGCGGATGGCCGCGTATCAAGCCACCCTTCCCCGCGATCAAAGGCCTGTTTGGCCGCCCCACCATCGTCAACAACGTCGAAACACTCTGCGCGGTACCGGACATCATCCAGCGGGGCGCGGCGTGGTATGCCAGCCTCGGCGTGGAATCCACTATCGGGCAGCCCGCCTCCTACGGAACCAAGTTGGTTGGCGTATCGGGGCATGTCAATCGAACTGGCGTCTATGAAGTCGGACTGGGAACACCGATTCAAGACATCATCCAGCACGAGGAGTACTGCCAAGGCATGAAGGGCGGCCGCGCTTACAAAGCCTGCATTCCCGGTGGCGTGAGCATGGGCGTGCTCGACGGCAGCGAATTCGGCGCCGAACTCGACTTCGATATCGGCCGCAAGTACGGCATCATGGGCCTCGG
>CAYYGU010000205.1:0-2444 GCA_964471525.1 uncultured Isosphaeraceae bacterium
TCCTCCTGTGACTGCTCTGTTCGAGGTTTTTCCCGTGAAGCTTTTTGTTGGAAATTTGCCGTGGCGCGTTCGTGATAACGATCTCGTCGAAATGTTCTCCGAGCACGGTTCCGTAACCGCTGCAAACGTCGTTCTTGATCGTGACACCGGCCGCTCCCGCGGTTTCGGTTTCGTCGAGATGGGCGACGACGATGCCCGCAAGGCCATCGAGGCCCTCAATGGCCAAGACCTTGACGGTCGCGCCATCAACGTCAATGAGGCTCGCGCCAAGACGCACTGACTCAGCGACGTGTTCACCTTGTGAACCACACGCCGGCCGTCGCCACCCGCGACGGCCGGTGTCTTTTTTCAGACGTTGAAGTACTTGGCTTCGGGGTGATGGACCACGACGGCGCTGGTGCTCTGCTCGGGATCAATCTGGTGGTTCTCGGTCAGCACACAACCGATTCGCTCGGGTCGGAGTAGACGAAACAGTTTCTCTTGATCGGCCATGTCCGGACAGGCCGGATAGCCGAATGAGTAGCGGCTTCCCCGGTACTTCTGCTGGAACAACTCCCTGATATGCGGACTGTCATCGCCTGCGATGCCCAGTTCCTGCCGCATACGCTGATGCCAAAGTTCGGCCAGCGCCTCGGCGCACTCGACGCCCATGCCATGCACGTAGAGGTACTCGGTGTACGCATCGCCCTGAAAGAGTTCGCGGGCCAGTTCGCTGATCTTCTGGCCCATGGTCACGCACGAGAGACCAAGCACGTCCCGCTCGCCTGAATCGACCGATCTGAAGAAGTCGCTCATGCACAGACGGCGGCGTTTGGACTGCCTCGGAAAGGAGAACCGCTCGATCTCCACGGCGTGATCGTCCGGATCGAATACGAGAAGATCATCACCGTCGCTGGCGCACGGATACCAGCCATAGACGAGCGCAGGCTGCAAGATCACATCGTCGCGGAGGCTTGCCTTGAGTCGCTCGAAAACCGGTTCGGCCTCCTCGTGCAGTACGCGGTGAAAGTCACCTTGGCTCCGCTGCCCTCGCCGGAACCCCCACTGCCCTCGGAACAGGGCGGTCGTATTGACATATGGGTAGATGCGGTCGAGCGGCACATCGTCTACGACTCGGCTGCCGAAGAATGGGGCCGCCGGCACCTCTGCTGCGATGGACACATCGCTCCGGCCCGGTTCGATGGTGGCGACATCGCCTTCACCACGCTCGGCTGTCTCCATATGCTCCACCCGAGCGGCAGCGGCAGCGCGTGAGGCGGCCCGCCGATCGATCTCCGCATCGAGCGATCCTTCTCGTCCCTCCGCAATCGCGTCGCAGATCCGCAGTCCGTCAAAGGCGTCCTTCCCGTAGTACACAGGCCCCTTGTACAAGGCGCGAAGATGCGATTCGCAGTAGTGTCGGGACAAGGCCGCGCCGCCAAGCAGCACGGGCACGTCGATCCGCTGCTCATTCAAGACGGCGAGGTTGTCCTCCATCACCATCACACTCTTGACGAGCAGTCCAGACATGCCGATCGCGTCGGCACCGGTTCGCCGCCACGCCTGCACGATCTCGTCGATCGTTCGCTTGATGCCGATGTTCTCGACGGTCCAGCCGTTGTTGGTCAGGATGATGTCTACGAGATTCTTGCCGATGTCGTGTACGTCGCCCTTGACCGTTGCAAGCACAAGGTGGCCCTTGGTTGAACCTTCCTTGCGGTCCATTCTGGCTTCGAGATACCCAACCGCCTGCTTCATGACCTCGGCAGACTGCAACACGAACGGCAACTGCATCTGGCCGGACCCGAAGAGTTCCCCTACGGTCTTCATTCCGGCGAGCAGGTGGTCGTTGATGATCTCGAGCGGCGTGTAGGTTGCCATCGCCGCGTCAAGATGCGGCTCCAGATCGCGTTTCTCGCCATCCACGATATGTGCTTGCAGATGCTCTTCGAGCGATCGGTCCACTCGCTCGACCTCGGCAGAATGCACCTCATCCGAGAAGAGGTCGATAAAGTGCTGCAGGGGATCGTGGTTCTCGTCCGTCACGTCGGCTGGCAAACCGGTACCCCCGTGCGTGAGCGCCCGTCGATCATGGATGACATCGAGCGCCGCCTGCTTCTTTCGCGGGTCGATACGGTTCATCGGCTGAATCTTCGAGGCGTGCATGATGGCGCTGGTGAGACCGGCGTCCATGAGTTCCCAGAGCAGAACAGCGTTGAGCACCTGACGCGCCGCTGGGTTCAATCCAAACGAGCAATTCGAGAGTCCGCACGTGATCTGCACTTCAGGCCAGGCCTCGCTGATGCGGCGGACCCCCTCGATGAGTTCGAGCGAACTGCGGCGGTCGCCATCCATTCCGGTCGAGACAGGCAAGACCAACGGATCGACAAAGAGATCCTCAACGGCGAGCCCGTGTACTTCGGTCGCCCGGGCAATGCCGCGGCGGGCGATCTCGAACTTCCGGG
>CAYYGU010000206.1:0-2437 GCA_964471525.1 uncultured Isosphaeraceae bacterium
CATCGTTGACGTCATCTGGATCTTCCTCTTCCCCCTCTGGTACCTCATCGCCTGACTTTGGCCTGTGAGCAGGAGAGGCGGACGCCGCGAGCTGCAGCGACCTACCATGGTCGCCATGCTCATTTCAACCATCATCGTCTCGGCGCTTCTTGCCGCGCCTTCTCCGCACCACAAGTACGGTCTCACCGAAGCGATGCCGCGTATCGATGGCACCATCCGTGTTGCTTCGTACAACATGCTCAACTACTTCGATCAAGTGAACGACCCGTCGCTTGAAGGAGAGTACGACGACTTCGGCACGAATCCCGGTCCAACCTCCGATGAGCGTTGCCGGGAACTTGCCGATGCCATTCGCGCCATGGATGCCGACATCATCGGACTTGAGGAAGTCGAGTCGCTGGAGGCCATCACTTCATTTCGTGACACATACCTCTCCGACATGGGCTACGACCACGTCGCCTCCGAGGACGTCGGCTACTACCGAGGCTGCGAGCAGAGTCTGCTGAGCCGGTTTCCAATTACCCAGACGATGACGTGGCCCAATGCCGACCTCACCAAGGTCAACCGAACCGGCGGCGGCTGGGACGAGATCCCAAGCGATGTAGACCGGGTGGCTTTCCAGCGAAGCCCACTCTTCGCGACCGTGCAAACGCCAAGTGGCTATGAGTTGAGCCTCTTCGTCCTGCACCACAAGGCGGGGAGAAACCGCTGGCACCGCGAGGCCGAGGCCCTCCAGATCATGGACTACGTGGCGGCCCTTCAGAAGTCGGGCCCCAACCGCAATATCATCATCCTCGGCGATTTCAACGCGCAGCCATGGGATCGCTCGATGCAGGTCTACCGCGACGGCGGCATGGTCGACGCAATGACCTTGCGAACCGATCTTCAGCACGGGTATGCCTCACCGCTTCGCCAAACCCACACGAGTGGTCGCGTCATCGATTTCCTGCTGCTCAACCACGCCGCGCTGGGCGAACTGGTCACCGGCAGCGGCTTCGTCAAGGGAACGTCCGCCGAGGACTACGACTGGAGAAACGACCCGATTCCATCGGGGTACGCCTCAGACCATTACCCCATCGCCATTGATCTGGTCGCTCGAGAGGGCGCGGGCCCGTCCGTCGCCGCGGCCCCGTGGCCTCGCAGTGCGACGCGGACAGCGCTGAGCGCCGCCCCGAGCACTCGAAGTATTCCAAAGGCGTCGTCCCCTACACCGAAGAAACAAGATGCTCCCAAGGGCGCAGCGGCAGAGGGCGTGGTGATGGCATCGAAGAGAGGCAAGGTCTTTCATAAGCCTTCGTGTGGAAGTGTCAAGCGGATCAGCGAGAAGAACCTGACCGAGTACGCCTCCATTGCAGATGCTGTGGATGCAGGCAAACGCGCCTGCAAGCGGTGTAAGCCCGAGGGATAAGCGGTCAGCCTCCGCATGCGCCCCAACTGGCAATGACCGCCAGCAGGTCATCGGCGCCGAAGGGGCTGCCCCAGTTCGCCGTGACATACAGCAGATCGTCCACGCCTACGACGCCGTCGCCGGTGTGATCCGCATCGCACTCGCACACATCCGGGATACCGTTTTCATTGGCATCAGCATGTGTCCCTTCTGCGATGTCGCAGGAGTCGAGGACGAGGTTTCCGTCGCAGTCGTCATCGGCGGGGGGCGCGAAATCGAAACCGGTTGGGCCCGGGATGAGTTGTGAGAGAATGTAATACCGGCGTTTGAAGAGACCGGTTGATTCCTCATAGACCTGTACCGCTGTATTCGCTTCGAAGGTCGAGACATACACGTCGCCGTCCGGTCCGATGCGGATCGACCATGGGCGACCGAGTCCCCAGTAGCCTTCTTCGAGTCCGCCGCGATCCCAGCGGCCGAGTGCATCACCGGTATCACGATCGAATTCGTGAATGGCGTTGTTCTTGCTGCT
Source organism: uncultured Isosphaeraceae bacterium (assembly GCA_964471525.1). Lineage (GTDB taxonomy): Bacteria > Planctomycetota > Phycisphaerae > Phycisphaerales > SM1A02 > UBA12567. Next base: position 1,920 of record CAYYGU010000206.1, read on the forward strand.
TGTGATCAGAAGAGTGCCGCTTGGTCGCTCGACCATGCCGCGGATCCAGACGAGTCCGAAGGCGTCTGGAGAGATGAGTTCCCGCACGAACTCGCCGGCATTGGTGAACTCCAGCACTGCGTCTGCATCAGTGCTGACCAGGATGTTTCCATCGGAGAGTATGAGAAGAGCGCGGGGTGCAATCATGCCACCTTCGCCGCTGGCAATCAGTGTGCCGAGGTGCGTTCGGCTCGTCACGTCGAATCGCTCGACGCTGCTGGTGCCGCGTGAGACGACGAGCAACTCGCCCGCGGCGTTTGTCGCCATGCCGTCCGGCCCAAGAAGCCCTCCCGTGAGATCGTCCACATGAATGCCGCTTGTCCGATCGAAGATGGCAACTCGATTGCCGGTGAAGTCGGAAATCAACACTTCGCCGTCGATGACCCGAAGGTCACTGGCGTCTGTGACGGAATCACCCGAGGCAGACGCAATCGGAACGCCGCTGGAGGCGTGAAAGGCCTGCGCTTCGCCATTGGTCG
>CAYYGU010000207.1:0-2428 GCA_964471525.1 uncultured Isosphaeraceae bacterium
CGCATTCGCGCTGGGCAGCGGATCAAGGTGGTGCAAGGCCCGTTCCACGCAGAGGTGGACAAAAAAGCACACCGCATCGACATCTGGCTCGGCGAGGGCGAGGATGCGGTATTCATTCGCAGCCTGCCTGTGGGCCTTGGCGAATTCGACTCAACCCCAGGCGGCACCTTCCGTGTTCGCCGCGGCGGCAAGATGGTCAACCCCAGTTGGACCAATCCCCGCACGGGCGAGCGATTCGCCGCAGCCGACCCCAACAACCCCATCGGTGAATTCTGGATCGGCCTCGACGGCATCGACTCACACAACCTGCAAGAGCAAGGCTTCGGAATCCACGGCACCATTGACCCAGACTCCATCGGGCAAGACCGTTCCATGGGCTGCGTGCGGCTTGCCAATGGCGATATTGATCTGGTGTACGAGATGCTCACCGAGGGCAACAGCGTGGTGCTGGTTCGCGAGTGAACCGCTTGGGCATCGCCTCCCTGTCGCCGAGAGAAATCAACTCTTTGCCGTGTTCTCCGCGGCGGTGTATGACTTCCCCTCAGACGGTCACGACACACCCAACCGCGCGGTCATGTGGATCGGCGGGTACTGACGACACGATCTGGCAACTGTGGCACACGCCGACGGTGGGACACGACACGCCGGCGAGAAACCGGTCGTAGAAGCCCCCGCCGCGACCGAGGCGACCACCTGCTGCATCAAATGCGAGTCCCGGTACAAGCACGAGCGTGAGTTCCTCAGGCGGCAGCAGCACGGGGTCATGCGGCTCACGAATACCGTGGTCGCTGACGAGAAAGGAAGTCTCATCGAGCGATCTCACTTCGGCCGCCTGCATCGTGCGGGCCTCCCAGTTGCTCACCGGCACGGCGAGGCGTCCGCCTTCGTCGAGCCACTGCTGCATGGCTGCCAGCGGGTCGATCTCATCGGGCAGCGGCATGAATCCCATCAGGATCGCGTTGGGGACAAACGCCCTTTGCAGCGGCCCGCCATCGTCCCACAAGGCTTCGCAGAGCCGCTCGCCAGCACCGACCCGATCCGCAGCACCGAGCGTCGCCAACGCGTGACGAGCATCCGCCCGCATCGTCCGCTTGCGATCGCTCACGCGCCGTTCTCCTTCAGCCGCTCCTTGATCGTGGCCTCAAAGCCCTGGTCGGTGGGCGTGTAGTACCTCGGTGGGTCGCTTCCCGGGTTGATGTTGTTCATCGCGGCGGCGGCCTCGGGATCGTCATGCGCGTAGATATAGCCTTCGCCGTAGCCGAGTTCCTTGGCGCCGCGGGTCTGCCCGCTTCGCAGATGCAGCGGCACTTCGATCCCCGGAAGAGCCCGCACGGCGGCGCGGGCGTTCCAAATCGCGGTGGCGGATGCGTTGGATTTGGGGCATGTGGCCAGGTACACCACGAGTTCCGAGAGCGTCAGTTCCGCTTCGGGCAGTCCGATTCGCTCCACGATGTCCCACGCGGCCGCGGCCATCTGCACAGCCTGCGGTGAGGCGAGGCCGACATCTTCGCTCGCCAGAATCGCCAGTCGTCTGCAGATGAACCGTGGGTCTTCCCCGGCCTCGAGCAGCACCGCGAGCCAGTGGATGGATGCATCCACATCGCTGGCGCGAATGCACTTGATCAGCGCGCTGGCGAGATCGTAATGCTGGTCGCCCTGCCGGTCGAAGCGGCGACCGCGGGCGCCGATCGCCGTTTCGGCGGTGTCGGCGGTGATGATGCCCTCGGTCTGTACATGGAAGGCAAGTTCCAAGGCAGCCAAAGCCCGGCGCGCATCACCCTCACACCGGTCGGCAAGCAGGGCAATGGCGTCGTCGGCGATGTCGCTGCGAAGCAGTTCATCCGTTGCGATCGCTCGTGTGAGCAGCGTCGTGATGTCCGCAGGTTCCAGCGTATGCAGTTGCAGCACCGTCGCGCGGCTGATGAGCGCATCGTTGACCGTGTAGTACGGGTTCTCGGTCGTCGCGCCGATGAGCGACACGATGCCACGCTCCACATCCCCAAGCAGCACATCTTGCTGGCTCTTGGAGAAGCGGTGGATCTCGTCGAGAAACAAGATCCCAGGGGGGCCACCATCTGCGATCCGCCGCCGCGAGCCGTCCAGAATCTCCCGGATCTGCTTGACGCCGATCGTGGCCGCATTGGCCGACGTACACGGCCGCTCGCATTCGAGCGCGACGACTTCCGCCATCGTCGTTTTGCCCGTTCCAGGCGGTCCCCACAAGATCAGCGATCCAAGGTGCGGGCTGGCGATCAAGGCCCGCAGCAGGCCGCTGGGACCGACGAGGTGAGGCTGCCCGACGATCTCGTCGAGCCGGGTCGGCCGCATCCGAGCCGGCAGCGGCCGCGCCCCATCAAGCCGCTGCTGAACGTCGTCCGACCAGAGATGCATCGGAGAAGCGTAGCAAGGGGGTGCAGCGGGGGAGCGG
>CAYYGU010000208.1:0-2402 GCA_964471525.1 uncultured Isosphaeraceae bacterium
TCGGATTACTGGACACCCATCCAATCGGATTACTGGACACCCATCCAATCGGATTACTGGACACCCATCCAATTTGAGGCCCGGAACCTCCTTGTGATTACTGGACACCCATCCAATTGAGGCCCGCAACCCACTTCGGCCGCCGTCGGGCGGTCCCTCAGCCAATCTGGCAGGCCAGAAAGCCCCCTAGACGCCCTTCGGCGGGCAAAAAAGACCGGTTCCGGTATCCGCTCCATCCTGATTTCGGCACGCGGCTTGCATCCATTCATGGTCCACCCTCGGATCAACCGGGGCGTGGGGATGGGGATTGCGGCCTGAAGCCGCTCCCCAGGAAGGAAATACAAGATGTCAAAAATCATTGGAATCGATCTCGGCACCACCAACTCATGCGTGGCCGTCATGGAAGGCGACCAGCCGAAGGTTCTGATCAACTCATCGGGGAACCGCACGACGCCAAGCGTCGTCGGGTTCACCGACAAGGGCGACCGCCTCGTGGGCGAGCCTGCCCGTCACCAGCAGGTGACCAATCCGAAGAACACCGTGTTCTCCATCAAACGCTTTATGGGCCGTCGACACAACGAGGTCCAGAGCGAGGAGAAACTCGTCCCGTATGGCGTCACGGGCGGTGCAGATGAACTCGTCAAGGTTCAAGTTGGAACCGATGGCAAAGAGTTCACCCCACCGGAAGTGTCCGCCATGATTCTTCGCGAACTGAAACGAATCGCCGAGGAGTATCTCGGCGAGACCGTCGACGCCGCCGTCATCACCGTCCCGGCTTATTTCAACGACGCGCAGCGTCAGGCCACCAAAGACGCCGGTGAAATCGCTGGCCTCAAGGTCGAGCGAATCATCAACGAGCCGACCGCTGCGGCGCTGGCCTACGGTCTTGAGAAGAAAACGAACACCAAGATCGCGGTCTTCGACCTCGGTGGCGGCACGTTCGACGTGTCCATTCTCGACATCGGCGACGGCGTCTTTGAAGTGCTCTCCACCAACGGCGACGGTCACCTCGGTGGTGATGACTTCGACCAGGTCATCATCGATTATCTCGCCGAGGAGTTCCGCAAGACCGAGGGCATCGACATCCGCGAGGATCCGATGGCGTTGCAGCGGCTCAAGGAAGCCGCCGAGAAGGCCAAGTGCGAACTTTCGCAGCAACTTGAGACCAGCGTGAACCTGCCATTCATCACGGCCGATCAGAACGGCCCGAAACACTTGCAGGTGACCGTGACCCGTGCCAAGTTCGAAGAACTCGCCGCGGATCTGTTCAAGCGACTCGAAAGTCCGTGCAAGACCGCGCTCAAGGATGCCGGACTCGGCGCCAGTGATGTCAGCGACGTGGTCATGGTCGGTGGTTCGACTCGAATTCCGAAGGTTCAGGAGATCGCCAAGGCGACCTTCGGCACCGCGGAACTCGACAGGTCCATCAACCCGGACGAAGTCGTCGCGATTGGTGCTGCCATTCAAGGCGGTGTGCTCCAGGGCGACGTCAAAGACGTACTCCTGCTTGATGTCACGCCACTGAGCCTCGGTGTGGAAACGCTCGGCGGCCTGCTCACACGACTCATCGAGAAGAACACCACGATTCCCACCTCGAAGAAAGAGACCTTCTCCACCGCGAGCGATAGCCAGACCAGCGTGACGATTCACGTCCTGCAGGGTGAGCGCGAGTTCGCCAAGGACAACCGCACGCTCGGCCAGTTCGATCTGACGGATATTCCCGCCGCGCCGCGGGGCACCCCGCAGATTGAGGTGGAGTTCGCGATCGACGCCAACGGCATTCTGAAGGTCTCCGCGACCGACAAGGCCACCGGCAAGAGCCAGAACATCGAGATCACCGGCTCGAGTGGCATGTCGAAGGAGGACATCGAGAAGATGAAGTCCGATGCCGAGTCGCACGCCTCCGAGGACAAGGCCAAACGCGAACTGATCGAACTGAAGAACCAGGCCGAACAGATCGTGTACGCCACCCGCAAGCAGCTCGAAGAGCACGGTGAGAAGGTCGGCGCGGATGTCCGCGGCACCATCGAGTCGGCGGTGAGCAACCTCGAAGAGAAGGTCAAGGGCGACGACAAGGACGCCATCGAGGCCGCGCTCAACCAGGTGAACACCGCTGCTCAGGAACTCGGCAAGGCTGCCTATGAGGCCGCGTCGCAGGAAGGCGCAGCAAGCGAAGGCGAGTGCTGCGGGACCGGCGAATGCAAGGATGGCGACGATGTGATCGATGCGGAATACGAAGTCCGCGATGACAACAACGCCTCATAAATGAATGCACGGCTTCGGCCGTTTGAATTGACCGATGATATGGGGCCGGATCGCGAGATTCGGCCCCGTGTCGTTTTTGGAATTGCATTGCTCGGGACATCGGCCGCATCAGCACACAACATCGACCATGTGACCGC
>CAYYGU010000209.1:0-2337 GCA_964471525.1 uncultured Isosphaeraceae bacterium
GAGTCGATCCGCTGCACCTTGGACCAGGTACTGGATCCTTGATGGAAGGAATACACGCTCCCGGACTCGCTGGCCCGGAATGGCGCACCAATAAGCAACACATCGTCCTCGATATCGACCGCCGAGCCGAAGCGATCTCCTGCGGATGCGTCGGACCCAGCGGTCAATCGCTGCGTCTGTTGAAAGACGCCACCTTGCCGCTGAAAAATCCATGCCGCGCCAGCGTGGTCGTCCGGTGCGTTGACATCGACCCCCCACGCCCCGACCGCAATGGTGTCTCCCTCAATCGTGACATCCCACCCGAAGTAGTCGCCGGCCGCTTGTCCGCTTGGCGACAACAGTGCGCTGGAGGTCAACACAGTCTGCGGAGTGGCTGGCAATTCGAACACCCATGCAGCACCCGCGTTGGTTCCAAGTCGATCGTCACTCCACGCCCCCACGACGACCGTCGTGCCATCGACCGCGACTGCATTGCCAAATCGGCTGCCCGCCAGAGGACTCGCTGGACGAAGGCGGCACCACGGCACCCACTGCCAAGGCACGCTGTCCAAGGTGGCGTCGATCGCCACACGGCGGTACACATCGGCAACACCGCCAACCGATCCAGTGCCGCCATCGACTGGCCGCCCCACGACCGCGATGTCGCCACGGACCGCCACGGCGGCACCATGGGCGAAACCCGAGTTCGAGGCATCCATGTCTGCCACGATGGTCGGTGGTGTTAAAACCTCAGCCTCATCGGCCGCCGTCATGCCAGCGGACAGCATGACCAACAATCCAGCCCCGATCGTGTTTTTCGGTGTCTTCATCGTGCGTAGTGTCCCCTATTGACTCCGAGTATGCGCCGAATCGCCGGCGTATTCAACCACCCTCGAAAATGGAGTACAAAGAGGCCTGCGGGGCCCGCATGATTGGATCGCTGCGGCGGCGACCCGCGTTTTAGCCATCAAGACCCCAGTCCCGGCCCCGATCCCGCTTCTGAGCAGATCGCCGGGACTTGGCCTCACTGCGGCGGCGTTTGCTTGCCTTGGTGGGCTTGGTGAGTGTGCGAGCCTTGATTGGCTGCATCGCCTCGCGTACCAGACCCGAGAGCCGCTCACGCACCTCCTCGATATTGGCCGTCTGTCTGCGGTGACGACCACAGGTGACGCGGATGCTGCCGTCGGCTCCGATTCGATGGGCGAGCCGTTCGTGGAGCATCTGGCGATGGGCGGGCGAGAAGGCATTGCATCCCGCAAGATCCAGTATCAACGTCACACGGGTCCGAACCCTATTGACACGCTGCCCTCCCGGACCGCTCGCCGTCGAGGTCTCGATCCGCAGATCGCTCGCCGGAATCGTCACACGGTCTGTAATAGGAAGATCGTCCAAGGAAACCCTCACACTGCTCCCGGGGTGGGATACTGTCCAGTCTACACCTGACTCCCCCATCCCCCCCGATCCCACCATGAACTTCGATACCCCCTCCACCCTGCGTCTCTCCTGCGGCCCCGGCCAGCGGGACATGCTTGCCGCGGAACTAGAGCAACTCGGCGTTTCGATTCAGCAGGGCGGCCCAACCGGCGTCGAATGCCAGGGCAGCCTGCGTGATGCCATGCGATTGAATCTGGTCTCGAGAATCGCCATGCGGGTGTTGTACCGGCTGGACTCCTTCGCGTGCGCCGGTCCCGATCAACTCCGTGAGGTGGCCTCCGCAGTGCAATGGGAAGACATCGTCCCGCTCAACGGATATGTGAGTGTGACATGCACGGTCAATCACCCCAGCATTGACAACACGATGTTCGCAAGCCTCACGCTCAAAGACGCCATCGTCGATCGTATCCGCGACATCTTCGGTCGCCGTCCAGACTCCGGCCCCGATCGCACGGGTACGGTCATCCACCTCCACTGGAATGGCGATACAGCGCAACTCTGGATCGACACAAGCGGCCAGAAACTGGCCGACCGTGGGTATCGAAAGATGCCCCACCTCGCCCCGCTGCGAGAAACGCTCGCCGCAGCGATCCTGATGCGGTCGGGCTATACCGGCGGTACTCCCTTGGTCATTCCTATGTGCGGCAGCGGCACGCTGGCGATTGAAGGGGCGCTGATGGCAACCGGCAGACCCCCGGGCCTGCTTCGCAGCGGCTTCGGATTCCAACATCTCGTCGCCTTCAACAAGAACACATGGGCCGACATCCGCCACGATGTGAGCCCGTCCAAACCTCGCCGCGGCGCCGCCTCCTGCCCACCCATCATCGCCACCGACATCAATCCTGATGCTGTTGCTGCCACCAAACGCAACGCCGAAACCGCCGGCGTCGGGCATCTGATCGAAACACAGGTCTGCGACTTTGC
>CAYYGU010000210.1:0-2320 GCA_964471525.1 uncultured Isosphaeraceae bacterium
ATCGGCTGCGGCGTCGCCGCTGGTGTGGCGGCGACCGAGCCTCCTGCTTCGATGATCCTGATGATGCCGCCAGCAAGACTCGACTCCATGGCGTGGAGGCTTGGCGTGCCGCCGTATGTCATACGACACCCGTTCCGTACCGATCAGGTGATCGGCGATTTGAAGATGCCCATTCTGATCCTCGCCCGGTCCCATGACGAAATCATCCCCGCCTCGCACCCACGACGACTGCACGAACTCGCCGCTGACAGCGAACTGATCATCATCGACGGCACACATAACGCCGTTGCATCGGATGAGGCGGCAAAGCGGCAGCGAGCGGCGATTGGGGCGTTTCTGCTCACGCACGGGAGGGCAGATGAGTCGAATACCGTCCGGGGGAACACGCCAGATCGTTGATGTAAACCGTCGGTTCCGATGCGACCCAGTCAGGGGTTGTCAGGAACCGTAGGTAGCGTCGGCACCAAGCACCTCGCTGATGCGGAGGAGTTGGTTGTACTTGGCGGTGCGATCGCTTCGACAGGGCGCGCCGGTCTTGATCTGACCGGCGTTGGTTGCCACGGCGAGATCGGCGATGAAGGAATCTTCGGTCTCGCCGCTGCGGTGGCTGATGATGGCGTTGTAGCCATGGTGCTGAGCAAGCCGCACAGCCTCGAACGACTCTGTGAGTGTGCCGATCTGGTTGACCTTGACAAGAATCGCGTTGGCGGCGTGTGTTTCAATTCCTCGGTTGAGGTACGCAACATTCGTCACAAACAGATCATCGCCCACGAGTTGCACGCGGTCACCCAGACGCTCAGTGAGCGTGACCCAACCATCCCAGTCTTCCTCGCCAAGTCCATCTTCGATGGACCAGATGGGCCATCTCTCGCACCACCCTGCCCACAGATCGATCATTTCGTCGCTGCTTGCCACGCGTTCTGGATCGCTTGAGAAGAAGCAATAGCCCTCCTTGCCTTGCTTCTTGGCCTCCGACACCATTTCGCTCGTTGCCGGATCGAGGCAAATGACGATCTGCTCGCCGAGTTCGTAGCCGGCACGCTCGGTGGCTGCGGCGATGACTTCCAGAGCCTCCTCGTTGGAGGCGAGATCTGGCGCGAAACCACCCTCGTCGCCAACGGCGGTCGAGAGACCCCGGTCATGCAGCACGCCCCTGAGCGTGTGGTAGATCTCGACACCTGCTTGCATGGCCTCTTCGAAGCAAGGAAACCCCAGCGGTTGAATCATGAACTCCTGGAAGTCCACGGTATTGTCGGCGTGCTTGCCGCCATTGAGGATGTTCATCATCGGGGCGGGCATCACATGGGCGCTCGCGCCACCGAGGTACCGGAAGAGGGGCAGATCACTGTGTGCAGCAGCGGCCTTCGCAGCCGCCATGGACACGGACAAAATCGCATTGGCTCCGAGCCGCGATTTCGTGTCGGTGCCATCAAGCTCGCACATGAGGCCGTCAAGGCCCTCCTGATCGCGAGCGTCGAGCCCAAGTACCTGCGGTGCTATTTCCTCATGAACATTGCATACGGCGTTCTGCACGCCCTTGCCGCCCCACTCGGTCCCGCCGTCCCGAAGTTCCACCGCCTCATGCTCGCCGGTGCTGGCACCGCTTGGCACCGCGGCCCGCCCACGCGCACCGCTACTCAACCCCACCTCACACTCCACTGTGGGGTTGCCCCGGCTGTCTAGAATCTGGCGAGCGGCGACGTGGTCGATTGAGAATGGCATGGGCAGAAACCACTTCCCCTGCTCACGGCGACGCGGTATCCACTATCGGAAGGCGATTCAGGATGGACGGAGAATCAAGAAGCCAAAAGGACCGCCAATCATCAACGAATTCTCGGGCCTGGACGTCATAGATAATCTGGTTGTCCCACCAAAGATCGGCTTCGGTCTCCGTGACGGACTGAAGGCCCGGCGTCAAGTTGGACGCAATAACCCGATCGCTCACGAGGTAGGCCTCGTTGCAGGCTTGATTCATCGCTTCGATTCGCGCCTGCAGTTCCGGGGTGTAGTGTCCCCAGAACGCAAAATACTGTGAGCCCTGCTCCTTGATCATGTCGTCCCGAAGGCTCTGAAGTCGATCCCTGAGCCCCTTGGGAAGGGCGTTCACCTTGCCAGACCGATCCGATTCATAGACCCATGACTCCGGCATCGAAACTCGCTTTCGGGCGACGGAATCTTCAACACGAGTCGGGGAATGACAACCCACCAACACACCGACGGCCAGTACCGACAATCCTATGGCGATGGCAGACCGAACAATCACAGACCACCTCGCAGGAACGAACTCTTCGAATCGGCAAACTCAATCCCACGAAGTAGC
>CAYYGU010000211.1:0-2285 GCA_964471525.1 uncultured Isosphaeraceae bacterium
CCGGGCAGCCAAAGGCGGCCTCGTAGTCGAAGCCAACCCAGCCAATACCGAGGTTTGTCGGATTGAGCAGCGGCCTCCCGCCAACGACCGGAGAGGGGTATCCAATGGATATCGCATCCCAAGACCAATCGCGACAGATCTCGTTGACGGTCTGCACCATCGACTCGGGCGTCAGATGCCTGCCTGACTTCACCTTCCGCCGCTTCGGCTTGCCCGAGCGAAGGATCTTCAGATTGGTGCCGCCGATGTCGATGGTCAGGATGTCCACGGGTAGCACGATACTGTACCGGGGTCGGCTGCCGGCTCAGTACCCGATCCCATTTCCGGTATCGTGCCCATCTTGGAGGGTCCCGTCATGCGAGTCGTACTGGCTGGTGATCACGCAGGGCTGACCATGCGATCCCATCTCGCAGAAGTTGTGGTGGCGCTTGGTCACGAGGCCGTGCTGGTGGGACCACAAGAAGGCGAGCGAGTGGACTTCCCGATTGCCGCCGAGGCGGCCTGCGGCGAACTCATGGCTGGCCGCGCGCCGCGGGGCATCCTGCTGTGTGGCTCGGGCGCCGGCATGACGCTTGCGGCGAACCGCTTTCCCGGCATTCGCGCCGCGACCGCCCACGACACCTACACCGCGCACCAGATGGTCGAACATGACGCCGCCAACATGTTGGTGATTGGAACCCGTGTCATCGGCCCCGAACCAGCCGCTGAGATCGTGCGGGCCTATCTGCACGCCGAGTTTCAGCCAAAGGAGCGGTATCGCCGCCGCCTCGGCCAGATCATCGACATCGAGAGGAGAAGAACGATGAATCCGCTCTACACGCTTACCCAAGCGGGGCAAGCCGCATGGCTCGACTACATCCGCCGTGACATACTCGACGACGGAACACTTGCCCGGTACATCAGTGACAACTGCGTCACGGGGCTCACGAGCAACCCATCGATCTTCGACAAGGCCATCTCCGGAAGCGACCTGTACGACGACTCCATGACCGGTACCGATGCAGAGGCGATCTTCTTCGATCTGGCGATCGACGATCTGTCGCGGGCCGCCGACCTCTTGCGGACCGCATGGGATGTGACCGACGGCAACGACGGATGTGTCTCGCTTGAGGTGTCGCCGCTGCTCGCAGCCGATGCCTCTACAACCATTGAACAAGGCACGATGATCTTCGAGCGGATGAATCGGCCGAATCTGCTGATCAAAGTACCTGGCACGCCCGAGGGCGCCGAGGCCGTCGAAGAACTGGTTTTCCGCGGCGTCAACGTCAACGTGACGTTGCTCTTCAACGAAACGCAGTATCGCCTTGCCGCTGAGGCTTACATCCGCGGCATCGAGCGGCGATTGGCGGCGGGTCTTGATGCCAAGGTTTTTTCGGTCGCGTCTGTCTTCATCTCTCGCTGGGATACGCCGACCGCCGATCTGGTTGGCGACGAGTTGAAGAACACACTCGGAATTGCCTGCGCGACGCGCTGCCACAGGGCGTGCGAGGAGATCTTCACGAGCGAACGCTTCAAGAAACTGGAGGCCCGCGGCGCGCACCGCCAAAAACTGCTTATGGCGAGCACCAGCACCAAGGATCCGTCGCTTCCAGACACCCTGTATGTCACGGCACTCGTGGCGAAGGATTCCATCAATACCATTCCGGAGGCTACGTTGCTGGCCTTCGCCGATCACGGTGTCGTGGATGGCGTACTCAACGAGGCGTCTTGGGAGGAAGCCGACCGCGTGATCGCAGGATTCGAGGCCGCCGGTGTCGACATCGAGGAACTGGGGGCATCCCTGCAAGCGGATGGCGCCGAGGCATTTGTCAAGGCGTGGAAGCATCTGCTGGAGACGATCGAGTCGAAGATCGGGAATTTGCAGTCGACCTGAGCGCCGAAGAGAAGGGGTCCTGTCATGCAGTTGGCGATGATCGGTTTGGGACGCATGGGCGCGGGCATGGTGCGGCGGCTCATGGCCGCAGGGCACGAATGCGTCGTGTGGGATGTCAATCAGGATGCCGTCGCGGCGCTCGTTGATGACGGCGCGGTTGGCGCGGTGAGTGTCGAGGAACTGACATCGAAAATGGACGCGCCCCGCGCTGTCTGGATGATGGTGCCAGCCGGACTTGTCGACACCGTGATCGACACCGTGTCGCCACACCTAGCAGAGAACGACATCCTGATCGATGGCGGAAACAGCATGTGGCGAGATGATCTTCGCCGATCCAAACGCCTTGCAGAAGGCGGTATTCACTACATTGACGCGGGCGTCAGCGGCGGCGTGTGGGGGCAGGAGCGGGGCT
>CAYYGU010000212.1:0-2261 GCA_964471525.1 uncultured Isosphaeraceae bacterium
CCGCCCACGCCGTCCCGAGCGGACCGGTTCATGCGGGAGACTTCCTTCGTATTCGCCCGAAGCACATTATGACCCACGACAATACCTCGGCGGTCATGGGAAAATTCAAGGCCATTGGCGCGGCGCGAATGCACGACGCCTCGCAGCCGGTCTTTGCGATCGATCATGACATCCAGAACCACTCCCCGGAGAACCTTGGCAAGTACGCGAGGATCGAGACGTTTGCTCGCGAGCAGGGCGTCGAGTTCTACAAACCCGGCACCGGCATCAGTCACCAAGTGATGATCGAGCGTGGCTACGTCACTCCCGGAAGCATGGTGGTTGGCAGTGATAGTCACTCGAACATCTACGGGGCGCTTGCCGCCCTCGGAACGCCGGTTGTTCGAACGGACGCTGCGAGTATTTGGGCCACCGGTGAAACGTGGTGGCAGGTTCCGCCAGTCGCGCAGGTCGTGCTGACCGGCGCATTGCAGCCTGGCGTGACCGGCAAGGATGTGATCATCGCGCTCTGCGGAGCCTTCAATCACGACGAAGTGCTCAATCACGCCGTCGAGTTCGCCGGGGACGGACTCGGGCAACTCACGATGGATCAGCGGATGAGCATCGCCAATATGACGACCGAGTGGGGGGCTTTGGCGGGGGTATTTCCATTCGACGATGTCCTCTGTCAGTGGCTCCACCATCGCGCCGCTTGGCTCGCTGAACGCGGCACTCCGCGATTCACAGCGGAGGATGTTGATCGGTGGGCGGCCGATCCTCGCTGCGCCGATGACGATGCCGTGTATGCGGCAGCGTTGGAACTCGATCTCGCAAGCGTCATTCCGCACGTCTCGGGGCCAGACCACGTCAAGGTGATGCGGTCGCTGCCCGACATCGAGGCGGATCGGATTGCCATTCAGAAGGCGTACCTGCTCTCCTGCGTCAATGGTCGTTTGGAGGATCTTCGCGCAGCGGCGAAGGTCGTAGATGGACAGCACACCGCGGAAGGCGTTCAGTTCTACGTCGCGGCAGCGAGCGAAACGATCCAAGAGCAGGCCGAGGCTGACGGAACATGGCAGACGCTCGAAGACGCAGGCGCCACCTTCCTGCCGCCCGGCTGCGGCACGTGCATTGGTCTCGGCGCTGGCACGCTGGAGCCGGGCGAAGTCGGCATCAGCGCCACCAACCGCAACTTCAAGGGGCGTATGGGCAGCCGCGATGCGAAGGCCTATTTGGCAAGCCCCGCGGTCGTCGCGGCCTCGGCGATAGCGGGACACATCGCCGCTCCGTCGGCCTATGAGCCGTGCGAGGTGCGGGGTCGGTTCGAGATGCGTGAAACCTTGGTAACGGCCGGCGGGGTGTCGATCGTGGATGGGTTCCCCGCGAAGATCACGGGCCGCATGCTGTGGCTTCCTGTTGACAATCTCAATACCGACGGGATCTACAGCGGGGCGATGACCTATCGAGACGATGTGACGCCCGAGCAGATGGCCGCCGCCGCCATGGAGAATTACGATCCGGCCTTTGCGGGCATTGCCGAGGTTGGCGACATCATCGTCGCGGGGGACAACTTTGGTACTGGCTCATCCCGCGAGCAGGCCGCCACATGCCTGGAGGTCCGCGGCATTGCCTGCGTGATCGCGGCCTCCTTCAGCCAGACCTACGTGCGAAACGCCATCAACAATGGCTTTGTGTGTGTGGCCTGCCCTGGTTTGGTCGGCATGCTTCGGGATTCAGCGGGGCAATCGACCCCGCTAACCATTCCCGTTGGCGAGGCAACCATCGACTTCGCCGCCGCGACCATCACGACTGGCGACCAGTCCTATCCATTCATCCCGCTGGGCGAAGTGCCTCAAGAAATCATCGTCGCCGGCGGCGCCGAAGCGGTGGTGCGGGCCCGGCTGGGCGGATCGTAGGGGGCCAGTGGCCGACTGCTGTCGACGGATTCTCTACAATGGTCCGCTTCACAGGAGCCCACCACCAATGGCCAAGTACCGAATTGCCTGGATGCCCGGAGATGGCGTCGGCGTGGATGTGATGGATGCCACCCGCATCGTGCTCGATGCGATGAATTTCGACGCCGAGTATGTCCATGCGGACATTGGCTGGGAGTTCTGGTGCAAGGAAGGCAACCCGCTGCCCGATCGCACCGTCGAAGTGCTCAAGAGCACGGACTGCGGCTTGTTCGGCGCCATTACGAGCAAGCCTCGGGACGAAGCTCACGCGGAACTCGCCCCGGAACTGCAGGACACAGGGCTTGTGTACTTCAGCCCTATCGTGAA
>CAYYGU010000213.1:0-2250 GCA_964471525.1 uncultured Isosphaeraceae bacterium
CTGTCCGCCACCGCCCTTGGTCAGTCGCGGCAGATCCCCGCGTCTGATACCGAAGGTCCGGTGCTTCTGATCAACGCCACCATCCACCCGGTGACCGCCGAACCGCTCGAGAACGGGTGGATGGCCTTCGAGAATGGTCACATCACACTGATCGGTCGTGGCGATCGACCAAGCATCGACGGCGCCGAGATCATTGATCTTGAAGGCCGCCATGTGTACCCGGGACTGGTCGCCGCCGACTCGATCCTCGGACTCGTCGAAACAGGCATGGCCGAAGTCACACATGACCATGATGAACACGGTTCCTTCACCCCGGAGGCCCGCGCGGTCGTCGCGCTCAATCCGGACAGCGACCTTATTCCCGTCACCCGCACATCGGGCATTCTGACGGCGCTGGTCGTCCCAGACGGCGGGCGAATACCCGGACAAGCCGCCGTGATCCGTCTCGATGGATGGGACTGGGAAGATCTCGCCATCACGCCCTCGTCCGCCATGGTCATCGAGTGGCCCACGATGGACCGGCCCGCCTTCGGCAGCCGAAAAAGCGATGGTGGAAAGGCCGCGACCAAGCAGCTCACGGCGATCAACGATTTCCTTGATCAGGCCGATGCCTACCTCGCAGCGTGTGATGTCGACCCCACCCTGACACCAGACAGCCGCGCCGAATCACTCCGCCCAGCCCTGGCGGGAAACCAGCCGGTTCTCATCAAGGCATCCACCGCCGGGCAGATTGCAACCGCGGTGGCGTGGGCCAAGGGGCGGGGGCTCGACCCGGTCATCCTCGGCGGGGAGGAAGCCGATGAGGTCGCCGACCTGCTGGTGGCAGACAATGTGCCGGTCATCGTTCGAGGCGTCCACCGCTACCCCCGCAGCCGCACCCGCAATCCGGATGAGCCCCACACGCTGCCCGCACGCCTTCGAGACAAAGGCGTCCGCTTCTGCATCGCCCCACGCGATCGACCGGCACATCTGCGGAACCTCCCCCACCATGCCGCCTCGGCGGTTGCCAACGGATTGACACCCGAGGAGGGCCTGCGAGCGATCACCATCGACGCCGCCGAGATCATCGGCGTCGGCGACCAACTTGGCAGCCTTGAGCCGGGCAAATCCGCCACCTTCATCGTGACTACCGGCGACCCGCTCCAGATCCGAACCGAGGTCGAGCGGGCGTGGATCGACGGACGCCCAGTCGATCTCAGCAGCCGCCACACGCAGCTGCGGGACAAGTACCGCCGCAAATATGCCAATGGGGGAATACCATTCGGGGCGGAATGAGGTTCTGGCCCGCTCGCGGTGTGCGCCGCGGGGTCAGCCAAGAGGGAAGTGTGGTCCCCCGCAGCACGCGGGAAGGAGTCCACCGCGGTGCCGCCGCCGTACGACCCCCCCCGGAAGTGTGTCTCCGAACGAGAGACCATCGCCGGACGGGACACTCGATCACGGTCACTGCCCACCCGGGCGGGAAGACGATCGAGCCATGGGTCACAGCCGGAAGACCTGCCTCATTCCTTGACCGCCGCCCGCCACGCACGGGCAAGGAGTGTTCCCATGCGCACGACCCTCATCATCGCCTCCGCCATCGGCGCGTTCACCGCGGCCACCTCGGCGAACCTTCTGATCGACGAGGGCATCATCCTCGATGTCACCGCCACCGTCGGGACGGGCGAATTCACCTCGTATGCCGTCATTGACTTCGCCGCCACAGGAGGCACTTCGCACGCCTTCGCCTACCAGTGGAGCGGTGAGGCCACCGCGCACGACATGCTGCTGGCGCTGGGCGAGGGTGGACTGGTGTACGACTGGACCGATTGGGGCAGCGGTATCTTCGCCGACAACTTCGCGTGGAACGGGGACGTTGGAGACACGTCCTACTTCTGGGCGCACTCTTTGGCCTCACCGGCCGGAGACGGTGTCGTGGACTGGTCCGACGCCTGGTCCGCCGTCGATACAACCGAACTGAGCGATGGGTTGATCTCCGGCTGGTACAACGGCTTCAACGACGACTACTCCGCCATCACACCGACCCTGCCGCTCACGGCGATTCCTGGGCCAGCCACGGTGGCGGTCCTCGTACTGCTTGGCGGCAGGCGACGCCGGTGACTTGACACAGAATGCAGCTCCTGCGACCGTGACTCCTTCGTCAATTGAGAAGGAGCCTGCTATGACGACCTCAACAATCACCATGGAACCCATCACAGGCCGGCAGTTCTGCTGGTTCGAAGTCAATACCCGCAACGCCGAGGCATGCGGCGC
>CAYYGU010000214.1:0-2243 GCA_964471525.1 uncultured Isosphaeraceae bacterium
AGACCTTCAAGATGCCGTTGGCGTCGATGGCGAACTCGACTTCGATCTGCGGCGTGCCGCGCGGCGCGGCGGGGATGTCCGTCAGATCGAACTGCCCGAGCGTGCGGTTGTCCTTGGCGAACTCGCGCTCGCCTTGCAGGACGTGAATCGTCACGCTGGTCTGACTGTCGCTCGCGGTGGAGAAGGTCTCCTTGCGAGAGGTCGGAATCGTCGTGTTCTTCTCGATGAGCCGCGTCAGCAGACCGCCGAGGGTTTCAACACCAAGGCTCAGTGGCGTGACATCAAGCAGGAGCACGTCCTTGACGTCGCCCTGCAGCACACCACCCTGAATCGCAGCGCCGATCGCGACGACTTCGTCTGGGTTGATCGACTTGTCGATATCCGCAGTGCCGAAGGTCGCCTTGGCGATCTCTTGCACCTTCGGGATACGTGTCGAACCACCGACCATGACGACATCGCTGACGTCGCTGGTGCCGAGACCGGCATCTTTGAGCGCCGTCTTGCACGGGGCTTCGAGTCGCTTGAAGAGGCTCGAAGCGAGTTCTTCGAACTTCGCGCGGGTGACCGTGACCTGCAAGTGCTTCGGGCCGTTTTGGTCGGCGGTGATGAAGGGCAGGTTGACGCTGGTTTCGAGCTGCTGGGAGAGTTCGCACTTGGCCTTCTCGGCGGCTTCCTTGAGCCGCTGCAGTGCCATTGCATCGTCGCGGATGTCGATGCCCTCGGTCTTACGGAACTCCTCGGCGAGGTAGTCGATGATGACCTGGTCGAAGTCGTCACCACCGAGGTGACCATCGCCGTTGGTGGAGAGCACTTCAAAGACGCCGTCGCCGATGTCCAGAACGGAGACATCGAACGTACCGCCACCGAGGTCGAAGACCGCGATCTTGGTGTTTGTCTTCTTCTCAAGGCCATAGGCCAGCGCCGCGGCCGTCGGCTCGTTGATGATTCGCTCGACCTTGAGGCCAGCGATTTCACCGGCGTCCTTGGTGGCCTGACGCTGCGCGTCGTTGAAGTAGGCCGGGACGGTGATGACGGCGGCGTCGACGGTCTCTCCGAGGTATTCCTCGGCGATCCGTTTGAGTTCACGCAGGATCATGGCCGACACTTCCGGCGGTGTGTACTCCTTGCCATCGCTGCCGACTTGCACCTTGACGAGTTCATCGGCGCCGCCGGTGACGCCGTAGGGGACGAGCTTCTCTTCGCTCTGGACCTCGTCGTGACGACGGCCCATGAAGCGTTTGATGGAGAAGACGGTGTTCTTGGGGTTGGTCACCTGTTGGTGACGAGCGGGCTCGCCCACGAGGCGGTCGCCCTTGTCGGTGAATCCGACCACGCTGGGCGTCGTGCGGTTCCCCGATGAGTTGATGAGCACCTTCGGCTGGTCGCCTTCCATGACGGCCACGCATGAGTTGGTGGTGCCGAGATCGATTCCAATGATTTTTGACATGGTTGTAATCCTTCCTGGGGAGCGGCTTCAGGCCGCGATCCCCATCCCCACGCCCCGGTTGATCCGAGGGTGGACCTTGAATAGATGCAAGCCGCGTGCCGAAATCAGGATGGAGCGGATACCAAAACCGGTCTTCTTTGCCCGCCGAAGGGCGTCAGGGGGGCTTTCTGGCCTGCCAGATTGGCTGAGGGGCCATCCGGCGGCGGCCGAGGGGATTCCGGACCCGAATTGGATGGGTGTCCAACAATCACGCACGAATTGGATGGGTGTCCAACAATCACGCACGGATTGGATGGGTGTCCAACGATCACGCAGTTGGATGGGTGTCCAGTAATCACTAGTAATCACTTGCCGCGAATCCCGCGGCAAGTATGCTGAAGACCTTGGAGGAGGAGGAGGAAGCGGGTGGCCCACATATCAATCATTGGTGCTTGCCTTGCGTGCGCTTTCGCCGCGACGGCATCCGGCGGCCCACTTTCGTGGGTGGTCACTTCCCCCACCTACCGGCTGCTCAAGCAGGACATCCTGATCAATGCCGACTGCTGGGACACCGAGCCGCGGATCCTCGCCTCTGGTCTCGGCTTCACAAAGATCATCGGCATTCCGGGACTGGGCATTCCAGGGCTCGGCGAGTGGCTCTGCCGCGCGGCCGGCGGCACGTGGAACGATGTGCCCGGCGACAATGTCCCGCTTCGAGCACACACTTCGGCGGCATCCCCCTTCACCACATGGATCTCCTATGGCCGCTTCGTCTTTGGACTCGACGGCTATCCCACCGAGTTCAGTTGGCCGGTAC
>CAYYGU010000215.1:0-2228 GCA_964471525.1 uncultured Isosphaeraceae bacterium
CGACGGCGGCCGGATGGGTGTCCAGTAATCCGACGGCGGCCGAAGGGGGTTCTGGGCCTCAATTGGATGGGTGTCCAGTAATCACCAGCAATCACCCCATGATCAACTGCCGGCCGATCGGCCCGCTTTGTGCTTGCCGCAAATCCCGCAGCAAGTATGCTGAAGGCCTTGGAGGAAGAGGAAGCGGATGGCCCACGTATCAATCATTGGCGCTTGCCTTGCGTGCGCGGCAGCCGCGACGGCATCGGGCGGCCCGCTTTCGTGGGTGGTCACGTCCCCCACCTACCGCCTGCTCAAACAGGACATCCTGATCAACGCCGACTGCTGGGACACCGAGCCACGCATTCTCGCGTCGGGCCTCGGCTTCACGAAGATCATCGGCATTCCGGGACTGAGCATTCCGGGGCTCGGCGAATGGCTCTGCCGCGCGGCGGGCGGCACCTGGAACGATGTGCCCGGCGACAATGTCCCGCTTCGAGCCCACACCTCGGCGGCTTCGCCCCTCACGACTTGGATTTCATACGGCCGATTCGTCTTCGGCCTCGACGGCTATCCCACCGAATTCAGTTGGCCGGTGCAGCCAAGCACCGTTGACCCCACCGACTTTCGCGTGACGCTCAGTGACGGATCGGTCGTGACGCCCGAGGCCGCATCGATCTTCCCCAACTTCGAATTCAATGAACGAAACACCGTCGTCATCTTCGGTGAGTTCGGTGATCGGCGGGACCCCTACAGCGACCCGGACGCCGTGTACGTCGTCAAGTTTGAGGTCGTTCAGGACGACACGCCGCTCACGCTCATTGGCCCCGGCGGCAAGATGGCCTCAGCGGTCGGTATGAGTTACGGAGACGGTGTCACGCCGATGACCGCGTATGCAAGTGGAAGCGGCCCGACTCTGTGCGCAGCGAAGATCAGTCGTCTCCGAACCCTCGGTGACAATGGACCACGACCATTCCAAGGCGCGCTGCCCAATCACGGCAAGGCGATTTGGGGACCACAGGCGAAGTACCGACTGCGGGTGCTCACGACCGGCGGCTTCTCGCCAGACGGCGTTGCGTCTGTGCTTCCAAGCGACTTCACGCGTTTCTTCCGTCTTCGCGCCGAAACCTCAAGCGGTGAGGAGATCTGGATTACCGAGACCGACACGGTGTACGAGATTGACGGACACGAACTCGAGGTGCTCGGGCTTGCCGACCTCGGCCTCACCGCCGATCAGGATCCATGGACTCTCGCCTACTCGGAAGACCACGACAATCAGATCGACATCATCCTCCGCGGCGACCGCGCGGCCATGCGCACCATCACGCACGTACACATTCCCGCCAGCGGAACCTACGACCCCTTCTACAACCCAGGCGGCCCGGGCAACGACCCCACCCCCGGCGTCACCTACACGCAGCCCGGACCCGAGACGATGCAACCGGTGCTCGATTGTCTCAATGATCCGCTGACGGTGACGTGGATCAAGCGGCGGTAGCAAGGCCACAGATCCGCGTTGTTCTGGTAGCGTTCAGATGTGTTTGTGTGTCTGCTCACCAATCAAGACGTCGATGATCCATCCATCGCCGAGTACGACTGGCCGTGTGACCCGCGGCCGCACCTGCCGCAGGTCGATTGGCACACGGTAGAACTCGGCGCCAAGGCCGAGGCCCCGCGAGCGGTCAAGCGGCTGATCAAGGATGGCGTGGACGGCCGGCCAATCGATGTCTTCTTCAACCTTTGCGACGGCGGCAAGGAACAGCATGATTCGCCCGGCGTTGAGGTCATCCGCACGCTTGAGCGGGCCGGTGTCGTGTTTACCGGCGCCACGAGTGCCTGCTTCGAACCGACCCGCTTGCACATCAAGCGAGCATGTCGCCGGCTCGGCATCGCCACGCCCCGCGGCATGATCGTGCGTACGCAGGCAGACGTTCGTGCAGCGGCGAAGAAACTCCGCTTCCCCCTTTTCGTCAAGCACCACAACAGTTATGCGAGCATCGGCATCAGCCGCCGCTCCAAAGCCGTCTCGCCAAGCGGGTTCAGAATTCAAGCGAAGAAGTTCATCTCCCGGTACGGCGCGGCGCTCGCGGAGGAATACATTGCGGGCAGCGAATGCACGATGCTCGTGGCGGAAAATCCTCGTGATGCGGCGCGGCCCATTGTGTACCCGCCGGTGCAGTACGACTTCCCGAACGGCGACGCCTTCAAGACCGAGGACCTCAAGTGGGTCACCTACGAGGGGCTCGGCA
>CAYYGU010000216.1:0-2223 GCA_964471525.1 uncultured Isosphaeraceae bacterium
TCCAACCGCGCCGCGTGTACGACGACCCCGCGCGGATACGGAAGCCGATCATGCAGTAACTCGTGTCCTCGCTCGAGCTCATCGCAAATGCGCATCACTTCCCCGGCATCCGCCCCGTACACCCGAAGCCAGTTCTCCTTCGGCATCGACGGATCATCACGATCCAACCAACCACGCAGACGAAGCGCCTCGCTCACGCACCCCCGCCGCTCCAACCCGCCGACATCGATGGCATGATCCATCGCATCGTCTGCCATCTTTCGATACGTCGTCCACTTGCCGCCGATGATGCTGACCAGTCCGCTTGGCGATACAAGCACCTCATGCTCGCGTGAGATCTTCTTGGTCGCCTGCCCTTCGTGCCGCACGAGTGGCCGCAAACCAGCAAATACGCTCAACACATCATCTCGCGTCGGATCTCGACGCAAATACCTCGCCGCGTTCCGAAGAATGAACTCGATCTCCTCGTCTGTGGCCCGTGGCTCCAATACTGGCTCGGGCGCGTGCTCATCGGTCGTGCCGACCAGGCACCGCTCGTGCCAGGGAATCACAAAGAGAACGCGACCATCATCGGTGTGGGGAACCATGATGGCGGTGTCACCCGAGAGAAAGGACTGATCCAGTACGAGATGCACACCGCGACTCGGCTCAACGACCGACTCGGCCTCGGGGTCATCCATTCTTCGCACACTGTTGGAGAACACGCCGGTGGCGTTGACAACGACATGGCCCCGAACCTCCACGTCAACTCCAGACTCCACATCGTGGAATCCAACACCGCACACATGACCGACTTCATCACGCAGCAGTTCGGTGACCTCCGCGTAGTTCACGATGACCGCCCCGAGATCGGCCGCCGTCCGCATCAGCGTCACGCACATCCGGGAATCGTCAAACTGGCCGTCGTGGTACTCGGTCCCGCCATCAAGGCCCTCCGCCTCCAGATTCGGAATGCACGCAATCGTCTCCGCCGGGTTCAGGCTCCGCGACTTCTCCAAATTGAGTTTCCCGGCGAGCAGGTCGTAGAGTTTGAGTCCGATCCCGTAGAACGGTCCCTCCCACCACTTGTATCGTGGTACGACGAAGGCAAGATTGGTCACCAAGTGCGGCGCGTTGCGGTACATGATGCCCCGCTCGTGCAGCGCCTCACGCACCAGCGAGATGTTTCCTTGCTGCAGATATCGCACGCCGCCATGCACGAGTTTGGTCGAGCGGCTGCTCGTACCCTTGCCGAAGTCGGCCTGTTCCAAGAGCAGTGTGTGGTATCCGCGGGACACCGCATCGACCGCGACGCCGAGCCCACTGGCGCCCCCGCCGATCACGATCACATCGAAGGGGCCGCGTGCTTCGGCGGCCAGGACCTCATTGCGTTTCACTCCGCATCCTCCTTGGCCCAACCTCGCACGCGATCCACCGCCCGCTGCCATGATCGCAATTTCCTGCTGCGATGATCCGCACCCGCCGCTGGATCGAATCGCCGATCGAGCGTCCAGTGGTCGGCAACCTCCGTCGCCGATCCATACACGCCGGAGCCGATCCCGGCCATGGCAGCCGCGCCCCACGCGGTCCTCTCAAGCGACCTTGGCCGAAGAACGGCGGTGTTCAGCACGTCCGCTTGAATCTGCATAAGCAAGTCACTCACGGCAGCACCACCGTCGACCCGAAGTTCCCGAAGCGAGACCCCGGAGTCCTCCTCCATGGCGGCCAGCACATCACGAACACTGAAAGCAATGCCTTCGAGCGTCGCCCGGGCGATGTGCGCATCGGTTGTGCCGCGCGTCATCCCGAAGATCGCGGCGCGGCCCCATGCGTCCCACTCGGGTGCGCCAAGTCCTGCAAAGGCCGGAACGAGTACCACACCACCCGCGTTGGGAACCGAGCCGGCGAGCGCGTTGACGTCGGCCGCTGTGTCGATGATTTTGAGTCCATCGCGGAGCCACTGAATCGATGCGCCACCCATAAAGACGCTTCCCTCTAAGGCGTACTGCGGCTGGCCGCCATCGAGTTGCCACCCAATCGTCGAGAGCAGTCCATGCGAACTCTCCGCCCGACGATCACCCGTGTTCATAAGCAGGAAACAGCCCGTGCCATAGGTTGTCTTCGCTTCCCCAGCCGCAAGACACCCCTGTCCAAAAAGCGCCGACTGTTGATCGCCGATCATCCCATGGACCGCGATGCCGTGTGAACCCTCAATCTCACCAAACGCGCCGCTGCACGGAACTA
>CAYYGU010000217.1:0-2214 GCA_964471525.1 uncultured Isosphaeraceae bacterium
TGGCCGCGTACAAGACACGCGACCAACACACACGCTGCGTTTCCGACTCATCGCGACCGATGGCGCGGAATGGCTTGCCGAAGCGATCTCTGTGGACTTCGATGGCAATTCTGTAGACACCAAGGCGATGCTGTGTTCGAAGAGCGGCGACATCAACTCCATTCGCACTCAGTATCAACTCGCCAAACAGTGCTTCCACAAAGCCGATGACGAGGATGCACGAATGCGAGGTCTGTTGTGGTACTTGCTGTTGATGGCGGCAGCCGCCGAGCATCACGGCGTCATGCTCTCCAGCCAGCCGGTCGAAATCGTGGCGGGTGTCCTGCTTGAGATCGCCCCGGACCTTCCCGACCCGTGGGGCGATCTCGCCGCCCGCGGTGCCATGGCGATTGGCTGATTCGACCAACACAGCACCCCGACGCGTCAAGGAGCGAACGCGTCGGGGTGGGGGGGTCGTGAGACCCGCTCGTGCAGTGGCTGCAGGAGAGTGTGCAACCAACCGTGCCGGGCTGCCCAGTGCCTGACACACACCAAGAAGCATCGCCCAGCCTCAACATGCGCGATACATGATGTTTTTTTAGCCTGAAAAACGGCGTATCTGCCTGCGACAACATGGGGTATGTGTGGCCCTCTGATTCATGGGTGCGTGTGAAACAGCGGGAAACATCCCCCCATCGGATCAATCCACTGGATATCGCAGACGAGGGATTGGGACTATCAGGGGGGGTCAGCCTTCGAGGGCCGCAACGCCAGAGACGATCTCAGTGAGTTCGGTCGTGATCTGACCCTGCCGCGCTCGGTTGTAGCTTCTCGCAAGCGTCCGGCCGAAGTCCTTCGCGTTGTCCGTCGCCGCCTTCATGGCGATCATCCGCATGACGTGCTCGCTGACCGCTGCTTCGATGAAGAGTTGGTAGAGCAGCGTCTTGACCGTGGTGGGCAGCAGGGTGTCGAGCAGTTCGGACGCCGACGGTGTGAACTCGTAGACATCTTGGCGACCGGCGTGCGATTCTGCTTCGTCGCCGGAGTCGGGCTGGCTCAGGGGCAACAACTGCGTCACTTCGGCGGTTTGGCGGGACACCGTGTGATACCGCATCGACGCGATCTTGATGGTGTCGTACTCGCCCGCGAGGTACCGATCGAGGTAGTCCTGAGCGATCGCTTCAACATCTTCGTACTGGGGGGTATCGCCGATGCCGTAGGCGCGGGAGACTTCGATGCCTTGAAACTTGAAGAAGGCGGATGCTTTCTTGCCAGCGGTTTCGATGACGATATCGGTGGAGTCGATCTCGGCTTGGCGATGCTTGTTGGCAGTCCGAAGGATGTTGGCGTTGTAGGCGCCGCAAAGTCCACGGTCGGAACAGATCACCAGCAGGAGATCCTTGTTGGTCTTTTCGCCGGGGCCATCGATCAGGGGGGATTCATAATCGCTGGCATTCGAGGCAACCTGACGAACCATGTCGTCGATCATGGCCGCATAGGGACGAGACTGCTGCGCGCGTTGTCCGGCGGCGGTGAACTTCGCCGTCGCGATCATCTGCATCGTCTTGGTAATCCGCGCGATCGTCTTGACCGCGCCCATCCGATTCTTGATTTCGCGGAGCTGTGCCATGAGCCCCGTAGGATAACAGCCGGCGGCTACATGGGGGGTTCGCGGACCTACCCCGACCAGTCCACGGTCAGGCCATCCCAAGCGAGCGCCATGCCTTCCGGGAGGGTGGCGTCGACCTCGGCGTGCTTGATTTGGTGGGCCATGTGGATGAACCAGGTGCGGCGGGCGCCGATGGCGTAGGCCTCGGCGACGGCGTCCTCGATGCTCAGGTGGGTGCCGTGTCGCCGCTCGCGGAGCATGTCGAGGAAGAGGGTTTCAAGGCCCTTGAGACGAGTTCTCGTGTGCTCGGGGATCTCTGAGACATCGGTACACCATGCGAGCGGAAGGGGCCAGTCGGGACCGTCGTTGGCCTCGATGCGGAAGCCGAGAATCGGAAGGTTGCCGTGCATGAATCGCAGAGGCTCGATTCGAAGGCCGTGCAGCTCGACGGGTTCGCCCGGGACCAACGGGCGCACATCCACGTCCGCGAGAAACGAATCGTTGACGTTCTCATGCTTCTGGAAGATGTGCTTGTAGACCCGCTCAAGGTGCTCGATGGTGTGCGGCTCGGCCCAGATGTTGATGGGCGCCTGTTGGGCGATGTTGAAACGGCGAACTTCGTCGAG
>CAYYGU010000218.1:0-2208 GCA_964471525.1 uncultured Isosphaeraceae bacterium
AGGTTCCTGATTCACCACGCTGAAGGTACTGCTTGGCCCGCAGGCTTCGCATCGCTGCGCGGGCGATCTCGGCGGCGGTCGGCGGCGGTCCCTCGACGCGATCACGAAGCCCCAGCCACAGACCGATGCCTCCGAGAAGAAGAAGACCACCGCCCGCCGAGAGCACCCACGGCCACCAAGGCGGTCCGGGGATGTCAATCCAGCCGCGAATATCGTTCAACTCCGCATCGGCAGACAGGGTCGATGTGATGGTCACCGTCAACGGCTCCGTTTCAAGTTGCCCGGTGACGGCTGGCTCACTCCGTTCGTCCTTGAATTCGATGGTGATGGCGGGAAATTCGTGCTCGCCCGGCTCGAAGGAATCCAGCACGAGTTCTTGGGTCCATCGCCGCCCCCCGTTTTCCAGAGGAAGGTCCATCGTGTCGGACGACTGCAGGACGGTCAGTCCTCCAAGTTGAGCATCCTCCGGTGAGAGCAAGAGCGGTGTGGCGATGATGACGTCCGCCTCGGCTTGTGCTTCGATCGATACTGCGATTCGCTCACCGGCGGTTGCTTCGGCCAAGGAGACTGTGACAGAGGCGTGGACGGGGCCACGGTCCACAGCAGAGCGGATGCCCTCATCGGTCGGGGGTTGTTCGCACCCGAACGGCATGATGGCAAGACCTGCAGCGATGATCAGGAGGCGGCGCATCAGTGTTCCATCCTCGCTTCGCGGCGCCGAAAGAAGGCGCTCAACGTTTCGACGAAGGACTCACCGGTCTGGAGTGGAAGGCGGTCGATCCGGTGGCGTCGCATCCAGCCCAATCGTCGTTCGCTGTCGGCAATGGCCTGCGTGGTCCATGCATCACGTACGACGCGGGACGTCGTATCCAGAAGCACCAGTTCACCCGACTCGGCATCCCGCATCTCCAGCAGCCCGACTTCCGGAAGTTCGAATTCCCGGCGATCGCCTACATCGATGGCGACGAGGTCGTGCTTCCGGCGGACGACGCGAATCGCCTGCTCCCAGCCGTCATCCTGAAAGTCGCTTACGAGGAAGGCGGTGCAGCGACGCCGCTGGACATGCCGGAAGTACTCCAGTGCTCCGGCGATGTCGGTGCCGTTTCCTACCGGCTCATGGGCGAGCAGTTCTCGAATCACCCTCAGCACGTGCTGGGTTCCCTTCCGGGGGGGCACGAATTTTTCAATTCGGTCCGTGAACGCGAGCAGTCCGACCTTGTCGTTGTTGCGGATGGCCGAGAAGGCGAGGGTGGCGCACAGTTCGGTGATGAGTTCGCGTTTGGTCTGTTCGTTGGTTCCAAATCCCTGCGAACCACTCATGTCCACGATGAGCATGACGGTCAACTCGCGTTCCTCGCGGAACTGCTTGATGTAGGGATCGCCTGCCCGCGCGGTGACATTCCAGTCAATGGCGCGGACGTCGTCTCCAGGCTGATAGGGGCGGACCTCCTCGAATTCGATGCCCCGACCCTTGAAGGCCGAGTGGTACTGACCAGCGAGCAGTTCGCTGGCCAGCCGCGAGGTGGCAATCTCGATCCGCCTGATCTTCTTGAGCAGTTCGGTGGGGATCATGGTCGTGAATCCGTGGCTGCGATGGTCAGGGAACCGGGACGTGATCAAGCACGGCCTGGATCACATCTTCCGACGTCTTTTCTTCTGCTTCTGCCTCATAGGTGGTGGCGACGCGGTGGCGAAGCACATCCATGGCGAGATTCTTGACATCCTGCGGCACGACGTAGCCGCGGCCATCGAGGAAGGCTTCTGCCTTGGCCGCGAGCGAAAGGGCGAGGGTCGCGCGGGGAGAGGCACCGAACTCGACCAAGGCTCCGAGTTCCGGTGAGATGAGTTCAGGCTCTCGCGTTGCAAACACGATATCAACGATGTATTTGGCGACTTTCTCGTCGAGGTAGATCGAGTCCACGACTTTGCGAGCGGCGAGAATATCCTCTGGTTTCATCACCGCAGAGGCGTCTGGAGCGTCGCCGGTGGTCGCCATGCGATGCAGAATCTCCACCTCTTGGTCCCGTGTGGGGTAGGTGACCACAACCTTGAGGAGGAAGCGGTCTACCTGCGCTTCAGGGAGCGGATAGGTGCCTTCCTGTTCGATCGGGTTCTGTGTGGCAAGCACCAGGAACGGATCTGGAAGCGTATGTGTTTCCTTGCCGATGGTGACTTGCCGCTCCTGCATGGCTTCAAGCAGGGCGCTTT
>CAYYGU010000219.1:0-2181 GCA_964471525.1 uncultured Isosphaeraceae bacterium
GCACCCGAGACCATCACCGGCGTGGACCGCCTGCTCAACGCGGCGGCGGCATTTGATGTGCTCAAACAGGCGTGCATCGTGGTGGATGCAGGGACGGCGGTGACGGTGGACTTCATCGATGGAGACGGCACCTTCCATGGCGGTGCCATTGCGCCAGGCGGCCGAATGCAATTGCGGTCGCTGCACGAGTACACCGAGGCGCTCCCTGACCTTGATTTTGTCGCCCCCGAGACCGACGCCTTCGGCCGCAGTACGTCGCAAGCCATGCTCAAGGGTGTGCACTTTGGCATTCAAGGCATGGTTCGGATTCTTGCCGAGCACTACGCCGACCATTACGGCGCCTATCCGACCATCGTCGCCACCGGCGGCGATGCCGACACGCTGTTTCGCGGCGATGAACTCATCGACCGAATCGTGCCGGATCTCACGCTGCAAGGTATCGCCGTCGCGGCGCGGCATGCGATGGCGACCGCTGGCGGCGATGAGACCGAAGATTGAGCGTGCACGCCGCGCGACTGCTGACTGCCGAGTCGCCCGGCGCGGTTGCGATCATTGAGTTGAGCGGGGATCTCACGAAGTGGTGCACGACGCTCGGGCTGCCGCTTCCGGAGGTCGGTCAGATCAGCGTGGCTCAACTTCTCGGGATCGATGAGGTACTGCTCGCGCGGATCGATCTCGAATGCCTCCATTGCATGCCACATGGCGGACCCCACCTCATCCGACTGATCGAGCAGCGGATCGCGGCTGCTGGGGTTGTCCTGCAGCGTGGCCGCGGGGGCGACTGGCCACGCGCAGCGGACGCGGTGGAAGCTGCGGTGCTGGAAGTACTCCCACAGGCAACAACCCCGCTGGCACTGGAGTTGCTGCTGGCGCAGCCGGCGCGGTGGAAGAAAGACATCGAGTGGACCGACGAAGATGCGTCGCGATCGAAGCGACTCTGCCGACTCCTGGAGCCGCCGCGCGTCGTCCTGGCCGGCGCCCCCAATATCGGAAAGAGCACGCTGCTCAATGCCCTCGCTGGGCGGCACCGCGCGGTTGTTTCGGACACACCCGGGACAACGCGGGACACGGTTGGCGTCATGCTGAATCTCGGCGGTCTGGTGGTGCAGTGGCTCGATGCGCCGGGGCGAAGAACCTCGGACGACCCCGTTGAGAAGGCCGCCATTGCAGCGAGTCAAGGAATCATCCGGGGCGCGGACCTGCTGATCGCGGCGGCGGACGCTGCAACAGGATGGCCGAGTCTGCCACGGCGGCCCGATCTTCGAATCGGACTGCGCTTTGATCTCGGGACGACTCGCGGCGCGGATGTGCGGTGCGCGGCTGAACGAGGCGAAGGGCTTGAGGATGTGGTTGAGGCGGTGCGAGAGGCGCTCGTACCAGCAGCGGATCTCGCGAGCGATCGTCCATGGCGATTCACGCCCCGCCTCGCCCCGCCCCCGCCTCACCAGTCGCCCGCTACAGCCCCATCGCGGAATACCCGCAATCGACGTAGATCGTCTGCCCCGTGACGCCCGAAGACAACCCCGAGAGCAGCCATACCGCGGAGTCGCCAACATCTTGGCCGGTGACGTTTCGTTTGAGCGGGGCTTTCTGCTCGACCCAGTCAAGGATTGACGAGAACCCTCCGACAGCCATCGACGACATCGTCCGAAGCGGGCCGCCGGAGATCGTGTTGACGCGGATGTTTCTTTCGCCAAGTTCCATGGCGAGATACCGCGTGGTCGCTTCAAGGGCCGCCTTTGCCACGCCCATGACGTTGTAACCCGGCACCGCTTTTTCGGCGCCGTAGTACGACATGGCAAGCATGCTGCCCCCATCGCTCATAAGCGGCAAGGCGCGGTTCGCCATCGCCATGTAGGTCCACGCGGAAATGTCCATCGCCTGCGTAAAGACCTCGCGTGGCGTCGCGGTGAACTTTCCCTCCTTCAGCCAATCCTTGTCGGCAAAGGCGATGGAGTGCACGAGGAAGTCAAGCGTGTCGCTCGCCTCGGCCACCGCGGCAAATGCTTCGTCCATCGACTCGTCTGTAGACGCATCCATCGGACGCAGCCACGGATCCTCGACCCCGATCGACTCGATGGCCTTGCGGGCCCGCCGCTCCATCTTCTCACCCGGCAGATGCGTAAACAAACACGTCCCGCCCTCCCGAATGATCGACTCGGCGATGAACCATGCGTAGGA
>CAYYGU010000220.1:0-2179 GCA_964471525.1 uncultured Isosphaeraceae bacterium
CCCGTCTATCTCGACCACGCCGCCAGCACGCCGCTGGACCCGGAGGTGCTTCGCGCGATGGTGCCGTGGTTTGTGGAGCGGCCCGCCAACGCCGCGAGCAAGCATGACCTCGGACTTCAGGCCGCGGCGGCTGTCGCCCGGGCGCGACTTGAACTTGCAGCCACGCTCGGGTGCCAAGCGGACCATCTGACGTTCACCGCGTCGGCAACCGAGAGTTGTAATCTGGCTTTGAAAGGACTCGTGAGACCCAGGCTTCGTCGAGGCGAATCTGTACACATTGTCAGTTCGGCTGTTGAACACCCGGCAGTACTCGATCCACTGCGGCGACTGGAGCGAGAGGGCGCTCTGGTCGATCTCGCGCCACCGACATCCGGCGGATGGGTCGATCTCGACGAGATCGAACGTCGCCTGCAAGACGACACGGCACTGGTGAGCATCATGTGGGTCAACAATGAACTCGGAACGATCAATGACGTCGCCGCGATCGGCGCGATGTGCCGTGATCGCGGCATCCTCTTTCATTGCGACGCTTCGCAGGCCCCGGGGAAGGTGGCTGTTGATCTCGCTGCCATTCCAGTCGATGCTGTCAGCGTGTGCGCGCACAAAATGCACGGGCCAAAAGGCGCAGCGGCGCTCGTGTTGCAAGGCCGAGCCGTCGGCAGACCGATTGAGCCCTTGATCGAGGGCGGCGGACACGAACGGAATGTGCGAAGCGGTACGCTCGACGTACCGGCGATTGTCGGGTTCGGATGCGCTGCGAACATCGCTGCGACGTGTCTCGATGAGGACGCTCCCCGCATCGAGTCGCTGCGAGACGAACTCCAAACGCGGATTCTCGGCGTACGCCCAGATGCGATCGTCAATGGCGACCAGAACCGTCGCGCGCCGCACATTCTCAATATCACCATCCCGACATCCGGACCCGAGCCACTTCTTGAGCGGCTTCCGGGAATTGCCTGCTCGAGTGGTTCAGCCTGCGCCTCGGCCAAGGATGAGCCAAGCCACGTACTCGCGGCGATTGGGCTCACGCCAGCGGCGGCCGCCTCGACAATCCGGCTGAGCCTCGGGCGGGCCACCACCCAGGGCGAGATCACAGCCGCCGCGGAGGCTATTGAGCGGGCCAGCGACTGAGGGTTCGCGGGTGGGCGACCTGTGGATAACCCAGAATGTGGCGACGATCACTGCCATAAGTCTCTTTGGACCAGTGGGTTGCACAAACACCCCCAAATGGGTGCGGTTTGGACTCTTTTATTCCAGCAGCGGGCCACAGCCCACGGCCGCTGGAAGATACGCATCGCTCCCAGCCAGCCTCAGATTGATCTGGGCGCACCCAAAGGCGGCTGGATCTTCGGGCCGCCATGTGGCCGTGATCGGGGTTCGCTCCAGCGGGCCATCTGCCTGGCCGGCGGCGGTCATCCAGAGCACCGCGGTATCGCCCGAGACCCTGCTGCGGTCCACCGTCAGGGTCCAGCCCGGCCTGGGGGCCTCGTACCACACGACCGCGGCGCCATCCTCAACGCCGGCCCGCACCCGGCCACCAGCCCATCCCTGCACCTTGGTCACCGTGCCGCAGCCGGCACCGAGGGCTGCCGCGCACACCATGAGGAGCATCATCCTCATGTCGCAGCTCCCGAGGCACTCTCGACTTCGATCCCGAGTGCCTGCGCCATCGCCATGCCAAGATCGGCCGGCGAATCGCACACGTGTACACCACACCCGCGAAGCGTGGTCATCTTTGCCTGCGCAGTGTCGTCGGCGCCACCAATGATGGCGCCGGCATGCCCCATTCGCTTCCCCGGCGGCGCGGTGCTACCAGCAATGAAGGCCGTGACGGGTTTGGTCGCGTTCTTGGCAATCCAGCGACCCGCGTGTGCCTCATCGCTGCCACCAATCTCACCGATCAGAACCACCCCATCGGTATCCGCATCTTGGTTGAACATGTCCAGCAGTTCGATGAAACCGAGTCCTCGCACGGGATCACCGCCAATACCGATGCAGGTGCTTTGCCCAATGCCAAGCACGGTCGTCTGCCACACGGCCTCGTAGGTCAGCGTGCCGCTGCGGCTGATAATGCCGACGGCCTTGCCGGTGGCTGCGTCTTCTTGCGCGGTGTGGATATAGCCGGGCATGATGCCGATCTTGCATCCGCCATCGAAGGTGGCGTTCGGTCCCTCGCCAG
>CAYYGU010000221.1:0-2178 GCA_964471525.1 uncultured Isosphaeraceae bacterium
CGATGCCTCTGGAGCGGCCCAGAGCGCACCTTGCCCTGTGCCGGTGGCTTGTTCACGAGAAGGCATGGGATCTCGCCATCCCGGAGCTCGAGGCGCACACCAAGACGCACCGTTCCGCAGAAGCGATAACCCTGCTGCGGGCAGCCCGGGCCCAGAAGAAACTCAGTCAGTCGCAGGCCGAAGCACAACGAGCGAAACCAGATGCGAACCCGACATCCGATCCCGATGTTCCCGAACCGGTTGACGATGCGGCAGTCAATCTCATCCGGGTGTACGAACTTGACCTTAGCAACCCTCCACCAATCCGAATCGACGAAAAAACGAGACAGGACTTCCTTGACGCCTATCGCACCAGCATGCTGCTTCCACAGACCGAGGATGGGCGGCAGGCCCTGCTTGATGGAGAGCCTGTCGAACTTCTCAAACTGATGTTCGCCCACCGAGCGAGAGAATTCTACGGAAAGGTGCAGGTTCTGAAGGATCCCGAACCACTTCGCCGCTTCCGTCAGTCCGTCCATGACCTCTGGCTCGTTCCGAAGTGCGGTTCTACGAGTTGCCATGGCGGGGCAGATGCCGGACGGCTCCGCCTTCTCAAGCGTCATCCCATCAATGACCGGATTCGCACGAGCAACCTGCTCATTCTGGACGCTTTGACGCTGGACGGACACCCGATGATCGACTGGGTCGACCCGCTGCAGTCCACGCTCATCCAGTATGCCCTCCCCCTAGAACACGCCACCCGACCCCATCCTCCCGTCGCCGGATGGCGTCCGGCTCTGGTCTCGCCGCAGAGCAGGACCACACAAGGCACGGTTCAGTGGATCGAATCGATGGTGCGGTCCCCTCGGCCCACCTATCCGGTTGAGCCGCCCATCAAAGCCCCGGCCGAAACCGCAGACACACCCCGGGTGCCACGGTAGGCCTTCCTCGCGGGACGGCAAGCGGCTCCTGCTATAGTCCCCCGCTTCGAGACGTCAGTTTCAGTTCTTGGGGGACGGAGTCACTGCATCATGCCATTTCGACCGATCGTGTCGGCGCTCCTGATCGCCACTGCCCTCACCGCCTGCGAGAGCCAGGAGGCAGCAGATCACCGCGAGGCGGTGGCGGCCATCGAAGCAGGGGCAACGTCCCTGTATGACACTCCGCCGGGGGGTGAACAGGCCATCACACATTTGAAGTCGGTGGCGAAGACACTACGCAACCTTCGAGGTCTGAACCGCACCCTGAAGTCCAGCCAGTATCGTCTGCTGACGCAAGTAGATCTACAACTCGCCAATCATATTCGCCTGAGCGGGCTCGAGACCCGAGTCGCCGCGATCGACACCGCAGCCACCATCGCAGCACTTCGCGGTGCGGCGGCCCTGCAGATGCGACGACTTGGCTCTCGACAGTCAACACCCGAGGAACTTGGCGTCGATGAACTTGCCCAATCGCGGATCTCCACAATTCGGCAATTGGAGACGCTCCAGCGGCAGCATCAACAACGCCAACCCAACCTCGACGCGGCGGAGAAGGCCAACGCAGAGGCTGCGGCCACAGCATTGTCCCTGCGGACACGCGCAGCCAGACTGATCGCGGAGGCCACGTCCGTGGATGCAATCACTGGAGAGCCGCTCCGCTCAGAGGCTGCCGGACTTGAGTATCAAGCCGCGAGCATTGAGGCCGATTTGGAGCAGCGGGCCGCTGAGATGGATATGTATGCCCGGCTTGAACTGGCGAATCTTTCGATCCAGACCGAAGGTGTGTCCCATCAGGCAGACGCAATTCGCTCCGAGATCGAACGAACCAATGCGTTGGCGACAGAACGACGAAACCACGATACGACGGGCGAATCGGCCCTTCTCGCCCTGAACGACCGACTGGACGAAGCCAGCACCACCCTGATCGACTTCCTCACTGGACCGCTTCGCGAGAATTTCGCTGCAACCATGGCCACGCTGCAGCAGGCAGCCCAGTCAGCGGGCAAGGTGCAAGGCGATCGTGGAAGCAAGGACGCCGATCAACTTGCCCGCATTCAGGCTCAAGTGGCCATCATGACCCTCGCCGAAGCGCGTTCCAGCATGCTCGGTCGCTCCATCCGACTGCTCGACGAAGTCGCCGCCCTCGGACATACCCCAGGATCAAGCACCTGGAGCGAGACCCGTCAAGTGCTTCAAGAGGACTGGGCAGATGCCGATG
>CAYYGU010000222.1:0-2171 GCA_964471525.1 uncultured Isosphaeraceae bacterium
CCGGGCAGCCAAAGGCGGCCTCGTAGTCGAAGCCAACCCAGCCAATACCGAGGTTCGTCGGATTGAGCAGGGGCCTCCCCCCAACGACCGGAGAGGGGTATCCAATGGATATCGCATCCCAAGACCAATCGCTACAGATCTCGTTGACGGTCTGCACCATCGACTTCGGCGTCAGATGCCTGCCTGACTTCACCTTCCGCCGCTTCGGCTCGCCCGAGCGAAGGATCTTCAGATTGGTGCCGCCGATGTCGATGGTCAGTATGTCCACGGGTAGCACGATACCGCACCGGGGTCGGGTGCCGGCTCAGTACCCGATCCCATTTCCGGTATCGTGCTCATCTTGGAGGGTCCCGTCATGCGAGTCGTACTGGCCGGTGATCACGCAGGGCTGACCATGCGAGCCCATCTCGCAGAAGTTGTGGCGGCGCTTGGTCACGAGGCCGTGCTGGTAGGGCCACAAGAAGGCGAGCGAGTGGACTTCCCGATTGCCGCCGAGGCGGCCTGCGGCGAACTCATGGCTGGCCGCGCGCCGCGGGGCATCCTGCTGTGTGGCTCGGGCGCCGGCATGACGCTTGCGGCGAACCGCTTTCCCGGCATTC
This sequence comes from uncultured Isosphaeraceae bacterium, assembly GCA_964471525.1. Lineage (GTDB taxonomy): Bacteria > Planctomycetota > Phycisphaerae > Phycisphaerales > SM1A02 > UBA12567. The sequence goes on from CAYYGU010000222.1 coordinate 600, forward strand.
GCGCCGCGACCGCCCACGACACCTACACCGCGCACCAGATGGTCGAACATGACGCCGCCAACATGTTGGTGATTGGAACCCGTGTCATCGGCCCCGAACCAGCCGCTGAGATCGTGCGGGCCTATCTGCACGCCGAGTTTCAGCCAAAGGAGCGGTATCGCCGCCGCCTCGGCCAGATCATCGACATCGAGAGGAGAAGAACGATGAATCCGCTCTACACGCTTACCCAAGCGGGGCAAGCCGCATGGCTCGACTACATCCGCCGTGACATACTCGACGACGGAACACTTGCCCGGTACATCAGTGACAACTGCGTCACGGGGCTCACGAGCAACCCATCGATCTTCGACAAGGCCATCTCCGGAAGCGACCTGTACGACGACTCCATGACCGGTACCGATGCAGAGGCGATCTTCTTCGATCTGGCGATCGACGATCTGTCGCGGGCCGCCGACCTCTTGCGGACCGCATGGGATGTGACCGACGGCAACGACGGATGTGTCTCGCTTGAGGTGTCGCCGCTGCTCGCAGCCGATGCCTCTACAACCATTGAACAAGGCACGATGATCTTCGAGCGGATGAATCGGCCGAATCTGCTGATCAAAGTACCTGGCACGCCCGAGGGCGCCGAGGCCGTCGAAGAACTGGTTTTCCGCGGCGTCAACGTCAACGTGACGTTGCTCTTCAACGAAACGCAGTATCGCCTTGCCGCTGAGGCTTACATCCGCGGCATCGAGCGGCGATTGGCGGCGGGTCTTGATGCCAAGGTTTTTTCGGTCGCGTCTGTCTTCATCTCTCGCTGGGATACGCCGACCGCCGATCTGGTTGGCGACGAGTTGAAGAACACACTCGGAATTGCCTGCGCGACGCGCTGCCACAGGGCGTGCGAGGAGATCTTCACGAGCGAACGCTTCAAGAAACTGGAGGCCCGCGGCGCGCACCGCCAAAAACTGCTTATGGCGAGCACCAGCACCAAGGATCCGTCGCTTCCAGACACCCTGTATGTCACGGCACTCGTGGCGAAGGATTCCATCAATACCATTCCGGAGGCTACGTTGCTGGCCTTCGCCGATCACGGTGTCGTGGATGGCGTACTCAACGAGGCGTCTTGGGAGGAAGCCGACCGCGTGATCGCAGGATTCGAGGCCGCCGGTGTCGACATCGAGGAACTGGGGGCATCCCTGCAAGCGGATGGCGCCGAGGCATTTGTCAAGGCGTGGAAGCATCTGCTGGAGACGATCGAGTCGAAGATCGGGAATTTGCAGTCGACCTGAGCGCCGAAGAGAAGGGGTCCTGTCATGCAGTTGGCGATGATCGGTTTGGGACGCATGGGCGCGGGCATGGTGCGGCGGCTCATGGCCGCAGGGCACGAGTGCGTTGTCTGGGATGTCAATCAGGATGCCGTCGCGGCCCTCGTTGATGAGGGCGCGGTTGGTGCGGCGAGTGTCGAGGAACTGACATCGAGAATGGACACGCCCCGCGCTGTCTGGATGATGGTGCCAGCCGGACTTGTCGATACCGTGATCGACACCGTGTCGCCACACCTAGCAGAGAACGACATCCTGATCGATG
>CAYYGU010000223.1:0-2158 GCA_964471525.1 uncultured Isosphaeraceae bacterium
CCGCACTGTCATTGAACTGCTCGAAAACCCAGACGAACTGCTCCCGAGGATTTGACCCCCATGTCTACTGCCGACACATCAAATACCGTTGCAGCGGAACTAGCCAATCGTGTTTCGGCCACAACCGCCAACGTGGCCATTCTGGGCATGGGCTATGTCGGCCTTCCCTTAGCCGCTGCCGTGCATGAGGCGGGGTTCCCTGTAATGGGATTCGATGTAGATCGATCCAAGATCGAGCACCTTCGGGCTGGCACGGCCTACTTGAAGCATCTGGGCAGTGCGTGTGTCAAGACACTCGCACAGTCTGAGCGGTTTACCGCAACGGACGACCCGGCGGATCTCGCAATAGCCGACATTGTCATCCTCTGTGTACCGACACCCCTTGGACCGCACCGAGAGCCCGATCTGACATTTGTTGAAGCAAGCACCAGACTTGCAGCAGCAACACTTCGCACTGGCCAACTCGTGATTCTTGAATCCACTACATGGCCGGGAACAACTCGTGAAGTCATGCTCCCAATCCTTGAGGAGACAGGCCTTGTCCACGGCAGCGATTTCTTCCTTGCCTACAGCCCCGAGCGGGAGGATCCTGGTCGCAAGAATACGACAACTCAATCAATTCCAAAACTGGTTGGTGGACTTGACGCAACGGCCGGCGAGCTCGCGGAAGCCTTTTACGACTTGGTCATTGACCATGTCCATCGTGTGGCCACAGCGGAGGTCGCGGAGGCGGCAAAGTTGTTGGAGAACATCTACCGCTCGGTGAACATTGCACTGGTCAATGAAATGAAGATCATTCTCGACCGCTTGGATATTGATGTGTGGGACGTTGTGGCTGCAGCTGCAACAAAGCCGTTCGGCTTTCAGGCCTTTTATCCGGGACCCGGACTCGGTGGACACTGTATTCCCATCGACCCGTTCTACCTCGCATGGAAGGCGCGTGAAGCGGGTGTCACGACGCGGTTCATTGAACTGGCTGGCGAGATCAATCACCGGATGCCACAACACGTCGTCGACCGGCTCGCCGAAGCGCTCAACGATGACGGAAAGCCATTGCGTGGCTCGCAAATCCTCCTGCTTGGAATTGCCTACAAGCCCGACGTGGATGACACACGAGAAGCCCCCGCCGCGAAGATCATCGAGATCCTGCGAAATCAAGGCGCTGAGATCAGTTATCACGATCCACACTGCCCGACCTTCCCCGAGATGCGCGAGTATGACATCGATCTTTCATCGACTCCGCTCGATGCTTCTACGCTCTCTTCAACCGACGCTGTATTGATCATCACTGACCACAAAGCAATTGACTGGACTCTTGTCGGCCAGAAAGCATCGCTTGTTGTTGATACGCGAAACGCCATGGCCGGGGTCGAGAATACCCGGGCTCGCATCGTCAAGGCATGACATGGTCGTGGCGTGTTCTTGACGCGGGCCGATTCCGCCTCGACGGCGGCAGCATGTTTGGCGTTGTGCCCAAGGTACTGTGGGAGAAGAAGGTTACCCCCGACGATCGCAATCGCATTCCACAGGCGTGCAACTGCCTCTTGCTGGATCGCGGTAACAAGCGGGTCCTCGTGGAGTGCGGCTACGGAAGCGGGTGGGATGGCGACGCGCGAGACATGTTCGCCATGGATGGTCCGACTATCGGCGACCGGCTTGCAGCACTGGACATCGACACGAACTCCATCGACCTGATCGTCCTCTCGCACCTGCACTTTGACCATGCGGCAGGCGTTCGCGATCTCCCCGGCATCCCCGTTGCCCTGCAGCGTCAGGAGTGGGAGGACGCGTGCGACAACCGCTCGACCATGACAAGAACCTACCTTCCGGAAGTGCTTGATTCGATCCGTGACCGCATCACGTTGCTCGATGGCGAGGCGGAGTTGATGGACAACCTCCGCGTCATGCCCTTGCCCGGCCACACGTGGGGGCTGCAGGGCATCGTGTTCGAGGATGACGAGGGCACAGTATGTTTCCCCTCGGATGTGCTACCCACCTGCAACCACGCCGGACTGTCGTGGAGCATGGGATATGACATGCTGCCATGGGACAACATGCAAACGAAGAAGACGCTCCTTGACGCAGCGCATTCCGGAAATTGGCGACTAGTGCTGTTTCACGAGCCAAATACGCCTGTCGTGCGCGTCGGCACGGACGA
>CAYYGU010000224.1:0-2145 GCA_964471525.1 uncultured Isosphaeraceae bacterium
CGCGGGCGGCCAGATCGGCCATGGCGACACCGCCAGCAATGGGCTGCAAACGACCATCGAGCCGCATCTCGCCAGCGATCAAGCAGTCGCCCGCTCGCTGACCGGCCTCGCTTCCGAGCATTCGCCCGGCGAGCAGCACCGCAACGGCAATCGGCAGGTCGTACAGCGGGCCTTCCTTGCGAAGCGACGCAGGCGTGAGGTTGATCGTGATGCGGCCCTCTGGATAGGGGAAGCCGCCCGCCGACATCGCGCCCTGAACCCGCTCGACGGCCTCACGCACTGCGGTATCGGGCAGACCCACAATCGTCGTGCGTGGCGTCTTGCCTCTGGCGATGGCCACTTCGGCGCGGCATGGCTTCGCTTCGACACCGTCGAGCACGAAGGTCTGGATCGATCCGCTCATGGGTGCTTTCCGGGGGGCGCCGGGCACCCGCAGTTACATGGGCACCTGTTCGAGTCGCTCGCCCACCGCGCGGCCGAGCACGAGCCCAACGGCGTCCTCTTCGAGCACCACCTCGGTGGCACCGGCAGCACGCAACTGGGATTCCGCTCGGTTGTAACTGCATCTGGCGATGATCGGCACGGATGGTGCCAAAACGCGCACTTGACGAACAACTGCTGCGGCCGCTGTCGGGTCGGGAATGCTCAGCAGTACGAGCCGTGCATGGGCGATTCCAGCAGCAGAGAGAATCTCGCCGCGGCGAGCGTCTCCGACGATGCCTCCATCGCCCTGATCGCGAAGCCGCTGAACGGCTCGGCTGTTGAAATCGATCACTGTGAGAGACGCGCCGGCAGCCCGAATCGCCTCCAAGGCCGCCCCGGCCGAGGGACCGATGCCGATGACGATGACCCGACCCCGCCCCACGCTCGAATCAGCCCCGCTGGCGCCGAGGGGACCACCGGCGAGCCGCGGCGCGAGGCCGATCATCAGCGGCACGAACAGCAGTGTTACCACGGAGGCAGCCACAAGCAGGTTGAGCGTCTCCTCGTCGAGCAGCCCTTCTGCGCCAGCGACGCTGCCAAGTACGAAGGAGAACTCACCGATCTGAGCCACGCACATCCCCGCAGCGATCGCGGTTCCGATCGTCGCGCCTGCAAGCCTCGCCGCAAGACCCCCGAGCAGCAGTTTGCAGACCATGATGACGCACGCGAGCAGCAGGACGGTCACGATGCGATCGCCCGAGTAAATCCACGAGAGGTCGGCCAACGTCCCGATGCTCGCAAAGAAGATGGTCAGGAAGATGGCCTTGAGACCGGTCACGTCTGCTCGGATCTGGCGAGCGAACGGTGAATTCGCCAGCGCAAGCCCGGCAACGAATGCGCCGAGGGCGGCAGATAATCCGAGTTCGTGTGAGAGCCACGCGGCGAGTACGGCGGTGACGACGGCCAGAACGATCGGCAGTTCGCGATTTCCACTGAGATGGCTGCTGTGCAGAAGCCGTGGTATGAGCAAGACCGCCACGAGGCCAATGATGAGTACGGCACCCACCATCCTTGCGCCGGCAAAGCCGAGTTCCGCGGCCACTTCCTGAATCTCGATTGGCCCGCCAAGCATGGTCAAGCCGATGACCAGCGGCACAATGGCAAGATCCTGCACGAGCAGCATGGCCACGGCCATCCTGCCGTGGGTCGACTCCAACTGGCCCGAATCGAACAGGGTCCGAGCCACGGCGGCCGTACTACTCAGTGCCACCATGCCACCGATCGCGATGGCACCGCCGAGCCCCCATCCAAAGAGCCACGCTGCAATCGCGCCCCCAAGCAGCGTCAGAATGACTTGCAGCACGCCCGCCTTGGCCCCCGCGAGTCCGAATGCCACGAGTTTTTCGCGGGTTATTTCCAGGCCGATGGTGAAGAGCAGCAGCGCCACGCCGAATTCCGCGACGTACTGCACTTCGAGATGGTCGTCGTGCACCCAGCCGAACGCACCGGGTCCGACAAGCATCCCGGCCACAATCGCGCCCACGATGCTACTGAGTTTCAGCCGCTCGGCGATGACGCCCAGCAGCGATGCGACTGAGAGCAGCACAACGAGGTCGGTCATGACATCCCAGCCGTTCATGCGTCCACCTCATCGGAGGGGCCAGGTCGCGGCCACCGACCGCGGGATCGGCAGCGGATCTCTGCGCGGGCTTCCCTCCGCAA
>CAYYGU010000225.1:0-2138 GCA_964471525.1 uncultured Isosphaeraceae bacterium
TGTCGTCACCACTCTGCACGTCCCACGACACGATGGCACCCATGCCTTGGAAGATCGGGTCGGTGATGTACCCATGGTGATCACGCGGCATCGCGATGACGGTCTTCTCGAGAATCTGATCGGCGAAAACGACACCGAAGTCGAATGTCTCGCGAGAGGCGTACTTTCCCTTCATCACATCGATGAGTCGATTCGCCTCGAAGGGGAAGTACCCGTGAACGGTCAACAGTTTGCTGCGGAACACTTCGGATGTGAACAGCACGGCGAGTTCTTCGGTGGTGTGCGAGGAAGTGTTCGAGAAGATCGCGTCAATCGCATCCGGCGCGATGGTTTCCTCAATAATCGAAAAGATCTTCGACTTGACATCGACCGACTCGGTCGCGGCCTCCCAGATGATGTTGCATCCGGCAAGTTCCGCGTAGTCGGTGGTGTAGGTCGTCCTTGATTCCATCGACGCGGCGTCCTCAGGCCGCAGTCGGAAGCCCTGAACGTCGCCCTTCCACCGTCCGGAGATGATCTTCTTGGCTCGCCCAAGCGAGGCATCGTTGATGTCGAGCACCACGACCTCGGCCTCGGTCTTGAGCAGCAGATCGATGACAATGCCCTGCCCCATGGTTCCTGCGCCGATCACTGCCACGCGTTTGATGGCATTGACCCGATTCACCGCGGAGTCAATCGTCTTGTCGCCGTAATTGAATGCTTGTTTCATGGCTTGCTTCCGTGTATCCGGGGGTCAATCCCGTTGAGTGTCTTTGATGATGACGGCGAGGCCTTGGCCTCCGCCGATACAGGCCGAGGCGCACCCGAGCGTCTCTCCTCGTCGTTCCATTTCATACATGAGGTCCACAAGCAGCCTCGCCCCGGTGGCCGCGAGGGGATGCCCGATGGCGACCGCGCCGCCGTTGACGTTGAGTTTCTCGCCCTCGAGTCCGAGTTCCTTCTGCACGCCGACGGCCTGGGCGGCGAAGGCCTCGTTGATCTCCCACAGACCGATGTCGTCCATCGACAGGCCCGTCCGCTCAAGCGCGCGGTGGATGGCTGGTACTGGCCCCCGACCCATCACTCGCGGCTCGACGCCCGCGATGCCATAGCCGACGATCTCGAAACGCGTCGGAAGTCCGAGTTTCTCCGCACGATCCCGATCGGCCACGACGAGCGAGGCAGCTCCATCGCTGATTTCGCTGGCATTGCCAGGAGACACAAGGCCGTTGGGGGTAAACCCCGGAAGTCTGGACAGTTCGTCAATGGTTGTATCACGCACGCACTCATCGTGAGCGAGGTAGATCGGCTCACCCCCGAGATTGTCCGCCTCGAAGGCAAACATGCCGCGGAGGGCATCGCCGCCATTGAGGTGACTCACTCGATTGGCTTCTCTCGCTCGGCGATGCGACTCTTCAGCGAAGGCGTCGCATTCTTCGCGTGTCACGCCGACACTATGGCCGTACTCATCGGCCGTCACCATCATGCTGGTATTGAAGAGGTCATGATTGAGACCGGCGAGAATCGTGTCTTCGAGCTTGCCGTTGGATCCGAACTCCCAGAAGTCCGCGCCGGAAAGACGCGGAGCCCTGCTGAGCCTCGGCGCCCTGGACATGGTCTCAGCGCCGAAGCACAGTGCGACGGTGGTGTCGTCCATGGACGCTGGCATGGCAATTTGATGCATGGCACTGACAACCGTCTGAAACCCAGAACCACAGATTCGCTGCACCAGCAGCGAGGGCGTATCGATTGGCAGTTCACACCGAAGCGCGACATTGCGGGGGAAGTAGATGTCCTGCCCGCCCGGCGCGGTGAATTGATACACGTTGCCACCGAAAGTTGCATCGATGCAGTCGCGGTCAACCCCAGCCCGCTCGATGGACTCATTCGCGGCAGCGACGGCGAGATCCTCGGGCGAGAAGTTGCTGAGCGTGCCGCACTTGACCCCAACGGGCGTGCGGGCAGCACCTGATATCACGAATGTTGTCGAATTCTGGTCGCTCATCGCGCCAATTCTCCTGCCAGTGGTTGTTCCTGAATCTCGATGACAAGGTCGGACGGGGCCGCCTTGAAGAGTTCCTCGATTTCGTGCTTGAACGAGTCAAAGACTCGCTGCCGGACGATCTTGGTGGACGGGGTGAGTTCTCCCCGCTCAAGCG
>CAYYGU010000226.1:0-2134 GCA_964471525.1 uncultured Isosphaeraceae bacterium
TGCGGCCGGATGTCATTGCGGATTTGCAGCGGCTGAGCCACTGGGCTGAACTCCAACAGGAGCAAGACGCCATGGGGCAACTCGCCCGAGAAACCGGGCTCAAGGATGTGGCCGAGGCGCGGGGCGCGATCGTGCAAGGCCCCGCCTCATTCCAGCGGTATATGCATCCGAGCTTCCCCCGCGGCGGCACGGTGCGAGGACTCGGTGTTGACCAGACGCTCATCGACCGCATGGTCGATCGTTCGATTGAACTCGGCACGGGCTTGCTTTCTGAGACCGACCGGGGTGAGCGAGTTCTGGTCCTCCCCTCGGATCCAAACATGGCAATCCTCGTGGCAGAACTCGATCGCCGTGTCCCAGTGCAGCAGCCTCAGTTCGACAGCTACTTCGACCAAGGTGTACTCACGGGCCGCATCATGGCAAACGAACTCGGCGGACAAAACCTCAGCTCGCTCGCGGCATCATTCACGCCCGATGCGATGCGTGAGCGGAACGCGTTCGTTCGCTCGGGACAACGCGACGATGAAGACGCCGAAGACGAGCAGGCCGCCACGGCCTCCGCGCAGTAACCCCCTGCGACCCCCTTCTCCACGGAGCCTTGACATGGCCGCCTCCCCAGAGCCACTTCCAAGCGTCTCATTCGAGCAGTTCACGAACCTCGATTTGCGTGTCGCAACGATCACCGCCGCCGAGCCGCACCCGAACGCGGACCGTCTGCTGAAGATCCAACTGGACGATGGAACCCCCGATGGGCGTCAGGTCTGCGCGGGAATCAAGGCGTGGTACAAGCCGGAGGATCTGGTCGGAACCCAAGTCGTCATCGTCGCCAACCTCGAACCTCGCACGATCCGCGGCGAAGTGAGCCAAGGCATGATCATGGCCGCAAGCGCCACGAGCGAAGATGGTGAAAAGGCTGAGGTTCGTGTGCTGCGGGTGGATTCCGAGATGCCCGCTGGCTCGAAGGTCAGTTGACGATCGTTCAACCATCGTGATCGGTCAGCGCCACGCTCCGGCTCCACGTGCGTTGCCTCCCTTTGCGCGACCGCCACTACATCGCCGTCGCTTCCTGGCAGTGGCCCTGCAACTGGCCTGTCTCGATCACTGCGGCCTTTCACTCCGACCCCGCAGACCCAATTGGGTACTGTCCCGCCACCGAAGAGAGGCCGTGATCGATGCCTTGAAAACCCATCGGAGTGCCATTGAACTGCTGTGCCAGCGGTATCGAGTTGCGGAGCTGCATGTATTCGGATCTGCGGCCGAGCACGACCGGTTCGAGCCAGCACGAAGCGACATTGATCTGCTTGTGCACTTCGTTCCGTTGACACCTGCGGCACACGCCGATGCCTACTTTGGACTGCTGGAGGATCTCCGCGTACTGCTTGACCGAGACATCGATCTTGTTGAGGCCCCGTCCGTTCACAGCGTCGATTCGAAAGAGCCACGTGCTTCTCTATGCAGCGTGAGACCCTCACGTTGTTGTACGACGTCCGCGTCGCCTGTGATGCAGTCATGGAATTCGCTGCCGGACAACACAGTGTCGAGTCGCACAGAACCTGATGCTCCGCTCAGCATGTGAGCGTCAGTTGATGATTGTTGGTGAAGCGATGTATCAAGCGGTGCATCAGGACGATGCGATTCCGGACCAGCCCCCGGAGGCCCATCGCATCGTCAGTTTCCGGCATGTGGTTGTGCTCGGCTACGCTTCAGTGGTACATGACACGGTCTGGGCCATCGTTCTTGACGATGTCCCGAGATTGCGGACCGAGGTTGACCGCATCCTGCGGAACGTTCCGCCCGCGTAGCGAACACATCCCCGAATCCTGCGGTTTCCCTGCACGAAGCAACTACTCCTGCAAGGCCACAGCCTCCCAGTCGCGATCTGAGAGATACGAGCCGTTTGGACGTTCGGCGACGGTTTCGTCTCTTCGCCAAGACCGTTCACAGGCAGGTTGATCACGAAGGTCAATCACCGCGATCTCGGTGGCCTCGGCATCGAAGGTCAATCGGGACACTTCCAAGAGGTCCCGAAGGTCCTCCCGCAGCCCGGTGAGTGTGCCATCAGGGTCGGGGATGACCAGACCAGCATCGAGTGACTTCTCGATGCCGTCCTGTTTGGCCTGCTCAAGCGCCCGCA
>CAYYGU010000227.1:0-2107 GCA_964471525.1 uncultured Isosphaeraceae bacterium
GGATCACAAGGCTGCGATCGGTGGCGTTGTGCAGGATGTTGGCGGTCTCGGTCATTTCGACCATGAAGGTGGACATGCCAGCGTGCAGTTCGTCCGAGGCGCCGATTCTGGCGAAGAGACGATCGACAATGCCGAGCCGGGCCGAGGTAGCCGGAACGAAGCACCCGGCCTGCGCCATCAGCGTGATCAGCGCGATCTGCCGGATGTAGGTGCTCTTGCCCGCCATGTTTGGACCGGTGATCAGCAGCAGCCGGGTTGGCGGGCCGTGCTCGTCCTCACTCACACAGTCATTTGGAACGAAGTCCGAACCAAGTCTCGCATCGAGGACAGGGTGGCGACCGTCGATGATCTCGAGATCGAGGCCGCCGGTCATCTCAGGGCGAGTGAATCGGTGCCGCTCGGCGAGGTGGGCAAAGGCGCACAGCACATCGACGGTCGCGACGGTCTGTGCCAATTCTCGCAGCGCATCGGCGTGGCGGCCTACAGCGGCGACCAGTTCACCAAAGAGTGCTGCTTCGCGGGCGATCCCTCGGGCCTCGGCGGTCGTGGCTTCTTCCTCGTACTCTTTGAGACGGTCCGTGATGTACCGCTCGGCATTCTTGAGCGTCTGCTTGCGGACGAATTCGGGGGGGACGCGATTGGTGTGCGTGTGGGTAACTTCGATGTAGTAGCCAAAGACGCGGTTGAACCCGACCTTGAGTGATGGGATTCCGGTTGCTTCGGAGAGTTGGGCCTGATACTGGGCGAGCCAGACGGATCCGTCTCGCTGCAGCGAACGGGTTGCGTCGAGCTGCGAATCGACGCCGTCCCGGAACAGCCCGCCCTCCCGCATATGCGGCGGCGGATCATCAACGCAGCGGCGGCGGATGTCGCTTCCGAGCGGTTCGAGTCGATCGGCCAAGTCACCAACTGCAGCGAGCAGCGTCGTGGCGGCTGGGATGAGATCGAGCCGCGTTCGCAGGGCGGGGAGCTGTCCAATGGAGTGTCCAAGCGCGACGAGATCGCGGGGCGTCGCGCGGCCCATGGCGGCGCGACTGGCGATGCGGGCGACATCCTGAATGCGGCCCACCGTGTCGATGAGCTCGCTGCGGACCTCGCCGTCCGCGAGGAAGGCCGCGACCATGTCGTGCCGAGCGGTGATGGCCTCAAGGCTGGTCAGCGGAAAGCAGAGCCAGTCACGGAGCATGCGGCGGCCCATTGGCGTGACGCAGGATTGCAGCGAGTCAAGCAGCGAACCATCGGTCTGGCCGCTTCGCATGGTTCGCTCGATTTCCAAGTGCCGCAGCGTCGAGGCGTCGATTCGCATGATGCCGGAGATGTCACGCAGCAGCGGGGGCTGAAGGTGTTTGAGCGGTTGATCCTCGCCCGGTTGGGTGTCGAGCAGGAAGCGGAGCAGTCCTGCTGCGGCGCCGATGCAAGGGTCGTGCGTGTCGAAGCCCCAGCCCTCGAGCGTGCCGACACCCCAATGGGATTGGAGCAGACGCGACCCCTCATCGAGGCCGGTCGTCCAGTCGGGACGTTTGGTCAGCGAGCAGCCAGTGGCGGCGATCGCCCGCGCGACGGCGGGGTGCTCGCTGCACGATTCGGGAACGAGCAGTTCGGACGGACCGAGCCGCGCCAGTTCATCGACGAGACAGCCCGGGTCGGCGCGAAGCACTTCGAAGCGGCCCGTCGAAAGTTCGGCGGTGGCGATGATGGCGACATCGGCCGTTTCGTCGATGGTGAGAAAGGCCGTCGTGTTCGCCGCGCCCGCTTCGAGCAGGCTCTCATCGATGAGCGTGCCCGGGGTGAGGACGCGGGTGACCGCGCGGTCTACGACGCCCTTGGCTTCGGCGGGGTCTTGAACCTGATCGCACACCGCCACGCGGTAGCCCTGCGTGATCATCTTGTGCAGGTAGCCCTCGGCGGCGTGCCAGGGAATGCCCGCCATGGGAATGCCCGCTGTTCGCTGCGTGAGCGTCAGTCCGAGTGCCTTGTGGACGGTCTTGGCATCCTCGTCGAACATCTCGTAGAAGTCGCCCATCCGGAAGAAGAGCACGCAGTCGGGGTGCGATTCTTTGAACCGCCGATACTGCCGCATGGCTGGCGTATCCCGCGGATCCTTGGC
>CAYYGU010000228.1:0-2106 GCA_964471525.1 uncultured Isosphaeraceae bacterium
TGAACGAGGGCGGCGTGCTGGTCGATCGCACAGGCACCTACGCAGTTCAGTCGGATGTCGCGGGCGATCAGGGCTTTCTGACACCCACGAACGATCGCGATGTTGAACTCGTGGACGTCAACGGTGATGGTTGGCTCGATATCGTCACGGCCACAACGCTGACGGACAACGACTTCAAGCATCTCTCGCATCCTCGCGTGTATATGAACCTCGGTGAGGACGAAGGGCTGTGGCAGGGATTCCGGTACGAGGATGCGAGGATTCCGCAGATGCACGCTACAGCGGGGCCGCGGTTCTGCTCGGTTGCATCTGGCGACATCGACGGGGACGGCGATCAAGACTTGTACTTCGGTGACTACGACAGCGGCGGTTCACAGATCTTCGACTACAACAACCGGCTGCTGATCAATGATGGCAATGGCTACTTCACCGATGAGAGCGAATCGAGGCTCACCGCCGAGATGCGGGAGTCGGCCTTCGGCGCCGCGAGCGAAATTGCGGACATGAACGGCGATGGCGCACTTGACATTGTCAAGCAGACATCACTCAATGCGCCCCAGCACATCGCCGTGACGTGGAATAGTTCCACACACGAAGGTGTTTATGACGGCTATCAGATCATCGACCAACTGGCCCCATATCACGTGTCAGTCGGCGATCTCAATGGCGACGGCATGCTCGACATGATTACCAGTGACGATGGTGTGGACAACTATTACCTCAATCAGGGCAATGATTCCAACGGCTACGCGCAGTTTTCGCAGCGTGCCTTCAATTCGATCACGAGTGGGTTCGGCAGCGACAATTACTGCGTCGATCTCGACAACGACGGCAATCTTGACGTAATCATCTGCGATGTCGATGTGGATATCTCGGGGTGCAGCCGCACCACGCACATCTTCCGAAACCGCGGCGAGAGTCCGGAAGTCACCTTCAGCCGCGACGACACGGGCATACCAGATTCCATGCTGAACGGTGTGCATGATGTGGGCATCATCGATCTCAACGGCGACGGCTGGCTCGATCTGGTGATCGGTCGCTGCGAGAGCACCGAAGTCTGGATCAACCAGCCACCCACCGGGATGACCTTCAGTTGGGAGGGCGGCATTCCTTCGCAGATGCCGCCGGGTACACCGCAAGAAGTGCAGTTTGCGCTGAACCCGATCGGTGAAGCCGAGATCTCCCCAGGAAGTGGGGGGCTGTGGTCGCGAACGCCGGGCGGATCATGGGAGGCGGTTCCGGTTGAGCCGCTCGGTGGCGAGCAGTACCGCGGCGAGTTGCCGGCGGTGCAGTGCGCCGAGGAGATCGAGTTCTACGCGTCGGGCGAAATCGTTGGTGGCACGGTCTACACCGATCCGTCGTCCGCGCCTGCAGCGGGCTACACCGCCGTGGGGGCTGACGGTGTCGAAACGTTGATTCGCCTAGACTTCGAGGAGCCAGCGGTTGGTTGGACGGTCGAAAACGATCCATCGCTCACAACCGGCTCGTGGGAGCAGGTCGATCCGATCGGCACGCTCTTCGGCACGATCGTTTCGCAGCCTGAGGATGACGCCACTTCTGGCGCCGATGCGGTCCTTTGTTTCATTACCCAGAACGGAACCGAAGGCGGCAGCGTCGGTGAGGCCGATGTGGATGGCGGTCCGACGATGCTCATCTCACCGGCCATGGACCTTGATGCAACCGACGGCACTGTTTCTTACGCGAGGTACTTCTTCGACAGCGAGGTTGGTGACACGCTGGTGACCGAGATCAGCGAGGACAACGGCGTCAGTTGGACGATGGTGCATGAGACGAACGGTACGAACTCAGAGTGGCAAACGGCGACCTTCCGCATCGGCGACTACATCATTCCATCTGCCGAGGTCCGCCTCCGCTGGGTGGTCGAAGATGGAAACTCTCCATCCGTCGTCGAAGCTGGCATCGATAACATCCAGTTGGACATTTTGACCTGCGACGAGGACGAACCATGCGTTGGCGACATCGACGGCGACGGCGAGGTGAGCGTCAATGATGTCCTGTCCGTCTTGGCCGTCTTTGGCGAGTTCACCGATGGCCCGGAGGACCTCAACGGCGACGGCATCGTCGACGTCAACGACATGCTCATGG
>CAYYGU010000229.1:0-2074 GCA_964471525.1 uncultured Isosphaeraceae bacterium
CGATCCAGGTGTTCAGAGTGGGCGGGAAGTGTTCACGCTTTGGTTCACTCATGTCCAGGCACCATAACGATCCGTCGGATCAAGGATCTCGTCGAGCAGCAAGGGGTTGCGGCGAGGGCATCCACGCAAGTGCTCGTTCTCCAAACAGATAGAGCACCCCCCATTCGAATTCTCGCGACTGTCGCTGGGGCCATCCTATGCCATTGCAGTGCCGATCATCGGCAGCAGATTGTTGGGGAGTGTACGTCGCCGGCAGACCCATCCGGTCTTTCGAAGTCGCAGTGTGGGGGGTATCGACCGTATCCTGATGAAATGCGGCTGTATACCGGTACTGGCGACGATGGGACAACCGACCTGTTCGGAGGTGCTCGGGTGGCGAAGGACCATCCACGGGTAGCCGCCTACGGGCAGGCAGATGGGCTCGGTAGTTTCTTGGGCTTTGCGGCGGCAGCCTGCGAGGATGGCGAGCTCCAAGCGGTGCTGCGGAAACTGCAGCACCTGGTTTTTCGGCTCGGGGCTGATCTGGCGACACCACCGGATACCGGACATGAGGCGAAGGTGCAGCGGATGGCTGACTGCGATGTTGCGGACATTGAAGCGGATATCAACGCGATCGATGGCGATAACGCTGAGCAGCGATCATTTGTGCTGCCCGGTGGGTGCGAATGTGCCGCCCGGTTGCATTTGGCCCGCGACGCGTCTCGGCGGTGCGAGCGAGCAATGGTGACCCTTGCCGCGACCGAGTCTGGCGGGGTTTCGGAGCCCGCCCTCAAGTGGATCAACCGTTGCAGCGACCTGCTCTATGCAATGGCCAGGGCAGCAAATCGGATGGCTGGCGTACCCGATGAGCCGTGGTCCGGTTCCTGACCAGGTCGTCCATGTTTCACTAGAATGCGGGCCTTTTCAGGTCCCTTCAATGGGGGCCACAAACCCACCCCCCACTTTTTGGGAGTTCACTCGCATGGCTATTCGCATCGGCATCAATGGATTTGGACGCATTGGTCGGCTCGTCTACCGCGAGGCGGTACGACGCGGAACCTTTGACGTGGTGGCGATCAACGACCTCGTTCCGGCGGACAATCTTGCCTACCTCGTCTCCTATGACACGATGCACGGTCGCTTCGACCATCGAGTGCGGGCCGAGGGCGAGAATCTCGTGTGCGATGCGCACAGCACGAAGTGTCTGAGTGAGCGTGATCCGTTGAACCTCGGTTGGGGCGAGCTTGGTGTGGACTATGTACTCGAGTCGACGGGCTTCTTCACAGCGATCGATGGTGCCACGAAGCATCTTGAGGCGGGCGCCAAGCGAGTATTGCTTTCGGCGCCAACGAAGTCACCCGAGGAGATTCCAACCTTCGTTCACAAAGTCAACTGCAGCGGCTACGACCCGTCCAAGCACACGATTCTTTCAAACGCCTCCTGTACGACCAATTGTCTCGCACCAATCACGAAGGTCATTCTCGATTCATTCGGATTGGAAGAAGGCCTGATGACCACGATTCACGCCGCGACTGCGACACAGCCCACCCAGGATGGTCCAAGCAAGAAGGACATGCGTGGTGGACGCAACGCCTACATGAACATCATCCCGGCGAGCACCGGCGCCGCCAAGGCGGTGGCGCTCTGCCTGCCTGCTGTCAAAGGCAAACTTACCGGCATGGCAATGCGGGTTCCGACGGCGGATGTGTCCTGCGTCGATCTCACATTCCGCACCGAGCAACCCACCTGCCTTGCGGACATCAACGCCGCCATGAAGACCGCCGCCGATGGTCCCATGAGCGGCGTGCTCTGTTACACCGAGGAACCGCTCGTCAGCAGCGATTTTGTTGGTGATACGCACAGCAGCATCTACGACGCGGGTGCCGGTATGGAACTGAACGATCGCTTCTTCAAGATCGTGAGTTGGTACGACAACGAAGCCGGGTATGCCACGCGTTGCGTAGACATGATGGAGATGATGGCCTCGCGCGACGCTTGATCAGTCGTCTGTTTCCTGTTTGGCGATGTGCGTTCGGACAGCAACGTGAAAGTCCCGTTGCCGACGTTCCATGCGGATGAGCCGATCTTCCAGCGA
>CAYYGU010000230.1:0-2069 GCA_964471525.1 uncultured Isosphaeraceae bacterium
TCACCGGCGTGATGCCGGCTTACTCCTCGTTGATGGTTTCACGCAGGACCTCATCGATGGTGGTCCGCCCGTCATAGATGGACAACATTCCCGACTCCCGCAATGTCCGCATACCACGGCGACGGGCCTCGGTTCGCAACAGCGATGTTGATGCCTGCGACATGATCATCTCACGCAAGCCGTCATCCATTACCATGATTTCAAATATGGCCAGCCGCCCCTTGTAGCCGCTGCCGTTGCACGCCTCGCAACCGTTTCCTCGGAAGAAGGTGCGACCCACGACGTCGGCCGGTCGAAGTTCGACCTCCATCAGTTCGGTCTCGCTCGGAGTGTACTCCTGCTTGCACTTGAGGCAGATGCGACGAACGAGACGTTGCGCGACGATCGCCTCGATGGTGGCGGTAATCAAGAATGACTGAACGCCCAAGTCGACCATTCGAAGCACGGTCGATGGTGCGTCGTTGGTATGAAGCGTCGAGAACACGAGGTGGCCGGTCAATGCCGCCTGAATCGCGATCTGCGCAGTTTCAAGATCGCGAATTTCACCGACAAGAATCGTATCGGGATCCTGCCGCAGAAAGGACCGCAAGAGCCGCGCGAAGGTGAGATCCTGATCGGTATTCACCTGACACTGCACAAGCCCGTCGATGTCGTACTCGACCGGGTCTTCGGCAGTGAGGATTTTTTCGGTCGGTTCGTTCAGTGCGCTGAGGCCTGCATACAGCGTCGTGGTCTTGCCAGAACCGGTTGGTCCAGTGATGAGGATGACGCCGTTGGGCTTGCGAATGAGTTCATTCATCATCGTGAGTTCGTCGTCACGGAGACCGATGCGATCGATTTCCAATTCAACATTGCTGCGATCAAGAACACGCATCACGACCGACTCGCCATACATCGTGGGAAGAACCGAGATTCGAAGATCGATCGGGTTCCCCGCCACAGTCAGTTCAATGCGGCCATCCTGAGGCAGACGCCGCTCTGCAATATCCAAATCAGCCATGACCTTGATGCGAGACACAATGGGAAGCGCCAGATGTGGCGGTGGCGGCACCATCTCATACAACACGCCATCGATGCGATACCGCATCTTGAATTCCGCCTCGAATGGCTCGAAGTGAATATCACTGGCCTTGTCCTTGATCGCCTGGAGCAGCACGAGATTCAGCAGCTTGACGACCTTGTTGTCCTCGGAGGCGGCGGCGAGTTGGTCCAGATCGATGGACTCGCCGCGGCCTTCGAGTGCCGCCAGCGTGTCTGAGTCCTCAAGCGCGGCCATGACATCAAGCATGGTCGAACCAGTGTGTGCAGACGCATAGAGTCGCTCGATCGCGGCATCCACGGCAGCGGGCGGGGCCACGACGGCCTGAACTTTGAATCCCATAAGCAGCCGCAGATCATCAACTGCGCGATAATTGTCCGCGGACTTCATGGCAATGGTGATCTGATTACGGGCGGTGTCAAACGCGACCGGGGCAATCTGATAGGTGCGTGCGGTTTCGGCAGGAAGATGTTCGGTGAGCGCCTCGTCGATGGTGTCGGGGTCCAATTCGATGAACTCCAACCCGATCTGCCCCGCAAGCGTTTGAAGGACGTCTTGATCGGTGATCTTGCCCAGTTCGAGCAGGATCTCACCGATCTTGCTTCGGTCCCCCTTCTCGGCACGCTTGCGTTGAATCGCAAGTGCCTCGTGGACTTCCTCGCGGGTGAGTTTGCCAAGTTTGGTGAGGATCCGGCCGAATCGCCGGCCCTTGAGCTGCGCGGCCGCTCCTCCTTCGCCACGGCGACGGCGAGAACGAGTGCTGCTCGAACTGCTTCGGGACGAACGCCGCTTGGATTCGCTGACATCCGATTCGCTTCGCTGTCGCTGTTTGCTTTCGTCCGTCATGGGCCTTCCCTCTTGTCTACAGCCGGGATCCCACGCCACACGTCGGACCGCCACACTCCTGCTCATTCGCCGCGATCGGCGGTCTGTGAGGGCCGAGACCCCCCGAGTATGCCGTCCGACCTCGCCCCTATCAAGTCCGCTCTTGCTTCTTTTTTGCCCACGCCACCGGCTATTTGCAACAATG
>CAYYGU010000231.1:0-2060 GCA_964471525.1 uncultured Isosphaeraceae bacterium
CGACCTCGGGGCGGCTGATGACCGTGTGATAGTGGAAGCCCTCGTGCTGCTCGGCCAGTTCGGTGAAGGAGGCGTCGTACATGAGGTCCGTTCCATACGGAACGCCGACGACGAGGTGAATCTCGCTCTGGCATGCTCCCCTCGGGTTCTCAAGCAGTTCCTTGATCATTCCGCGGTAGGGTGCGATACCGGTTCCCGTGGCGATGAAGACGAAATCGTGCTGCGAAGGGTCCAGTGGAAGCAGGAAGCGTTTGCCCACAGGACCGGATACAAGCACTTCGTCGCCGACTTTCAGATCGCACAGGTAATTGCTGCACAGACCGACGAACAGATGATGATCGTCTGAGTCCTTTTCCCAGTACTCGTCGATGAGTCGTTTGCATGTGGTCGAAACGACGTTTCCATCACCATCCTCGCCCCAAGTCGGTGCCGAGATCGAATACAGCCGGACCGCGTGCGGCTTGCCCTTTTCGTTCAGCCCCGGCGGAATGACTCCGAAGGACTGACCCGCGCGGAAACTGCCGGCGAGGGGGGTGCCGGACACATCGATGGCGATGTGCCTCACATAGGAAGCGGAACGACCCTTCAGGCACGGGGTCGAGTCGACGATGCGTCCGACCACCGGCTCCTTGGGCTTGACGACATTCAACTGGCAATCACCAAAAACGGGAGAGGTCTGATTCATAAGGGGGCGAATGATACCTCCCCGGGGCTGGCTCAGTGCTCGCTTCGGAGCATCTGAACATCCCGACCGCTGGGCGACTGGTAGACAGCCAGATCAAACTCGGGCACCGCCGCGAGCAGGTGGTCAAAAATGTCGGCCTGAATATGCTCGAACTGGACCCACCGGTTGTCATTGGTGAACACATAGACCTGTATCGGGAGCCCCTGTGGCGTCGGGTCGAGGTGCCGAATGAGGAAGGTGAACCCCTCTTGGTGTACCTTTGGGTGCTGCCGCAGATAGGCCTCGATGTAGGCCCGGAAGACGCCCACATTGGTCTGCTGCCTTCCATTGATGTGGCGACTGGTATCAACGTGGTGATCGACGTTCCACGTGTCGATCTCGGCGATGGTCCGGTCGAGGTAGCCGGCCAGTACCGTGAACTTTCGGTACCGTTCCAGATCCTCGCGGTCGACGTACCGAATCGTCTCGATGTCGATGTTGATCGCGCGTTTGATTCGGCGACCGCCCGATTCGGACATCGCTCGCCAGTTGGTGAAGGGATTCGTGATGAGGTCGTAGGCCGGAACGAGTGAAACCGTCGCGTCGAATGCCCTGACCCGAATCGTCGTCAGTGTGATCTCCTCGACATCACCATCCACCCCGCGGCTTGGGATGGTGATCCAGTCACCGATGCGGACCATGTCGTTGGCGCTCACCTGAATGCCTGCGACCAGACCGAGAATCGAGTCCTTGAAGATCAACATCAGCACGGCCATGACAGCGCCAAGTCCAGAGAGGAACCACAGCGGCGATTGTGAGAGCAGCACGCTCAAGACAAGGACGCCCGCCACGAAGCTCAGCAGCACCTTGCAGGCCTGCGAAAGCCCAGTCGCTGGAATCTTGTTCTCAAGCCCGTGCTGCCTCACGATCGCTTCACCGACTTCCAGGAGTCCGAAGGACACGAGCAGCACCACGAAGATGACGTAGATCTCCAGCAGCGGTCGCAGCCACCAGTCAACGCCATATGCCGCGAAGGCGGGGAGGGCGAAGGCAAGGATGGCGATGGGGACGAGCTGCGAGAGTCGTCGGAAGACCTTGTGCTCAACCATTGCTTTGGCCCATGCAGACTGCTTGCGGCGAAGAGCCGCGTCTACGACCACCCGAATGAAAAGCTTCCCGAGAAGGTTCGCGGCGACGCACACGGCGATCACAATCGCCACGCTGATGCCGCCAGCGACGACCTCCGACCAGGTTGGGTTGAGTCCCCATCCCGCGGCGGTGGCCCGCAGCCAGTCGATTCCCTGCTGCACGAGATCGCTCGCCAGGTTCTCTCCGATGAGTTGCTCGGTCGCGGACTTGGGCGTGGCTGTCGTCATGGCGGGAGGGTACCTGACCC
>CAYYGU010000232.1:0-2060 GCA_964471525.1 uncultured Isosphaeraceae bacterium
TCACATCCAGCAGCGGCATCGAGTCTTCTTCGATGTAGAACGTCTCGGCTGGAACTTCCAAGAGCGCCAGCACCTGCTCGGCCAACTCGGCATCGCCACGAATCCGCGTCCCTTCCTCGGGCGGGGCGTCCAACATCTCGCCCACGAGCACTTGCACCGCCGCCGGATTCGCAGCAAGGCTTTGCATGTGCTCGGTGATCTCAACACCGAGTTCGGGCAGGGCGAAGGGATGATCGAAGGCGCCACGAATATGTGACAGTTGGTGGTAGTCGGTCTCGGATGCGCCACGGTCGGCAAGTACCCGCGCCGTTCGCTGCGCGTGGTCCACAATGCCAGCAGGAAGAGGTAGCGATTCAAGATCGACCAGCGTGCTGCCTCGTGGCTTCCAAGAACCAGCAATCTGCCGCGCTCGATCGATCGTCCCCTGCGCCGCAAATGGCCGCACGCGAGCTGCGACCGCATCGTGGTCCGAGACGGCGGGCTGACCCTCCATCGACCGCACGACCGTGCCACCGATCACATGCCAGCGGGCATTGCGAAGGATGTAGTCGATTCGAGGTCCTGACGGCCGGCCGCTGAAGCCATGAAACGTCCCCTCGGCAGTGTTGACAATCGGCGAGAAACCCGCCGTTCTAAAAACATCGAGACAGTCACTTCCGGGGATCGCATTGAGATCTCCCATGATGAGCGTCGGCATCTGCTTCCCGTCAGACCACGTGTCCAGACTCGACACAATCAGTTCGGCGCTGCGGTCGCGAGCCTCTTCGCCCTGGTGGTCAAAATGTGTTCCGACGATCAGAAAGGACGGCCCAGAGGAGCCCCAATGACGAAGAACCGCCCAGGTCGCCGTCCGAGTCAGGGCCGCATCCCAGCCGACGCTGCCGACTTCCTCTGGTGTTTCCGACAACCAGATCTGTCCAGAGTCGAGGATCTCCAACCGCTTCACATCGATCAGCAGCCCGCTGAACTCCCCCTCGGCGTCGCCCCGACGGCTCTGACCAACTTGTTTGTACCGAGGGAACCGCGTGAGAAGGGCATCGAGTTGATGGGGCAACGCCTCTTGCACCGCCATCGCCGCCGGATCGGAGTCCGCGATTGTCCGCAACACAAGATCCTTGCGGTGCGGCCACGCGTTCGGCCCGTCCGCTGGCGTGTCATAGCGAATATTGAAGGTCATCACAGTGATCGCCTCAGGCCTCGCCTGAAGGACCGGAGTGAGCACCATGGTCAGCGCGGCAGCGATGAGGATCCGAATCGTGACCATACGAGGCCTCATCATAGGGCGGCGGGGTCAGGTACCCTGCACGCCATGGCCGGGACCCTTCTCTTCTACGACTTTGAGACGGACGGCGTCGATCCACGCTGCTGCAGGCCGACGCAATTTGCCTGTATTCGCACAGACCTGGACCTCAACGCGGTCGCCGGGCCGGAAGGCGAGGGCATCGTGCGGTGGTGCCGGCCCCCTGTTGATCGGCTCCCGGCTCCCGAAGCCACGCTGATCACGGGCGTCACGCCACAACACTGCGAGGTCGAAGGCGTCCATGAGAACGTGTTCTTCCGAGAGATTCATACACTGCTCAATACCTCTGGAACCATCTCCCTCGGCTGGAACACCATCCGATTCGACGACGAGGTCTGCCGCTTTGGCTTCTGGCGGAACTTCCTCGACTCCTATACCCACACGTGGCAAGCGGGCTGCCGGGCTTGGGATCTCATCGATCTCACGCGGGCCTGCTACGCCATGCGGCCCGATGGCATCGAGTGGCCGCGGCACGACGATGGCGCCCCGACCTTCAAACTCGACCGCCTTGCCCCGGCCAACGGGATCGACCACGGCGAAGCGCACGATGCCCTTGCCGATGTGCGAGCGACCATATCGTTTGGGCGAATCCTCCAGCAGACGCAGCCCAAACTCTGGTCGTGGGGGCTGAAACTCACCGACACGGTGTTCGTCGAGTCCCTGCTTTGCAAAGGCAGGCCGCTGCTGCACAGCAGCGCCCGCATTCCAGCGAAGTTCGGATGCACCACCCTCGTCCATGTGATCGGCAAACACCCGAAGA
>CAYYGU010000233.1:0-2042 GCA_964471525.1 uncultured Isosphaeraceae bacterium
TCGTGCTTGATGTCGGCCACCATCGGATATGCAATCTGGCCGATGCCGCCCTGAGAAACCGGTTTGTCTCGCCAGGCGATATGCGAAAACACGGAGTCGATGCTCACGCCGAGGACTTCGCAGCCTCGCTGTGTGAATTGATCGAGCCGTCGATCGAAGGCGATGATTTCAGTTGGGCACACAAACGTATTGTCGAGCGGCCAGAAGAACAGCACCACATACTTGCCACGAAAGGTGGACAGCGTCACCTCTCCGATCGATCCATCGCCCATCACCGCACCCGCAGTGAAGTCAGGCGCCTCGCGGGTAACCAGAACATCCAAGCCGGTGTTACAACAACTCATCATATCTTCCTTCCAATTTGATTCGCCTCATTGCGATCGGCGGCATGATATCAGTTCAATGGTCTACTCCGGCGGCATCGCAGATGCTGGCCAGACTGCAATGACGACATCGCGATCGGTCACAATGGCAGGCTGTGTCAGCGCACCCTGCTCGACCAACTCAGCAATCCATGAAAGTCGCCTATCGGGCGACGTCGAGATGAGGACAACGGGATGCTCCCCCGTCGCAGGACGCACCGCCTTGACAAACTCACCTTCGGTGATGTGCGCCTCGGCGTGCTCGGGGAAGGTCTCAACCCCCCACCGCAACTCGCCAGGCGTGCCGAACAACCGAACATCCGCCTCTGGCCACTGCCACTTGGCGGCATGCACAAAGTCACGGCCCGCCAGCACGGTGCTCCGGGTGGCAATGGGTGCGTACCGTTCCATCCACGCCGTGGGTGCCTTGGAAATGGTCATCCAACCGGTGGGCATCATCGAGGGAATGACGGCAAAGAGAACCGCCGCGCCGATGCCGCCAATCAGCACCCGGCCGCGTCCGTCATCGGTTCGCTGCGAGACCCAATCGGCGCCGCCCCAAAAGATGAGCGACAACCCAAGTACCGCAAGTCTCCACACCCCCCCATCCTGCCACGGGCTGCCATCGAGCGGGTCAGCCGGAATGAAGGGCGTCGCGAGAACCGCGACGACGCCAAATCCGATCAGCACACCACCAAGCACCAGCTCTCCAGCAGTCCGCCGCGGTGGCGTGTGTGTGAATCGTTCAACGAGTCCGACGGCCAGCATGGCCGCAGCAGCCGGAAAGCACGGAAGGATGTAGGTCGGTAGTTTGCCAGACGACACCGAGAAGAAGGCCAGGGGAATCACCAACCAACACACCAGCAAGGTGCTCTCTGCCGACCCGAATCCACGCCGAAGCAGTCCCGCCAGCGCCAGTGGCGCGGCGAATACCCATGGAATCAGACCCACCAGAATGATCGGGATGAAAAACCACCATGGCTCGGGATGCTGTGCGTGCTGCCCGCCTGTAAACCTATGCACATGCTCGACCCAGAAGAAGTAGTCCCAGTATTCAGCGGACCGCCAGTGCACGGCCAGTGACCACGGCAGTGCCGTCAGAAGTGCTGCGACCGCCGGTATCCACGGCAGCACAAACAAATCACGCCACCGACCATTCCACATCAACCAGGGGGCCAGCACCATGACGGGCAGGGCGACGGCGAGGAAACCCTTGATAAGAAAGGCAGCGCCGCAGGCCACGCCAGCTGCGATCATCCACCCAGCGCGTTTGGATCCACGCGCCCGCCACCCCAGATAGAAACACACAATCGTCGCGGTCACGGTCCCGGCGAAAGGCGCGTCGAGGACAGCCGTAGTCCCCAGAATGACCGGCTCCAGGCACGTCGCAAGAACCACCCCAGACAAGACAGCAAGATCCCATCGATTGGTCCATCTGCGGACAAACAGCAGCAACATCACAATCGCCAGACCCGACATGAGCGCCGATGGCAACCGCAACGAGAACGCATTCTCCCCGAAACCCAGAAAAGAAACCGCCGTCAACCAATAGCCGAGTACCGGCTTCTCAAAGTACCGAATACCGACCAGATGCGGCACCACCCATTCGCCCGTGTCGATCATCTCGGCTGGAATGACGCCGTACCGCGCTTCATCGGGAACAACAAGCGGTCGCAGGCC
>CAYYGU010000234.1:0-2027 GCA_964471525.1 uncultured Isosphaeraceae bacterium
TGTCCACTCTTTGATCTGTGGCCGGTGGATCAAGGGCATGCCCGAAGGGCCCACTTCACCGCCGTCTGTTTGAGAGAACACCACCCCCGCGATCGCGGCGGTGCGGCTACTCGCGCGGCCCGCCGCGCACCCGCGCCATCGAGAATCGTCTCCTCAGGCGTACATGTGGCGCGCATTGAGGAGCGGGCTGTCTCGGATCACACTGACCTACTCAAGGCGAGTGATGGTCAGCGTTCCATGCCCGGTTTGGCCGGACTGGCCGGCTATTCGGATGAAGAGTCTGCCCTCGATTCCAGGCCCGACCTCAGCAGTCACGCTGGAGTGGCCGGCTTGGCAGTCAGTCTCCGGCGGCGCATCACCGCTGCACGCGATCTGGACCATGTCTTCGCACAGATAGGCTCCGCGGTAGAGCACCAATGCTGTGTCGAACGAGTCGGCGTCACATAGCGAAAAGGCTGCGGTACCGGGGTCCGAAGTGTTGAACCAGAACCAGACATCCGTCGGCTCATCCCACGCGAAGTTGGTGTCTGGGCACAGCGTGTCATCCACAGGGTGCAGGTCGCCGACGGTGGCATACTGATTGGTGAATCGATTCTCACCGAAGAACGCCTGCTGAGCGGAGAGGCACTCGTCGCCACGGCCGCAGGTCCACCGGCAATCTGTGTCCGTCAGCATCGATACGCCGTCGTTCGTCTCACATACTTCGGCAGGAATGCGACGAACACAGGTGCCTTGGATGCAACAGTCTGCGAGGTGCGGCTCATGAACGCAGTCGCCAAAATGACACCGATCGAGCGTCCATGGGTCACCATCGTCGCAGTCCTGATTGCTCAGGCAGGCGAAACACGGCCCCCACGAACGGATGATCGCCAAGATGTCATCGACTCCCACTTGTCCGTCCCCTGTGACGTCTTCTGGACACGGCGGCTCGCAGGGTGAGCCATAGACCCCCAGCACGGCGAGCACGTCGTCGACATTGGTGTTGAGGTCGTTGGTGCAGTCGCTTGCGCAGGGATGGTGAAGATTGGTGTTGATGTAGTCCCCGCGAAGTTCGACTGCAGTCGATCGCATTCGTTCGTAGCCTTGCGGGGTGAATGTTGTCATGCACGGCACGGCGGTATAGGCCATGAAGTTCAACGGGTCGGGCGTGTAGACCGGGTCGTCCGTGCAGGGGCCGGGGTAATCCATGCACTCGGGCCGGAGTTCGCACGTCGTCGCGTCCACGCATCCCGTGAAGCCAAGGCCGAAGCAGGCCGGCGTGTCACACAGATTGTCGCCCGCATGGTCACAATTGGTGCGAGCCACGCACTCCCGGCCTCCAGCCGTTTCATGCGTATGAAAGAGATCGAACCAGTGTCCAATCTCATGGCACAGCACACCTTGGACATCGACGAAGCCCTGGCAGTCGCGCTGGATGGCGATGGTATCCAGTGACGAAAACGTGAACGCCGATATGCCGCACAAGCTGCCCATGGAACCTGCAGGCGCCCAGTAGATATTCAGAGCATTGTCGAGCCGGCGCATCGTCCGGAATGTGTCGACACTGGGGACATCGCGGCACCATGCCGTATTCTCGATTCGGTCAACAACGGGATGCGACTCAAGACGGATGTTCGCGGGGGCCCACATCTCGTTGGCATATTCCATGTACCCCGCGAGCGTGTCGTCGTCAATGGCAGGGTGCGCTGCGAAGTCCTCCAGAATGTGCCACGCGATTGTGACCGAGACGGGATCACCCGTCTCATCGCGCGTGTCATACACGCCCGATGCTCGCAGATGTTGGGCAGCACGCGCATCGTCCGGCGTGAGTGCCGAGCCACAGAACGATGCTGCTCCATCTGAATCGAATGCATCTGAAGCAGCTGGCAAGGAAAGCGCCAAGCAAGTCGCTGCTCCGAGACGCGCTTGTGGGCTGGCAAGTTTCATGACGGGTTCACTCCCCTGGCAATTGGCAGCCTCAGTTCTACCACCCGGCGGTGTATCCATCAACAGAATCCTGACGCTGGGCGAGTGATTCGGCGCCCCGC
>CAYYGU010000235.1:0-2027 GCA_964471525.1 uncultured Isosphaeraceae bacterium
CCCTCCCCCGCTTGCGGGGGAGGTGCCGCGAAGCGGCGGAGGGGGTCCTCCATTTGCAGAACGCACCCACCAACCCGCTACACGCGAAGCCGCTCCAGCCGAGCAATCGCCTGCTCCAGCACCGGCAACGTCTTGCAAAACGCGAACCGCACCAGATCATTCCCGTCCTGCGGATAGACGTAGAACGAACCGGGCGGGATGGCCGCAACACCAACATCACGCACCAAGTGCATGCAGAACTCCTCCGCGGTGGGGTACCCGAACGAAGTATGGTCGCACATGACAAAGTAGGTTCCGTCTGGTTTGCATACGCCGAATCCCACCCCCTCCAAGGCGTCGCAGAGGAGATTCCGCCGCTCCAGATATTCCCGCCGTAACTGTTCGTAATAGTCCTCGCCGAGCCCGAGCGCAGCGGCCGCTCCGTACTGAAGCGGCGAGGCCACCGAGTAGATTTGAAACTGATGCGCCGCCCGAACGGCATCGGTCAGCTCCGACGGCGCAATCACCCAGCCGATTTTCCAGCCGGTCATCGAGAAGGTCTTGGCCATGGAACGAAGCGTGATCGTCCGGGGCCACATGCCGTCGATCGTGGCAAGTGGCACATGTTCGCCGCTGAAGACGATGCGGTCATAGACTTCGTCGGTAATCGCAATGAGACCAAACTCCATGCAAATCGCTGCGAGTCCTTCGAGTTCATCCCGGCTTGCAACATGCCCCGTTGGGTTGTGCGGCGTGTTCAGCAGGACAGCCCGTGTGCGCGGGGTGATGACCGATCGCACTGCATCGAGGTCGATGCCGAAGTTCGGCGGACGGGTCGTCACCGTTTTCATCACGCCGCCCGCCATCGCAATGGTTGCCGGATACGAGTCGTAGAACGGCTCGAACACGATCACTTCGTCGCCGGGGTTCAGCAGCCCGAGCATCGTCGCGGCGATCGCCTCGGTACACCCGGCCGTCACGGTGACATCCCCAGCAGGATCGACTTCAACTCCGGTGCTGGCGAGGAAGTCCGCTGCGATTGCCTCGGTGAGTGCCGGAACGCCTCCCATGGGCGCGTATTGATTGTGTCCATCCCGCATGGCCCGGTAGGCCGCTTCGATCACCTCTGGCGGGCCGTCGAAGTCAGGGAAGCCCTGCCCAAGGTTGACCGCCGCGTGCTCGAGTGCCAGTCGGCTCCATGTTGCAAAGACGGATTCACCGAAAGGCTGAAGGCGTGCCGCCGTGTGGGGGGTGGGCATGCTGGCCATGGTAGAAGACCTCCCACGCTCGCCCGGGGAAGTTGTTCAAGTAATCAGCGGCATTGCAATGGGGTTGCGGCTTTCCTCGCTGGGAAGCCGACGAGCCCCACGAAGACCAACATCACTCCCGCGGCCAGCGTCCACAGATGCGCTGGCCCGGAGACGATCCACTCCAATGTGCTCGTCTTGGGCATCGGAACCGGCTCGGCCACCGGGGTCACCGTGTCATCGATCCACCCAAGCACGCCGCCCGGGTGCAACTCTCGGGCCAATGCCACATCGCCCGCGGGAAGCAGGTTCAATTGCCATGCAATCAGCCGCCGTTCGAGTTCCGGATCGTCCGTTTGAAGTGCCACGCCCATCGCCTCGGTCGCTTCCACGCGGCGGGTCTCATAGTCCACGACCGCCTGCAAGCGGTCCCGCTCCTGCCGGATCGTTTGAACGTCCCGCCACGCCGGCACCAGCATGACGGCCCCCACCACGATGAGCCCAGCAATCAGAAACGGCCACCCCGGCGAGAGCCGAGCGATGGGGGCGATCGGACGAATGCGACCACGTTGCGATGACCTGAGTCCCGACACCCTTCCCCTATCGGCCCAACTTCGGCCGCACCCCCAATACCAGTCCACCGCTTGACCTCCATTCAGGCCACTCGTAGAATGACCGCCTCGACTGCGGGGTAGAGCAGTCTGGTAGCTCGTCAGGCTCATAACCTGAAGGTCGTAGGTTCGAATCCTGCCCCCGCTATTGAAAACGCCTCGGCCTCTGGCCGGGGCGTTTTCAATAACA
>CAYYGU010000236.1:0-2010 GCA_964471525.1 uncultured Isosphaeraceae bacterium
TGAAGTTGAACGGCCGGTTGATGGTGATCCGGGCGACGAAGCCGTCCTTCTGGTAGTCGACTTCCTGGAAGTCAAATGACTCGGTGGTTCTCGTGGGAAACATGCTCATCTCGGTGTACTCCAAGGCTGGGGGTGGAAACGGGCCAGAAAAACACCCGTTATTTCGTTCGAACGTCCGTTCGGCTCTCGCAAGTATCAAGACTTGACCATCCTGATTATCGGGGAGCGCCAATGGCCCTGTCAACCCCAATAGAAGCTATATTTCGGCCTTGACGGAACTGGTTACAGGGTGGATGATATGTACTGCCGCCGACGACAACCCCCTGGAGCCCCCCATGGACTCTCAACGAGCCGATCAACTGTTCGAATCGCCACCCGCAGAATCTGTCTCTCCAGCCGCTGGGGACACCTTTGAGGCGAGGCGGGACCACATCCTCCAGGCCGCCACCCACGTTTTCGCCCAATACGGCTATGAAAAGGCCTCGATGCGAACGATTGCCAAGGCTGCGGATGTGAGCCTCGCGGGTCTCTACCACTACTTCGAGCGGAAAGAGCAACTTCTCTTCGTCATGCAATTCCGGGTGTTCAGTTCGCTGCTCTCGAATCTACGGGAGTGGTTGGTCGGCGTCGAATCGCCTCGCGACCGCCTGTGCACCATGATCCGGTCTCATGTGACCTACTTCGCCGAGCACATGGCAGAACTCAAAGTGTGCTCGCACGAACTCGACTCCCTCAGGGGCGAAACCTACGACCAAGCCCGCGAGATCAGGCTCGCCTATTACGGGCTGACCCGTGAGATCATCGCAAGCGTCATCGAACTCGACCCACCCGACTACCCGCTCGACCTGCATGTCGCCACAATGTCGCTCTTCGGGACGCTCAACTGGCTGTACCGCTGGTGGAACCCCAGTCACCCCACCCCGCCCAAGGTCGTTGCGTCCCAGATCACCAACCAGTTCCTGGCCGGAATCTGCGGACATACCGCCTGACCACGACGGAGGATCTTCACCGTGTACCTTCCCGACATTCAACTCCACGAAGCCGACACGCTTGAGGCGGCGGCGGCGCTGATGGAGCAACTCGGTCCTCGAGCCGAGTATGTCGCGGGCGGCACGGATCTGCTGGTCGATCT
This sequence comes from uncultured Isosphaeraceae bacterium, assembly GCA_964471525.1. Classification (GTDB taxonomy): domain Bacteria; phylum Planctomycetota; class Phycisphaerae; order Phycisphaerales; family SM1A02; genus UBA12567. The sequence continues at coordinate 1,133 of CAYYGU010000236.1, forward strand.
CAAGACGGCTCGAACCGAAGCCGATCACCTGATCTCCATTACCAACATCGATCAGGCACGACAACTGACTGCGGATTCGGAAGGTCTGACCATCGGCTCACTCGTGCCAGTGGGACGACTGAACGAAACACCCCTCAGCGGCACTTGGGCGGCGATACATGATGCCACACAGGTCATGGCCGCCCCCGCGATTCGCAACATGGCAACCGTTGGCGGGAATCTCGCCAGCGCGGTGCCCTGCGCCGACCTGCCGCCCATTCTCATGGTGCTGGGCGGAGGCGTAGACCTCTGGTCGCGCACTGGTGTTCGGCGGATCCCCGTATGCGAGTTCTTCACGGGGCCTCGAACGACCGTCCGTCGCCACGACGAGATTCTGCTCAGCATCCATGTGCCGCCACCAGCGAATCGCTCGGGCGCAAGCTATGAGCGGTTTGCACTTCGGGAAGGCAACTCCATCGCCGTTGCTTCTGTGGCAGCCCGCATTCGACTCGACGACGCGGGCATGATGCAGGAGGCCGCCCTCGCCATCGGCGCCGTCGCCCCGACACCCCTGCTGCTTGAGAACATCCCAGCCATACTCGCCGGACGAGCGCCAAACGAAACTGCCTGGGCCGACGCCGCTGACGCTGCCGTGGCGGCGGCCGACCCGATCAGCGACATCCGCGGCTCTGCGGAATTCAGACGCGAACTCACCGGCGTCTTGACGGCCCGAGCCCTCCGCCTTGCAACCGAACGAATCGGTGGTGACTCAACATGACCACCGCTCGTGCTTTCAACATCAACGGCCAGAACCACATCGCCGTAGTCGAAGCTCACGACACGCTGCTCGATGTGCTCCGCGACAAGATTCATCTCACCGGAACCAAACGTGGCTGCGA
>CAYYGU010000237.1:0-2001 GCA_964471525.1 uncultured Isosphaeraceae bacterium
TGTGACCTCACGGGTGTGATCCGTGCGTTCTAGCCAACTGAACTAATCGCCCGGGAGAACGAGGCAGTATACGAGCGGGCGTCAGTTGCCGGCTTCGTCGTGGCGGCTGGGCATTTCCTCCACCGCTGGTGGTGTCGATTCAGCCCGCTTCTGGGTCTCGTCGGTCAACTTGCCGGGCTCGTCAGAGGTGGGGCGTGATGATTCCGAGTCGATTTCCTCGTGAATGCCCTTCACGCCCCGCTTGAACTCGACAATGCTCTTGCCGATGCTGCGGCCGACCTCTGGAAGCCGCCTGCCAAAGATCAGCAGGCCAATCATCAGAATGACGATCCACTCCCAGCCACCGGGCATCCCAAAGGCCAGCAGAACCGTGTTCGTGGTGATATCAAGCATGGCGAGAGGCTCCAAGTCGTATCGATCGGCATCAGTGTACCCTCCACGCCCTGATTGAGTCGTTTTTGAAGGCCCACAGTGGGCCGAAACCACGTATACGGTCGATGCACTGATATGGCCCCACTGCCAGGGCCGACGACACTTTTTCTCGCCCCCGGAATGGAGTCTGGGCCATGACGACAACCGCCCACATCACCGCCCTGCTTACCGCAACCCTCACTGCCATTGGCTGCCAGCAGCAGCACGTCGAGGCGCCAGCGACCACGCAAACCACCAACTACGCCAGGCCGCTCCCATCCGGGCAATCGCCGCTTCGACGAGTCATCGATCCGCAACGACTCACCGCCATCGACCGAGCCTGGGCGGAGAAGGATCTCTTCCTGCGGGATGCCGCCGATGAATCAATCGCCTGGTTCGACAAGCCATCGACGCTCCAGTGGTTCCCCTGCTGCGACATCAGTCACGATCAGGCCCGGGCGAGCGTTGTGTCATTCCGCGACTTGTCCTCGACAGCCCCAAACGTGGAGGCCTTTCGCGCCGAACTGCTTCGCAGGTTTGATGTGTACGAGTCCATCGGCTGCGACGATAACGGCACGGTGCTCTTCACCGCCTACTGCTCCCCCACCTTCCGCGCCAGCCGCACGCGACGAACTGGATATGAGGCGCCGCTGTATGCCCGACCCGCCGATCTGATTACCCATCCGGAGACAGGAGAACCGCTTGGCCGCCGCCGACCCGACGGCGGCGTCGACCCGTGGCCTTCACGCGGGGAGATCGAACGAAACGGCTTGCTCGATGGCACCGAAGTGGTCTGGCTCGAGAACCCCCTCGACGCGTTCATCGTGCATGTGAATGGATCGGCCAAACTGATGATGGATGACGGCAGCACGATGTACCTCGGGTACGCTGGCAAGACCGACAGACCCTACGCGAGCCTCGGTAAGACGCTCATCGATCGTGGTCTGATGTCCGAAGGTGAGGCCAGCCTGCAGAAGATCCGCCGGCTCTGGCGCACGAACCCCGCCGCGGTCGAAAAAGCGATGCACGCCAATGAGTCGTTCGTGTTCTTCCAAGAATACGACGGCGGATCATGGCCTGCTGGTTCACTCGGATTCCCGGTCACATCGCGGCGTTCGGTCGCAACCGACAAGCAGATCTTCCCCCGCGGCGGCGTGGTGCTGGTCGATACGACCGCTGCCCGCTTTGCAGGTGATCCAGATCCCTTCAGTCAGTTCATGCTCGACCAGGACACGGGCGGCGCCATCCGCGCGCCCGGCAGAGCCGACCTCTATCTCGGCGCCGGTCCGATGGCCGAACTGCTCGCCGGGAGGCAGAAGAACGAAGGACACCTGTACTACTTCTTCCTCAAGCCGTCAGAGGTTGCCGCCGCGAACCGAGACTGGCAGGGCCCCAGTTCGCTCGCCTCACACTGAGTGCTCGGGCCATCCGAGGAACGGGGGCCAGTCGCGGACCGGTTCTGTGTGGTTGAGTTCGCATTCCTTGGTTCGCGCATCGATCACACACACGTCGCCGCGAACGGACACATCCCGCATCGGATCAAAGCCCGCAAGCAGGTGGAACAACACATGCAGGCGATTGTCAAGGTCG
>CAYYGU010000238.1:0-1964 GCA_964471525.1 uncultured Isosphaeraceae bacterium
GGGGAGTTGATGCTGGCAGGCGGGGGCGTGGGGCGGTGTCGCCATTGGAATTGGCAGCCGAGCGGCTTGAGGTGTTGCGGCGGGGGCGTGGGGGGCGTGGCGGACGTGGGGGCCGGACGGACGGAGGCGTTTCTTGTGGTGGCGATGAGTGTGTTGTCCGAAGCGGATCGGGCGCATCGGATGTGGAAGTCGATCATGGCTTGGTACTCGACGGAGTGCATGAATTTCTTGGCGAGGCCGGGCCGCCGCTTGGATTGCTCGCGCGATTGGCCGGGCGGATTGTGGCGGCCAAGCGAGCCGCGGTGGGTGGTGGCGGCGGAGGGGCCGCGACCGCCGATACGGTGACGTGGGTGGGCCGCCGCGCCTGGCCGGACCTTCCTGCGCTGGCGCGGCTTGGGCATGCCAGTGGCGTTGATCTTCCGAGTGTGTCGCTCTTTGTTGATCCGCCTGATGCAGCGGCTGGCTGGTGGGCGGCCGAGCGGGCTGTGACGAGTGGCGCGGCGTGCTGTGTTGTCATTGATGCGGCTGGGGCGACACTCACGATGACGCGCCGCTTGCATCTGGCCGCTCTTGAGCACGGCGCCACGGTATTGCTCGCGCGTGATCTTGACGAAGTGTCGAGGCCGTCTGCGGCCATGACGCGATGGGGCGTTCGGCGACTCGCCCCCGGAAGCCGCGCGCATCCGCTGAACTCCGATGAGATCGCGCAGCCGCCGCGAGCTCGCTGGGAACTCGATTTGTTGCGGTGCAAGGGAAGACAGCGCTTTTCGCCCTCCGGTGACCCCGCCGCGGTGCTGCGGGCGCATGGCGACGCCTTGGCGTCGTGGACGCTGGAGTGGGATCATGTGTACGGACCTGTCGATTTTTCTGCCGAACTGGCCGACCGACCTCGTGGCGAGGCAGTGGCGGCGCCGTCATCGTGCCACGCCGCCGCCGATTGTGGTCGAGCGGCGAGTTGGGCAGCGACGCCTCGTCGCTGATGCGTGCAGTCGGTGCCGCCGCGCCGGAGTTCGCAGCGGCATGGTGCTTGCTGAGGCCGAAGGGCTGGTGGCCGATTCGCATGTGGCTGTCGAGGATCTTGCTCGAACCGCTGCGGCGCTGCGGGCACTGGCGTTGTGGGCGCGTCGCTTCAGCCCGCTGGCGTGTGTCGATCCGCCGGATGGTATCCGAATGGATATCCGCGGCTGTGGTCATTTGTTTGGGGGCAATTTGGAATTGCTTGCGAAGTTGCGTGGCGATTTGCAGGCCATGGGACTCACCGCAGCGGTTTGCCAGGCGCCAACCTATGCCAAGGCGTGGGGGTTCGCACGATTCGGTGACGCATCCGAATCACCGCGCGGGTGGGAGGCTCTTCCGGTTGCGGCCATGCGGTTTGAGCCACCGGTGCTTGAGTCGCTCGACGAGGTGGGCGTGGAAACAGTGCAACACGTGCTTGATATTCCGCGGCTTGAGTTTGTGTCGCGGTTTGGTCAAGCGGCGTCCGCGAGAATCGATGCGTGGACCGGGCAGGCGATGGAACGTCGAATTGACGCGACACCGACACGATCGTGCATTCACGCATCGCAGGTGTTCGATGGACCTGTGCGTGACCTGAATACCGTGCAAATCGTGGTGGCGCGGCTTGCCACCGAGATCGCGCAGACGCTCCACCGCCGCAATCGCGGCGCCGAACAGATCGACGTTGCGTTTGAGCGGGCGGAGTTGAAGGACTGGAAGTGGTCGATGCGATTGTCGCACCCGAGCCGTGATGTCGGGCACTTCCACGCCGTATTGCATGATCGAATCGATCGTGTGGACATCGCCTCGGGCATTGAGTCGGTGACGTTGCGTGTGCCACGCGACGTACCGCTCGATGCGGCGCAGCAGATGGCGTGGCACGATGATGGTCAGGTTGGTGCGCAGGCAAGCGAGTCCCGCGGCGCACTCGTTGATGTGCTGCGTGAGCGGTGCGGCCATCACCGGGT
>CAYYGU010000239.1:0-1955 GCA_964471525.1 uncultured Isosphaeraceae bacterium
TAGAGCAAGCGACTCATAATCGCCAGGTCGCAGGTTCGAATCCTGCCCAGCCTATTGAATCAGCCCCGGCCAGTGGCCGGGGCTGTTTCAAGAGCGCAGGCGAAGAGACGAACGGGAGGGCGCCGAGCGAAGCGAGGTAGCGTCAGCGGCGCAGCCGCTGGCGGTCTCTTGATCGCCTGCTCGTGCGCTGCAACCGCGTGACTGAGTTGATGAGGTGGGTGTCCGCTATGTCCCCCGTGATGGCCCCGCCGCCGCAAAGCCCAGCAATCACCCACGACTCAAGCGACGCATTGTGGCGATGCAGGCGATCTTTGCTGCAATTCCTTGCATACACCCACGGACCTGACACAATGAACCGCTGCGGAGAGGAGAAATTCCATGCGGTTTGCCACCGGCGTGCTTTCAATGCTTGGCGTGCTTGCAACGGGCCATGCCGCGGACATCTTTGTTCCGGCGGACCATCCGACTGTTCAGGATGCCATCGACGCCGCAAGTAACGGCGATCGCGTGTTTGTCTCGCCAGGCACATGGACCGGAACGGGCGAATCCGTCGTCGACTTTCGTGGCAAAGAGATCAATGTCCGCGCCACCGGCGATGCAGCCGACACCGTGCTCGATGGCGAAGGAGTTCGGCACGTGGTGCTGATGACGTCTGGTGAAACTGCATCGACGTCGCTTGAAGGGTTTACCGTGACCCGCGGAATTGGCGTCGATGGCGGCGGCATTCTGATTCAAAACGGCAGCCCGGTGATCCTCAACTGCACCGTGCGAGACAACGTGGCGACCAACCACGGCGGCGGAATCGCTGCCATTGGTGGGAGTGCCGTCATTCGCAGTTGTGTGATCCACCAAAACGAAGGCGATTGGGGGGGTGGACTGTTTCTGCGATACGGAACCCCTTCGGTCGAGGATACGACCCTCTCGTCCAACACAGCAGATGTTGGTGGGGGTAGTTGCCAACACGAAGTGGATGCGGCCACCTGGGACGCATGCACCTTCAACGCGAATCTTGCAGAACTCGGCGGCGGTGTCTTCCACCTGCATCACTCGGATCCGATTGCAGTGAGTACATTTCAGGACTGCATCTTTACTGGAAACCATGCCGTCCTCTACGGTGGTGGCATCGGTCTTGAGTGGGGAGCGCTCAATATCATTGACTGCCAAGTCACCAATAACACCGCAGGCCAGTTCGGAGGCGGCCTGAATCTGTTGCAGACACTTACCAATGTCTGGAACACAACAGTGTGTGGCAATTCTCCAGATCAGTTTGGCGACGTGTCCAGTACGACGTTCCATTCGTTTGCGTTTGTTGGCCCAGACTGTCCCTCTCCAAAGGGGCCGTGCTGCGTGCTTGGATGCACTGAGACGACTGAAGCCGACTGCCTTGCACTCGGCGGCACCTGGCTGGGCGAGGGCAGCACCTGCGAAACATGCCCGCCCCTGTGCCCATCCGATGCCAATGGCGACGGTGTGATCAATATTGATGATCTGCTTGCCCTGCTTTCCCTCTGGGGACCGTGTCCGTAGACACCCGAAAGGATGTTGCGGGCAGGGAACCACCCCAACACACCGCCCACTACACGACTCACCGCAGCGGTGGATTCCAGCAACTTCCACGAAGCCGCATTGCTTCCATGGACTCATCACACGCATCGATCACATCGACATCGCAGGAGAACGGAAGGCATTCAATGGCTCGGCTGGCCTGCAGCGGGGCTCCTCTACAGGCGAGTGAGTGCGCAGCATGTACCCGCGGGGCGTTGTCTTCAATCCCACTGAAGCGTCGGGCCATCGGCATCGATGAATTCCGTGAAGCCCAGAATACTGTCAGTATGGCGACGCTCGTCATCGATTCGGAAGAACGCGTCGGGACCGTGGCCTGTGTGTCTCGTCGCGTTGGTGACGCCGTTGATGAGATCAACATGTCCGTCGCCGAAGGCGACATAGCCAGCCCA
>CAYYGU010000240.1:0-1932 GCA_964471525.1 uncultured Isosphaeraceae bacterium
AGCCGCGCCTAGCCTCCGATCGCCGACATGCCTCGATCGGGCTGCTGGAAGTCATCTCGCCCAATGCCGTGTCCTGACTGCTTGGTCCAGACGGCATCGATGAGGAATCGAATGATGTCCTCATGGGTGCCGCCATCTCGCAGGACCGGCCTGATGTCCCATTCGGTGTTACTGAACAGACAGGGGCGGACCGCCCCCTCGGCGGTGACGCGAAGACGATTGCAGGCGCCGCAGAACGGGCGTGTCACAGCGGCAATGACGCCGATGCGGCCAGGACTGCCATCGGCGAATTCGTAGTGTCGCGAAGTGCTGTGCGGGTTGTGTGCTTCACGGCGTTTCAGTGGATGCCGCGTGGCGATTCGTTCGATGATCTCCGATTCCGATACGACCAGTCTCGCTTTCCACGACCGTCCCGAATCAAGCGGCATGAACTCGATGAAGCGGATGTCCAGATCACGCTCGCGGGCGAGGTCGGCGAAGTCGGCGAATTCGTCTTCATTGAGATCCCGCATGGCAACAACATTGATCTTCGACTGGGCCAGTCCCGCTGCCGCCGCCGTGTCGATCGACCGGAGCACGTCGGCGACGCGTGTCTTGGATCGTGTGATGGTGGCCATGCGATCCTCTTGCAGCGTGTCGAGGCTGAAGGTCAGCCGCGTCAATCCGGCCGCCTTCCATCTTGAGACGCGGGCGGGCTCAAGTCGCGAGCCATTGGTGGTCATGGCGATGTCATCGAGGTTGCGGCGTCCAAGTTCACTGATGATCGTGTCGAGCACCGGATAGAGTGTGGGTTCTCCACCGGTGAGGCGTACCTTGCGAACCCCCAGCGAGATGGCCGCATCGACGATGGTCATGTACTCGCTCGCCGAGAGCAGCGCCCGCTTGGGAAGGAATCGATCCTCCGGTTCCATGCAGTAGATACACCTGAAGTTGCAGCGGTCGGTGATGCTCATTCGAAGATCGTGAATCGTCCGTCTGTGCGCATCCCGAAGATCACCTGACGAATGGGCCGCATCGGGCGCGGGTGGTGGGGTGGGTGGAGTGTCGAGTTGGGGCAGAGGTCGATCCATGGAATCGTCGATGATAGCCCGCGGTGGCTACCATCAGCGAGATGTTCTCATCAATCACGACTTGGATATGCGGCGGGCTGGTGCTGCTTGGCGGCTGCGGTACCAGTCCACGAACCTACTCGGCCCCGCGGATCGCTCGGCCTCCCGTGATCGATGGCCGCCTGCAGGATGCGGCCTGGATTCGTGCGCCGTGGACCGAAGCCTTTGTCGACATCGAAGGCCCAGAGAAAGCGACACCCGCGTACCGAACCCGGGCCAAGATGTGCTGGGACGACACGAATCTCTACGTTGCGGCGGATATGGAAGAACCCCACCTCTGGGGGACGCTGACCGACCGCGATGCGATTATCTATCGCGACCACGACTTCGAGATCTTCATCGACCCGGACGGCGACCGCGCCGAGTACAACGAATACGAGATCAACGTCCTCGGCACCGAGATGGATCTCCGGATGGACCGTCCCTATCGCGATGGTGGCACGTTCGACCTGCGGTGGGACTTCGAGGGCATCCGCTCGGCGGTGTCGGTATCCGGGACGATCAACGATCCGTCGAACCGGGACATCGGCTGGACGGTTGAGGTCGCGATTCCGTGGTCGTCCATGGCTGACACTGCCAACACTGCCTGTCCACCAGAGCCTGGGGATGTGTGGCGAATCAACTTCTCCCGCGTGCAGTGGCCGCTTGAGATCATCGGCGGGCAGTACGTCAAACCCAAGGACGCCACCGAGGACAACTGGGTCTGGTCACCGCAGTACGAGATCGACATGCACCGGCCCGAGTTCTGGGGCTTCGTGCGGTTCTGAGGTTTCGCTTTGCGGCGCGTTTTGGCCGCACTTCCTGAAACTGCCAAAGTTCGCAC
>CAYYGU010000241.1:0-1931 GCA_964471525.1 uncultured Isosphaeraceae bacterium
AGCGGGATGAGTTGCTTGAGTCACTTGAGCAAGAGATGGTGGAGGCGGCAGATCAGCTCGAATTCGAGCGGGCGGCCGCGCTGCGTGACCGTCTCGCCGCCATTCGCAGCGGCCACGGCGACCCCCGGCACACAGAGAAACGTCCCGCGCCCGGCACGCCCCGCGGTCGGCGGCGACGCACCGGGAAGCGATCGTAGCCCCTCCGGCCAAGAGGGCCTGCTACGCTGCCCGCAATGGCAACGCCCCCACCCAATTGTCCCGGCTCGTGCAACATCCTGCTCATTGGCGGCGGCGGTCGCGAACACGCGCTGGCGTGGAAACTGCGGCAATCCGACCGGTGCGGCACGCTGTGGCTCACCGATCCGGGCAACGCCGGCCTGTCGAAACTTGGGAAGCCGTGTCCGCACAAATGGAACGCGAAGAACACCTTCCCGCTGACGAATTGGTGCGACAAACAGCGCATTCACTTGGTCGTCGTCGGGCCGGAGATGCCGCTTGCAGACGGCATCGTCGACACGCTGCGAACAGGGCGAAGGCAGGTCTTCGGGCCAAGCAAAGCGGGCGCCCAACTGGAGGCCGACAAGGCCTTCGCCAAGAATCTGATGAAGCAAGCGGCGATCCCCACGGCGGAGAGTCGCACGCTGAGCACCGCCAATACCGCCCGCCGGTGGATCCTTCGCGGATTGGAAGCAGAACTGGCTGGAACCGAGCCGGTTGAGGGCCTTCAATCCATCGTGGACTGGCTCGGCACAAGCGATGATCGCGGTGAGCGGCCGATGCCGCCGCTCAGCGATGCCATGCGAAACTGGCTCGCGAGCCATGGCGAACCGGTCGTCATCAAGGCCGCGGGGCTTGCTGCTGGAAAGGGCGTGCTGGTGTGCCAGCACACCATGGAGGCGCTCGATGCCATCGAGACGATCATGGTGGACCGCGTCCACGGCGATGCGGGCGATCGTGTCGTGATCGAAGAGTTCCTGCAAGGACAGGAAGTCAGCATTCTGGCGCTGGTGGACGGCAAAACGATGTGGGTGCTCGACCCGTGCCAAGATCACAAGCAGGTCGGCGAGGGCGATGTCGGACCGAATACCGGAGGCATGGGCGCCTATTGCCCTGCTCCGCTCATCGATGAAGCATTGCTGGCCGAAATCGAGAAAACCATCCTTCTGCCGATGCTCGACGCCTTGCGGCGGCGAGACATCGACTACCGCGGCGTGTTGTACGCCGGGCTCATGCTCACGCCGGGTGGCCCGAAGGTGCTGGAGTTCAACTGCCGCTTCGGCGATCCGGAGTGCCAGCCGCTGATGGCGAGATTGCAGGGCGACCTCGTGGACATCCTGTGGCGCACGGCGGTCGGCACGCTTGTCAATGCCACAATCGACTTCGATCCACGCCCGGCATGCTGTGTGGTGCTGTGCAGCGAGGGCTATCCGGGTCCGTATGAAAAAGGCCGCCCGATCGCCGGGCTCGACGACATCGATACCGACGACCTGACCATCTTCCACGCGGGGACGACGATCAATCATGAAGGTACGCTCGTCACAACTGGGGGAAGGGTGCTGGGTATGACGGCGATCGCAGACACACTTGCCGAGGCCCGTGCTCGAGCCAATGCGGCCTGTGAAGCGGTACAACTCGAAGGCGGGTTCTACCGCGGCGACATCGGATGCCGAGACGCGCTCACACCCGCAGCGCGATAACGAGCATGAAGGCCGCGTAGAGCGCCACGACGATCGGTACGGCGGTCAGCAGTGTGCCGGCAAGCAGATTCAGCGCCATCGACATGGCGAGTTTCCCACCATCGAGTGCGGGTCCTGCGAACCGGTGGGCCCATCGAGCGGCAGCCCATCCCATCAAACCGCACCCAAGCCACGCCAGGGGCCAGATCCAGAGCATGATGAGCAGTCCGGGGGCTTCGCCGTCGCGGGAGAGCC
>CAYYGU010000242.1:0-1921 GCA_964471525.1 uncultured Isosphaeraceae bacterium
GAGTCGGTTCGCGTTGCCGGGGACGACTTCGATGAATCCATCATTCATCACATGAAGAAGACGTACAACCTCACCATCGGCGAGCAGACCTCAGAGCGGATCAAGATCGAGATCGGCTCGGCGGCCAAGGTTGGCGACGAAACCACGATGGAAGTTCGCGGCCGTGACAACCTGACCGGGTTGCCCCGCAAGACCGAAGTGACGACCGAGGAGATTCGCGAGGCACTGCAGGAGCCGATTCGATCGATCATTGATGCGGTCAAACGGACGCTTGAGCGGGCCGAGCCAGAACTCGCCGCCGACCTTGTCGACAACGGCATTTGCCTTGTCGGCGGCGGCGCCCTGCTCAGAGGGCTCGACGTCGTCATCAATCAGGAGACCGGCCTGGATGTCCGCGTTGCCGACGATCCGCTGACCTGTGTGGCGAGGGGAACCAGTATCTACCTTGAGAATCTCGAGGACTGGAAGGCGACGATGGAGTCCGACGTGGACGATCTGTGAGGCGTTGTCAAAGCATCGTTGAGCGATGGGTGTCATGAAATCACAGCGTCGTGGTGGCTTCCTCATTGTCGTGGCATTGACGATGACCTCGGCACTTGCACCGGTGTCGTGGCTTGGATGGACCGCGGATATTGCCGATGTCGTGCGGGCGCCCATCATGCCGCTCTCGCGGATGGGGACATCGATCGCATCGTGGCTGCGGCCTCCGCGTGATGTCAGTGGCAGGCCTGTCGGCGAAGCCGAAATCGAACAGTTGCGGGAAGACCGCGATCGATTCGAGCAGCTCTGGCAAGCGCAGCGTGTGCGGGCCGACGAACTCGCTGGCCGTCTCCGCACGCTCGAAGGATTGCCCGGCTCGGCCTATCGCTCGCCGCACCGTCCCCTCGTGGCGGAGGCGGACATCACCGGACGAGACCCGCGCGATCCGCGCTCGCCAATCGAATTGCGTCCCCCACCCGAGGGGGCCGATCGGTTGCGGGTTGGCGACATCGCCGTGTGGGGCGGACATCGTCTGCTTGGCCGCATCAGTCATGTGTCTTCGATTCGGGTGATGGTGCTGCCGCTCTCCAACCCGGAATCGGGCCCGATCGAGGTGGCCCTTGGCGGCGGCGACTCGGCTGCTGCCCTTCCTCGGATGCTGCTCCGGCAGTCTGGATCGGGACATCTCACCGCGGACATCGACCGCCGCATTGCCATCGAACCGGGAGCCACCCTGGTGCTTGCCGATTCCCGCTGGCCCGCGTGGGCGCACGGGCTCGAAGTCGCCACCGTGGAGGGGGTGGAGTCGATCGACGCCGCGCCCCTGCGGCAGCGGCTTCTCGCCCGGCCTGCCGTCGATGCGCCTGCTGTCTCGCGGGTCGCGATCTTGTCAGGACGTACCACGGAGCAGTTGCCATGAGATGGTGGGTCTTCCTCATGATGGCGATCATCGCTGTCGGGCTTGACACCGGGCTGGTCGGCGTGTTCACGCTTCGCGGTCTGGGACACGCCACGCCAAGCATCACGGCCTGCCTCGTCGGGTTCATGGCACTGCAGGCCCGACCGCGTCCGGCACTTTGGGCGGCGTTCTTCATCGGCCTGATGCTCGATCTCTCACCGGGTTCTGCGGGGGCCGCTGGTGGCGTCCCCATCATCGGGCCACGAACCCTCGGCTGCGTTGCTGCCGCTCAGGTCGTGCTGCTGCTTCGCCCGCTCGTTTTCCGAAGGCGGATCATCACGGTGGCGGTCATTGCGGGTGTCGCATCGGCGTGCATCGGTCTTGGCAGCGCATCGGTTGAGACGATTCGGTGGTGGGTCCCGTGGACACATGCGTTGGCACCACCACCTGCTGGAGCGAGGCTACTGACCATTGCCGGCTCCTCCGTCTATACGGTCTTGCTCGGCATTCCGGTCGGCGCGATTCTGCTCGGCACGAACCGCT
>CAYYGU010000243.1:0-1915 GCA_964471525.1 uncultured Isosphaeraceae bacterium
ACCTGCTCATCATCATCGATACATGGGGCCCCTGCTGAGGAACCACGAACCAACCGCCGGTCACTTTATGTGCTTGTCGTCACCGAACTTACGTTTTTGCGTTTTTGGAAGTCGTTGTGTGGCAGAGAGATAAAGTGACCGGCGGTTGCTTGTGCGTCGTAAGTCATTGCAAGTCCCGGAGATAAAGTGACCGGCGGTCGCTTGTGCGTGTGGTCGCAACCCGTGGAAACCGCTTTTTTCATCGATACATGGGGCCCCTGCTGAGGAACCACGAACCAACCGCCGGTCACTTTATGTGCTTGCCATCACTGAACTTACGTTTTTGCGTTTTTGGAAGTCGTTGTGTGGCAGGGAGATAAAGCGACCGGCGGTCGCTTGTGTGGTTGAGCGGCGTTGAGTGGCGGATGGCATACTGTCGGATTGCAGGGAGCCCCGCATGGCCGACACCGGAACCATCACAGAGAAGCAAGCCGCGTTTATGGAAGCGCAGGAGATGTTTTTTGTGGCGACCGCTCCGCTGCGGAGTGATGGGCATGTCAATCTCTCACCAAAGGGGCTCGCGGGCACGTTTGTCGTGCTCGATGACGCCACGGTGGCATTTCTGGATACGTGGGGTACCGGCATCGAGACGACCGCCCATGTGCAGGAGAATGGGCGGCTGTGCATCTTGTTTTGCTCATTCGGTGAGGAGCCACGGATCTTGCGGCTCCACGGTCAAGCCGAGGTCATCACAACCGAACACCATGAGTTTGACACGCTTCTCAGCCGGTTCCCGGAAATGCCCGGCACTCGCAGCATCATTCGCCTCCGCGTGCGGCGTATCTCCAAGTCGTGCGGCTTCGGTGTCCCTCGCTACGACTTTGTGGAGCACCGATCCGAACTGCCCAACTACGCCGCGGAGTGGGGTCCAGAACGCGTCGCAGCATTCCAGCGGGCCAACAACGCCGAAAGCATCGACGGGCTGCCTGGGCTCCTGCCCGAAGGCACCTAGCGTCACACTATCCTGCACGCCATGGAACGATATGAGGTACTCATCGTTGGTGGCGGCGTCGGCGGGCTGACCTGCGGCATCACCATTGCATCGGCGATGCACAAACCTTGGTTTGGTGGCAGGAAGATTCTCGTCATCGATGACGGGAACAGCGACCTTGCGAAAGCGCGACTCTTCAATGCTCCAGGCATTTGCCCCGGTACCAGTGGGATCGAAACGCTCGAGACCATGCGATCACAACTCTTGCACTACCCCGCCGCCACCTTGACTTCTGGCTCCGTGACAGGCGTTGCCAGGGTGGGCGGCGATTGGCAGGTGACCACGCACGCGGGCGATCTCTCTACCGCCCAGACGCTCGTCTTGGCCACCGGGTTCAAGCGATGGGACATCGATGGCCTCCCAGTCGCGCCGGTGCCACATCCCCGGGGCGGCAAGCCGGATCGCATCATGCTCGAACATGACGGCGTGTACCACGTCGCACCCGGGCTGCATGTCGCTGGCCTTCTTGGAGGCGGATCCAGTCAGTTCGCCATCGCCGCAGGCATCGGCGCCCAAGTCGCGGTCGAAATCCTGAGCGAGTGGGCTGGCAAACGAACACATATGCACCACCTCCCAGAGACACCACGATGATTGTGTTCCTGACTGCAATTCTGACCGCGCCTCCGCCTCCAGCCCAGCCACCCTGCGGATCACACGCCATGGCCCCGACGCTGTCCGCCGATGACAGTGGCGCCTGGCTCTCGTGGCTCGAACCAGCCCCAGTCCATGACACGGCAACATCGGACGACATCTGGCGACTCCAAGCAAGCCACTTTGACGCGGCGTCGAAGGCGTGGTCTCCCCCCTCCACCATCACGCAGCGGCGGGATTTTTTTGTCAATTGGGCGGACGTACCGCAGATCGGCATCTCCGGTGACGGGTCAC
>CAYYGU010000244.1:0-1906 GCA_964471525.1 uncultured Isosphaeraceae bacterium
CATGGTGCATGCCCTCGACGTCCTCGGGCGAGGTCTCGCGGCGAACCAGAATGACCTGCTCGCCAGCCTGCGTCCGCCGCGTCGCTTCCTCGGCGCTGAAGGCGAGCCTGCCACACGAAGCGCCGGGCGAAGCCGGCAGACCGCGGGCGATGATGTCGGCACCCTTCTTGTCCTTGGCGGAGTAACTCGGCAGCAGGAGCTGCACGAGATCGCCAGCGGGCACCCGCATGAGCGCCTCGTCGCGGCTGATCAGCCGCTCGTCAACCATGTCAACAGCAATCCGCACGGCGGCCGCGGCGGTTCGCTTTCCCCTTCGCGTTTGAAGCATCCAAAGGTTGCCCCGCTCGATCGTGAACTCGATGTCCTGCACATCGCGGTAGTGCTTCTCGAGTTTCGAGCGGATCTTCATGAGTTGGTCGAAGACGGATGTGTTCCACTTGGTCATCTGCTTGACCGGCTGCGGCGTGCGGATGCCAGCGACGACGTCTTCGCCCTGCGCATTGATGAGGAACTCGCCGTAGAACTCATTCTTGCCGGTGGACGGATCGCGGGTAAAGGCAACACCGGTTCCCGAGTCGGTACCCATGTTGCCGAAGACCATCGTCTGCACGTTGACGGCCGTCCCAGCGAGACCCGTGATCTCGTTGATCTGGCGATACGCAATTGCCTTGCCGGAAGACCACGAACGGAACACCGCTTCAATCGAGTGCTGCAACTGCTCGTAGGGATCCTGCGGGAAGTCAATCTTCGCGTGCTTCCGGAAGACCTTCTCGTATCGCGTGCAGAGATCTTCGAGACCACCAACGGGCACGTCAGTATCTTCCGTCACACCGCACTTCTTCTTGACCGCATCGAACTCGGCCTCGAAGTGATGGTGATCGATCTCGAAGACGACGCTTCCGAACATGTTGATGAGGCGGCGGTAGGCGTCGAATGCGAATCGGCGGTTGCCGGTCAGTTTCGCGAGCCCCTCAACCGACGCATCGTTGAGCCCGAGGTTGAGAACGGTCTCCATCATGCCCGGCATCGACTCGGCAGCACCGCTGCGGACGCTCACGAGCAAAGGGTCGCTTGTCGATCCGAACTGCTTCCCCGTCTCTCGCTCAAGCCGCCGCACAGCCGTCTTGACCTGCGACATGAGACCGTCAGGCAGGCGGTTGCCGCGGTCGTTGTAGGCCTTGCAGGTCGACGTTGTGATCGTGAATCCGGGCGGCACGGGCAGACCAATCGAGGTCATTTCCGCAAGATTGGCACCTTTGCCGCCGAGAAGGTTCTTCTGCGTTGCGTCTCCGTCGGTCTTGGTCCGACCGAAGGCGTAGATCATCCGAGGGGCGCGGGTCTTTTTCTTCACGGGGCGTCTCGTCTTGGTGGCGGGCATCCGATTGTGGCTCCTGGGGCTCGTGGGTGCTTCAAAGCGTCGTAGTGTACCGCTGCCGAGATTCGGGCAGTGAGGGCCTATCATGGCTGCAATGAGATGGCGTCGGAACACCGAACTCGATGGGCGACTGCCGCGTCAGGTGATGTCCGCGTGGCCGCGGAATACACCGCTGGCGATGCTGCATACCAATCCGTCCGGTGACTCCGGACGGTGGTCCGTACTGGGCGTTCCCCGAGGCCACCTCGAAGCGGCCGCAACACATGGAACATGGCGTGGGCCTGACAAGCCAGAACTCGCTGGTGCCGCATCACGCTGCGCGCTCGCGGCGATCGAGGCGATTGACGGGCAGCGAGCCACCATCGATGCTCCAGAGGGTGCGCCGCCTTTTGCCGGCTGGATCGCCTGCCTGCACTATGAACTCGGCGAGATACTCGAGCCAGCGGTCCGCGGCGATGTCGGCGGCGGCACCACCGCACTGCTCAGCATGCTCTGGTGTCCCGATGCCCTGCTGCACGATCGAGTGAGCGG
>CAYYGU010000245.1:0-1894 GCA_964471525.1 uncultured Isosphaeraceae bacterium
CGTTGGCGGCGATCCTCCTCGGCCATCGCGTCGGCGAGCACCTTGATGGCGACCGAGCGGCGTGGACGCGCTTGCTCGGCCTCATACACCACACCATCGCCGCCGCGGCCGATGATTCGAATGAGGTGGAAGCCGGGAATCGATTCATTGATGGGGTTCGGCGAAGCAGGGGGGGAACCGTCATGGCAGGATGTTGCCGCCTCGTCGACGCGGAAGCCCGTTCCCATCGCGGGTTCTTCAAGGAAGGTGTCGGACTGATCGTGCTTCAGCAGCGTTTCGACGGCAGCGAGGAGTTCCATATCGCCGCCGCATGCCTCAACGAGGAATGCCGCATGGTCTTCGAGTGGCCGCTGACGGGCAGCCTCAAAGATCTCGCGGGTTCGTCGCCACTGATCCGGCTTCATCCGTCGAGACGCGATCGCAGCCATGCGCGGGCGGTGGTCCAGTCGCCCTCGATGGTCCGTTTCGAGAAGCCCAACACATCGGCGACCTCGGACACCTCGAGCCCGCCGAAGAAGCGAAGTTCGACGACCTTGGCCATGCGGGGGTCCATCTCGGCCAGTTCACACAGGGCCTTGTCCAGGTCAACGATGTCAACGCCGTCTTGGCTTCCCCCTGCAACGGCCAGCGAGTCTTCCAGCGGGACGCGTCCATGTCCGCCGCCACGTTTGGCCGCGCCTTTGCCGCGTGCGTGGTCGATCAGAATGCGGCGAATCGCTTCGGCTGCCGCGGCGAAGAAGTGTCCTCGGGAATGCCACTGCCGCCCGGATGCGTCGAGCCGCAGGTAGACCTCGTTGACCAGGGCCGTCGCTTGAAGCGTGTGCCCGACTCGTTCCTCGTTCATCGCCTTCTGGGCGATCCGGCGAAGCTCGTCGTAGACCTCGCCGACGATCTCGTCGGTTGGCGTGTCGGGTTCTTGGGATTGGCGTTCAGGCGTGTTCACGGGCTGTAGGGGCCAGTATAGGAGGAGTTGACCAGAATCTGCTGCGGATGGTGGCGGTCCGCTTCGCCTGTGTGGGCATGGACACAAAGGAGTTTGCCATGTTGGAATCATCAATGACCAGGCGAGGGATTCGTGTCGGTGTGAGGGTATTGGCGACCGTGGCGATGGCTGCGTTCTGCCTGTCGGTTGAGGTGGCCGGCGGCGATGCCGTCGGCGTTCCCGGTGGGACCTACAAAGGGAGCGGTCGAGTGGTCGGCAGCCTTCCCACCGTCGTGACGGCGGCTCTGCCCATCCCCGGCGGCGGCAGTGTCGGTCCCATCGGTTTCGGCGGCGGCGGCACCTACGAGGGACCTGGCGACACGGTCCCGCCCGGACCCGGCAATGGCAACATCGGTATTTGCACGATGAATCTACCGCCGGTTGTTTGCAGTGGCGCGCCTTCCTGCGATCCCGGATGGGATTGGACGCCCGATGATCCGCGGTGCGTCTGGCCCAAGTTCGGTCCCTTCAGCGAAGACCCGCTGTATGCCCAGGGGTTCATGCTTACGATCGGCGATGTGCTGCAGCTGTTTCAGCAGGGCAATGCCTGCATCGATTCCTATGGCAACATCACGGCCTGCATCATGGCTCCAATTGATGTGCATGAGGTGCATGTGTTCCAGTCGGGATGGATCAATGGATATGTCGCGAACGTTCCGATTGCCGAGGCCGTTGGAGCCACAGTGTGCGTCGACGGCACGCTGCTGATGTCGGGTTGGTCGTTTCAGGAAGTGGCCCAAGCGCGTCCCTGCGACTACCCGACAGTATGTGTGTCCTTCAATGCGGACTGCCTCTTCGAAGCCCTGCGGGATTGGTCCGAGTCGGGCGTGGATCTGAATCAGTGGAGCAATGCCTGGCTCTTCTACGTCGACTTCGTCAGTTGCATGCCTTGCGAGGGTTGACCCAGCACGA
>CAYYGU010000246.1:0-1872 GCA_964471525.1 uncultured Isosphaeraceae bacterium
GGAGGTGATTCGTGATCGCCAAACGAACCATCCCACTCTTCATCGCTGCCCTCGTCGGTGTGCTGATGGTCGCCACCTACTTTATTCCGTATACGGAACAGTGGGGAGCCGAGGCGATGGAGATGTTCATCATCCTTGCCGCGGCGGCGATGGTGCTGGGGGCCGGCAGCCTGCTGCTTCTCAACCTCGCGAAGATCTCGAATCGCCAGCCGGGATGGGGCTATGCCGCCATCACGCTGATTGCGTTCCTGGGAACGCTCATCATCGGCCTCTTCAAGATCGGCGCCATGCCGACGGCGACCGCGCCCGACAACGCGTGGACCGCGCCGATCATGCAGGACGGCGCGCCCTTCTGGTGGATCTATCAGTACGGGCTGGTGCCGCTGACCGCCACGATGTTTGCGATGCTCGCCTTCTATATCGCCTCGGCCGCGTTCCGGGCCTTCCGCGCCAAGAACGTCGAGGCAACGCTTCTGCTCGGTACCGCGTTCATCGTGCTGCTTGGACAGGTATACGCAGGTGTCTGGCTGACGGATTTCCTGCCCAATCTGGAGTCATATGTCGCCAGTATTCCCGCGGCGAGCCAGGATTTCGTGCTGGCAGTCGGCATGCAGATCAAGGCTGGAGTGCCGCTCTCGGATGTTGTGGTGGGCGGCGTTGCCTATGCCGACATGGCGAGCGAACACCATGCACTGGCACTGGAGACCAGCAACTACATCGGCGGCTGGTGGTATCAACTTCTCAACGGATTGCGGCTCGAGAATCTCACGCAGGTGATCTTCGACGTGCCGCAGAAGGCCGGGAACCGGGCCATCATGATCGGCATTGCACTGGGCATCGTGTCCACCTCACTCAAGGTCATCCTCGGCGTTGACCGCTCTTACCTCGGATCGGCGGACTGACTCATGCTCGACCTTCTCCGCAATCTCGATCGTCGTTTGATCTTCCTCATCATGGGTCTCGCCGTGGCGATTCCGGTGCTGCTTCGGCTCGAGCCACCCTCCAAAGTGACGATGATGACCCAGAACGTATTCAATGCCGTCGAAGATCTGCCCGATGGCTCACGTGTTCTGCTGTCCTTCGATTTCGATCCCGGCTCGCAGGGCGAACTCCTGCCAATGGCGATGTCGTTTACGCGTCATCTGGCTGAGAAGAGGCACAAGATCTACTTCACGTGTCTCTGGCCGCTCGGCGAGCCCTTCATCGAAGACGCGATGAAACTGCTTCAGGAGGAGTATCCAGACCTGAAGTACGGCACCGACTACATGTCGTTTGGCTACAAGCCGGGCGGCGAGGCGGTGATCAAGAACATCATCGTCGACTGGAAGCAGCTCTTTATTACCGACTCTCGCAAGCAGGATCTCAACGAGATTCCGATGACGGAGAATCTCAAGTCGGCCAAGGCGATGAACCTGTTCATCAGCATCAGCGCCGGTGACCCTGGTACGAAGCAGTGGATTCAGTACGCGGCAAACCCCGCGGGGATCGCCATGGTTTCGGGATGCACCGGCGTGCAGGCCCCGCTCTTCTACCCGTACATTCCAGACCCACTCAATGGTCTGCTCGCCGCGATCAAGGGCGCTGCTGGCTACGAGAAAGTCATGAGCGAGCACTATCCAGAACTCAAGACCTCCGAGTTTGTCAAGGCCCGGTTCTCTTCGACGGCTGCGCAGCAGCGGATGGGACCGCAGTTTGTGGCCCATCTTCTGATGGTGGCGCTCATCGTGCTCGGCAACATCATCTTCTTTATTGATCGAAGCAGAGGGGCCGCCTGATGAGCGAGCATGACACAACACACGTCCCCGGAACGACCGGTGGCGGCCTGATTGGCTGGGTCATCGGCCTGCTTATTCTTGTCGCGGGCATGGTGGT
>CAYYGU010000247.1:0-1839 GCA_964471525.1 uncultured Isosphaeraceae bacterium
ATGGGTTCGTTTCGGTCAGCAAGTCGCGTGGGAACGATTGGCTGCCACGTGGGCGTTGAGAGATCCGCGCGGTCGAATCTGGCGAGATCCATGAGCCCGGCCCACTCCAACGGAACGCATCGCTCGTAGTGCGACTCGGGATCCAACTCAAGTTCTTCAAGGATCAGGTTCACGAGCGTCGGCGAGGAATTCTCGGCAGTCTCCAGCCGAACTGCCTCAGCGAACCGACGGTGCCGCAAAGATGCCTTGACCCACTGCGCAAGATCCTGCACATCGTCGTCGTCATCTTCCTCAAGCCCGATTCCACGAGTCACACGAAACTCAAGTACTTCGAGAATCCGCATGCCGGGAAAAAGTGATTCGAGATTGCGACGAACAATGTCGGCAACCCGTACTACGCGGCATGGTGTTGTGCCCTGCACTTCGCCGACCGGTCCGTGTACCGGAACACGGACCCAGGTTGGAATGGTATCTGGGACTTTCACGCGGGCGAATCGCCGCTCGGACGCCCCGGGGTCCACGAGCAAAACGCCGAAGTTGCGTGAGAGATTCGAGATGAATGGGAATGGATGACCCGGATCGACCGCCAGTGGCGTGAGTAGCGGAAAAACGTGCCGATGGAACCAGTCGTCCACACGATCCTGGTATCGAGAGGGGAGATCCTCCATTGCCGTCAGTTGAATTCCCTCTGCGGTGAGTTCTTGGCGGAGTACACACTCCCAAAGCCGAGTCTTCCGCTGTACGACACGATGTACTTGCTTCCTCGCCGCAGCGAGTTGTTTGCGAACCGACAACCCGTCGTGGGTGATCTTGCCAATGCCAAGTTCGATGCGGCGGCGGAGCAGTGCAACCCGCTTCATGAAGAACTCATCGAGATTGCTCTCACAAATCGCCAGGAAACGAAGGCGATCAAAGAGAGGGCGAAGCTCGTCCTCGGCTTGGGCAAGCACTCGCTCGTTGAAGTCAAGCCAAGCGAGGTCACGACCGATGTAGAGGTCGCCGTTCGGCGGTGCGATGTCTGGGGGCGCGTTGTGGTGAATCTTCGTCATGGCGGACCTAGGCAGCCATGATAGAAGGAATGAATCAGAATCCAAGCACGCGTGCCGAAGCGGCGAGCGTTTCCTTCACATGGGCAGTCGCCGGGCCAGTCAATTCTCCGAATCGAATGCTGCGTGGAACACCCAGCAGCAGATCCACAAAGACATGCACGGCTCTCGAATAACTCAACGGCGCGATCTGCTTGGCATCCAAGGCACTCGCCATCCACGTGCCGAGCAGGTCGCCCTGCACGCGGTATATGGGATCGTCTCGCCAATTCGCCGTACCCTCGCTCAGAAACACAAAGTGAAACGCGGCGGGATCGCGGTCGAACTGCTCGTACGTGATTTGAATCCAAGCCTCGAGTACCTCGGCTGGTGATTCGGAACAGTCGTCGAGCAAACCTCGCTTCTGTTTGACCATCGGCGCCAGGGTGGTTTCCCATACTTCGCGAAGCATGGCATCCTTGGTTGGGAAGTAGCGGTACAGGACGGCCTCGGTGACGCCGGCGCGACGAACAATCGAGCGGACGCTTGCAGCGGCGGGCATCCCCCCCTCGTTGACCAATTCGAGCATGGCCTCAATCAGCCGTGTGCGAGTCCGAATTCCCCGCTCCCCGATTTGTCCTGAACTCACCACGCAGGGATTGTCATCGATTTGGTGACATCAATCAACCACCGCTTCAAAAGCCGATGCCAATCCCTGACGAGCCGTCTACCGTGGCCCAACCGCGATACATCCCCGAAGATGTAAAGGGCAGCGTCACGACACCGGTGTGATCCACGGCGATCAACCCGCCTG
>CAYYGU010000248.1:0-1816 GCA_964471525.1 uncultured Isosphaeraceae bacterium
CGCGCCGCCGACGGCGACGAGCAGAATGCCGGCAAGCACGCCGATCAGGGCGATGACAACAAGGATTTCGACGAGCGTGAAGGCGGTCCGGCGGGGGCCGCGATGGGGGGGTGTCATGGGTGTTTCTCCGGGGCCTGGTCCCACTATCAGGATACTGCCAGAGGGCAGGGGCGGTTCCACTTGATTACAGGGCCGCAAGCCGCTGCGCGGTATCGAGTTCGATGAGTTCATCGATCAGACCCTGTAGATCGCCCTGAAGCAGACCTTGCAGTGAAAAAGAGTGCTTGATGCGGTGATCGACGACGATTGAATCTTTGAAGCGATAGGTGCGAATTTTTTCCGCTCGCGAGCCGCTGCCGATCATCGCATGGCGGCTCTGGGCCCGCTCCGCCTCTTGCTCGGCTCGCTGCCGCTCGTAGAGCCGGGCTCGCAGCAGCTTCCACGCCTTGTGGCGATTCTGTGCCTGGCTCTTGGTGTCCTGCATTCGCACTTCGATGCCGGTCGGTTCGTGAATGAGGTGTACTGCGGTCGAGACCTTGTTGACGTTCTGTCCGCCGGGTCCGGTGGCGGTTGTGATCATCTCCTTGACATCGCTTGGGTCAAGATCGATTTCGACTTCCTTGGGCTCCGGCAGTACGGCCACGGTGGCGGTCGAGGTATGGACGCGGCCCTGAGACTCGGTGGCTGGCACCCGTTTGACCTGGTGGGTGCCACCTTCATATCCCAGACCCGACCATGCGCCTTCGCCGGAAATGGCAACCGTGGCCGAGCGGATGCCCCCTTGTTCGCCCGGCGAAAGGTCGAGATCCTCAACCGTCCATTTGCGAATCGTCGCGAACCGCCGGTACATCTCAAGCAGGTCGCCCGCCCAGAGGGCCGCCTCATCTCCACCGACACCGGCGCGGACTTCCAAGATGAGCGAGCCGATCGAGTCGTCGTCGGCGCGGACCAGACGGGCCTGCAGCGCCTCGGCGAGGGTGTCGGCGTGCTTCTCGAGTACATCCAACTCATCACGAATCATCGTTCGCAGTTCATCATCGGTTTCCGCTTTGAGCAGCGATTCGGTCTGGGCGTGTTCGGATCGCGTCTTGGCCCACGAGCGGTAGGGTTCCACGATCCGATCAAGGGCGGCTCGGCGAATTGACACTTCACGCACCCTGACGTGGTTGCCGGTGACTTCGGGCGTAAGCAAGGACGCTTCGCATGCGTCGAACTGCTCGGTCAGTTCATCGAGCTTGGCGATCAGATTGTCGGGAAGATCAATCATCTGGGGATTCCGAGGGTATCCGGGAGCAGGGCTCAGCGCATGAAGAAACCGCGCCCAGCGAGGGACGCGGCTTCGAGGTTGCTGATGGGAGGGCTACTTTTTCTTCTTGCTCTTGAAGTAGTCGCCCTTGAACTTGTTCTGGAACTTCTCGACCCTGCCAGCGGTATCGACAAAGGAAGACTTGCCGGTGTAGAAGGGGTGCGACCCCGACCAGATCTCCACCTTCATTTCAGGCACGGTGGCGCCAACGGTCATAATGACCTCGCCACGGTACGAGACCTTGCACTCGGGGTAGTACTCGGGATGGGTTTCTTTCTTCATGGTCAGGGCATCTCCAGCCCCGGCGAGGATTCGAATGAGCCAAGGAGACCTCCGCCGAGCCCCGCAGGATACGGCCCCAGCCGAGATTGTCAAGGTCCGTTGCCCGCAGCGCATTTGCCCGGTATCTTGTCCCGACTCGGCATGGTCCCACTGGCATCGCCGGGCCACATCCTGATCCCCTGTAGCTCAATTGGTAGAGCGAGCGGCTGTTAACCGCTAGGTTGCTGG
>CAYYGU010000249.1:0-1781 GCA_964471525.1 uncultured Isosphaeraceae bacterium
CATCGGCATTGTTCTGGCAGCAGCCTTCATTGGAGCGGTTCCTGTACTTCGCAAGGTGTTCTTGGCAAGCAAGCCACGTCGAATCAGCCGCTGAGAAACAGCGAGGAGAAACACCATGGGGTGGTTCAGTAGCAAGAGTGATCGTTGGACACGTGAACCGGGTGACATCGCGACACGGATCGAGTCGCAGGATGTGAAGTCCCATCTCGGAAATAAGCCGTTTGTCGTGTACGACGGCACCGTGGCGCTTCTCTTTCAGAAGGGGCGTCTGCTCGGAAAGCTGACATCGGGCAAGCATGACATCGACGGGGCGATTCGCCGCTATGTCGTTGGGGAACAGCCGACCACACTGGTGATCGTCGATGATGGCGACATCTCGCTGGAAGTTGATGTGCAGTCACTGATGAGCGAAGAAGACATCGCGCTGGATATGCACCTGCGTCTCACTGTGCGGCTGAGTGACCCTGAGTCTTTCTACCGAAATCTATTGAAGGATCGGAAGAATTACCACGGGGATGAACTCTGTAGCCATCTCCGCGGCGAATTGCATGATGCTTTCATGGCATTCACGTCGGTCAAGCCAATGGAGTCGCTCTATCACGAGCCATCGCTGCGGGAACAGGCCGCCGAGCAGGTGCGAGTCCGGACCGGGGAGAGTATCTCAAGGATGGGCTTTGAGATCATCTCGCTGAACGTCGCGCAGGTGCGGTCGAAGGCCTACGACGAACACCGTGGAAAGAAGGCTGATGTCAGTCTCGAAGGAAGTGACGCGGCCGTAGAGGCAGCCCGGCTGGAAGTACTTCAGAAGGTGAGGCAGGATCAGGCTGCCGACACCACACACAAGGTGCAGACGCAGAGTGACCTCCGGGATGCATTCAAACAATCGGTGCATGAGCTTGGCCTGAAAGACACGCTTCGAAGTGATGAGTTGTCGCGGCTGGAAGCTCGCCTCGAGGAGGATGCGGCCGACTACACACAAGAGCGCGGCGAGGATCGTGAGCGATCGGCTGTGGACCATGAATCACAGATTGATGCGGCCAAACGCAGTCACGAACGCGAACAGTCCGATCTCGATATCACAACTTTCCTCGATCAGCGGGTTCAGACGGCTGGCGCCGACGCAGAAGTGCGGGATGTCGAGCGGTCTGGCGAGGAGAAGGATTGGGAACTCGCGAGCAAGATTCGGGACGAGGCGCTCGACGCGCAGCGGAAGAAGGGCCTTCAAGATGTGGAGGTCGAGGCAGAACGGATCGCGGCGGTGTCCAAGGCTGATGTCTCCACGAAGGTGGCGCTTGGGCTTGGCGATGCCGAGGCGCTCGTTGAATTGGAACGGATTGCCCAGCAGCAGAAACTCTCACCGGATCAAATGCTCATTCTGGCGGCCGAGAAAAGTGGTGCGGCCGCGGCGGCCCTTGCCGAGCGATACAAGGCCGAGGGGAAGTTGAATGACGACGTACTCGAACATATGCGCCAGCAACTCGAGCATCAACGTCAATCCGACCGTGAACATGCCGATCGGCTTGAGGGCGTGCTCAAACAGGCCCTTGAGCAAATGGGCAAGGTCGCCGGGGCCAAGGCCGAGAGTCAAGGGCCAGGTCAAACCATCGTGACGCCCGGACTGGGCGGGGCGACGGTCGTGAATCCGAAGTCTCCGCAGCCGGGCGAGTGATCCAGTCGACAATCCGCAGCCCAGTTCCGCGGGCCATTGATATCTGCCGAGCCTTGTCTCGTGGATAGCCTGCCCACATGCATGTGATTCTGGTGTTCAATCCGATCTCTGG
>CAYYGU010000250.1:0-1775 GCA_964471525.1 uncultured Isosphaeraceae bacterium
GATTGGACCAAGCACGATCACCGCGGCGAGGGCTGCAAGCCCGGCGTTGGTGCTGTGCATGAAGAACGCAGTGATGGCGCCAATCAGCGAGGCCGCTGCGGCGATCGCGAGAATACCGCCGCTCGGGACGATCAGTTCCATCGCGATCAGAAAGATCATCGCGCCAAGCAGCAGAAAACCCCACAGCAGCGTGGTACCTCCATCATTGGCGGTTTGGGCCAGCAGCATGGTCACGTACAAGGCTCCACTTCGACGACGAGCCCGTCACGGGTGATCCGCACCTCGGTGCCGGCCTCGATCCAGCGTCCCGAGCATACCGCATCGATCGCGTGTCCATCGAGATCGATCCTTCCAGAGGGTCGTAAGTCGGTCAGGGTGGTGCCGACATGGCCGATTCGATTCGCCGTGTGTTCGGGCTCCGCCTCGTCGTCCGCGAGCACGATGCCGCGACCCCCCTGGAAGCCACCGAGCCGCTTGATGAGCATCCAAGCGAGAATCCACCCGACGGCGACGCCAACGAGCACAATGAGTCCGCCTCGGACGATCTGTTCTTGCGTCGCGGTGGAGGCCAAATCTCCCGAGACCGCGCTGCCAACCAGTCCGACCAGTAGCAGCATGGCGCCAAGCATGCCAGCGATGATCGTGCCTGGGAGGACGAGGATCTCGACGCCGATCAGGATAATGCCGGCGATCACCGCCGCGACATCCCACCATGAGGCGAGCCCGATGAGCATGGGCGTGCCGAGTAAGACGGCCATCGCCACAACGGCGCCCAGCCCGAACCAACCGGTACCGGGAAGCGCCATTTCGATCAGGATGCAGAGCACGAAGATGGCGATGAAGGCCGCGCGAACCGGCCACGACATCAGCACCTGCACCAGAGACTCGGACCACTTTGGCTCGATGCGAATGATCTGGTCGGCCCCGAAGAAGGCCCGCAACTCATCATCATCTGCGATGGTGCCGACCGACAGGCCATAGGCTTCGGCCTGCCAGGGTTTCAGTGTCAGCAGCCGATCGTTTGAGATGACCTGTCCAAGAACATCAAACCGATCGGCGTCGTCTGATGTGAGCACGGCCCGCACCGCTGGCAAGAGCGGTTCGGCTGCGATGTCGTGTTCAATGTCTTCGCCATCCGGCTGCATTCCAGCAAGCATCGTGAGCAGCGGGCTGACCACAAAGGGCTTGTCGCTTGGTGGGGGCGTGATGGTGGTCAGCGATTCACTCGGCTGGGCGCCGAACACCGTTTCGTACTCGTTTCGATCCACGAACACGACTTCGCCGGTGTCACGATCCTGCAGCAGCCAGAGTTCGATCCCCACACTGACGAATGCCTGTACAAGCCGTTCGTCATAGTGGTGCCGCCGTGCCTCGTCGATGACTTCGGCAAGCAGGGGCGACTCGATCTTCGCTCGTTCGGTGGCCGGAATCGGTCCGAGCGGGATGACCGGCGCGGCGTCACCGAGCATCGCATCTGGCGAGGTGACGATCTCCCTGGCCGAAAGGGCAATGATGGTGCCAGCGGAAAACGCAAACGGGTTGACCCACGCGACCGTGTTGGTGGGTGCCTGTGTCCGGAGGAGGTTGGTGATTTCCAGCGTGGCAAGGAGTTCGCCCCCGGGCGTATCGAGTTCAATGACGACCGCGTCGGCGCCAACCTCGGCCGCGAGGGCCAGTCGCTGCTCGATCGATGCCTTCGTAATCGAGTCGATGGGCCCGCGTATGGGGATGACGGCCACGACATCCGCCTTACGGCTGGCCGGAATGGCGACCGC
>CAYYGU010000251.1:0-1769 GCA_964471525.1 uncultured Isosphaeraceae bacterium
GGTGGCGAGACCTGCCGTTGTAAGAGCGAATCGCATGATTCTTTTCCTCTCTTCTTGTTCCGGTCGGATCAGGTCGATGCTGCCGACACATTTCCTAAGTTGCCCAGCCACCACGAGTGACTATCGACATGGGTGCATGCACTCTGGCTGACGAGGGGCTCGGACAGTGCGCTTTCACGCGCACCTCCGATCGCGACGCCCAAGAGCGTCAGCCATTACGAATGATTCAAGAGGGTCTTTCTCCCGCTCTCATCTCTACTTCCAATCCACCGCCTTCCAAAGCGGCAGATCCTCCACCAAGCACTGTGCCGGAGTAGTAGCCGCTCGTCAATGCAATTCTTGAGTGTTTTTCTCAAGTTTTTGGAACCTGCGGTGGGCCGCAACGGCTGCCGTCTTCCCGGTTTATGGGACGCAATGATGCCGATTTGGGGGGATCGACCGAGCGTATAGGCCATACTGGGCCATGAGGGCGGGTAACTCTTTCAAGCCAAGGAATAAGACTTCCTCAAAGCCCGCCATTGAGCCGGAAGAACCTGCTACAACCCCCCAGTTTCATACAGCCCGTTCGGAGAAACACGCCATGTTCCCGCTCCTTTTGTTGCTCGTGATGCTGCCCCCCCGCCCCGCACTGTGGTTCGATGCTGGAGGCGGATTCCCGCAGTACCCGTCGCTCTCCGCGGGCGGTGACTTCGTGGTGTTCTCGGACCGAGGGGACCTCTGGGCGGCCCCCACGCTCGGCGGCGATGCACGCCGAATCACCAGCCACCCGGGCAGCGAGCGCCGCTCGGCCTTCTCGCCAGACGGGCAGACGCTGGCCTTCGAATCGGACCGGGATGGAACGACCAACATCTATATGGTGCCGCTGTCTGTCGACGATGGACGGCTCGTCACCTCAGGTCCCATTGAACGGCTGACACACTCGGATCGATGGCAAGCCCTCTCTGGGTTCACGCCGGACGGGCAGTCGGTGCTGTTTCACTCCTACGCGGATCCGGCGATCTTTCGGGCGCCGCTGGTCTACCAAGCCCCGATCGATGGTGGCCCCGTCACCCGTCCCACCACCGCCCACGGACGAATGCCCCGCATGCAGGCAGGCACGCTGTACATGACCCGGGGCAACGCCCCGTGGGAGCGGCCCGCCTATCGCGGCAGCGCCAACCGCGATCTGTGGTCAATGGATCTCGACAGCGGCGAGTTCACACGCCTCTCGGATGCCAAGAGCAACGAGGGACAGGCCTTCCCGCGACCCGACGGATCGGTTGCCCTGCTCTCTTCGGCCGATGGACACAACGACATCTGGCTCATCCCCGGAGGCGGCACCTTCAAGGATGCCCTGAACCGAACGAACCTCGCCGCTGGCGATCAAACCACCATCGGCCACGGCGCCCGTGACCTGGCGGTCTCGGCCGATGGATCCACCGCCGTCGTCGGGCTCTGGGATGGACTGGCGATGCTGGATCTCACCAACCCAAAGGCCACGCTCCAGCCGATCACCGTCCGCCGCAGCGGCGACACGTCAACCCTCGATCGCCGTATTGAACGGCTCGACACCAAGGTGGGTGAAGTCGCCCTGCACCCCTCGGGCGAAGCCGTAGCGGTCGTTGCCCGCGGCGAGGTGCTGATGCGCAGCACCAAGGACGATCATCCTACCCGCCGCATCACCGAAGACCACGCCCGCCAGAAACAGATCGCCTGGTCGCCGGACGGTACGCGGCTGTGGTTCACCAGCGACGCCGGGGGCGATGAAGGAATCTGGGAAGCAACAGTGA
>CAYYGU010000252.1:0-1768 GCA_964471525.1 uncultured Isosphaeraceae bacterium
CACCCGTCAGCGGCTCGCCGGTTTCGGGGTCGGCCGGACCCATGAACATCGCTGCACTGCCGTCCACCTTGACGCCAGCGCTGCCCATCCCCCCACCTTCCTTCATGACCATCATGTTGAGCATGGTCGCTGGGCCACCCATGGCAACCATCATCGCCATCTGCGGCTCAACCGCCGAGGCGCTACCGACCATGGCCTGCTGCATGTCCTGCAGCGAGTCCGTGTAGCCAAGCAGGTAACAGCCAGCGGGGACCATTCGGCTGATCTCCGCCGGAACTGCGGCCTTCCCAAAGGGCGCAGCAGCCACAACCGTTGCCAGCGTCATCGCCGCCGCCACACCGAGGCCTCGGCTCAAGAGGTATTTCATTGCAATCACTCCAACTCCCCCACTTCGCACCGACTTGCCGCGACACACGCGCAACGAAAAATCAATAGTAGCCACACATCAATTGGGATGCGACGCTCCGACGTTCAGCGGCGAGCGAGTCCGCCGAGCTGCACAACCCGCTGGCCCGGAACGCAACCCACTGTCGCTGCACCACTTGCAGGAAAAAATCTGGCGGTCAGATTTGCCGCGATCGGAGGCATGCGATCGCCGCCATTCTGTCTCAGGTCGAGGGTGAAGGCGTATCCGGGCAGATCAAAAAGCGTCGGCCCGCCGCCCGCGGCCGATGCAGCCTCGTCGATCTGCCACACCCGCCACGGCCGCTGCACGCGCTCATCGAGCGGTTCCAACTCAAACTCGAAGTGACCCTTGACGAAGACCGGATCGCCCGCCCGGCCTTCGAAGAGCATTGCCGTGACATCCAAGAGGTCGGGATACCCATCCGCATCCGCATCGCGAGGATTCGCGCCAACCATGATGACCAGCCGATCGGCGTGATCCGAATGCCGCAACTGCACGGTCTTTGGCTTGGGGCGAAAACTCGGCTTGGGCTTGGGTGGCGGCTCCGGTGCTGGCCCCATCAACGACTCGCAGCCACCGACGCACATCAGGCCAACCAATGCAACCAACATCCGATGCATCACGGCGCTTCCGATTCCTCGGCGGCTTCGGGCGCGATCTCCTCTTCGAGGTCCCGAAGTTCCAACTTGTATCCGTCCTTCTTGAAGAGACCCATTCCCTCGATCTCGCCCTGGCGAATCTGCTCAAGCAACTCCAATGGAAGTGAGAGGCCGTCGATCTGGCGATTGGTGATGTCCGTGATGCGATCGAAGGCGGCGGGGCTGGTGATGACATGCGGCGTCAAAACGATCACCAACTCGGTGCGGATCAATTCCTCAAACTCACTCTTGAAGAGCAGCCCAAGCAGCGGGATATCGCCAAGCAGCGGCACCTTGTCTTCGTGATACTCGTAGGACTCGTTGATGAGCCCGCCAATCACGATGGTCTGTCCATCCCGGACTGTCACGGTCGTGTCGGCGGTTCGCTGAATAATCCGCGGCGTCTCGACGCCGACTGCGGGTTTGTCGGTCTCGGTCGATACCTTCGAGAGCGTCGGCTGCACCACCATGCGAACGTATCCGTCCGGATTGATCGACGGCGTGACGCTCAGAATGACACCGATCTCCTTCTCCTCAAGTGGCACGCTCGTCAAACCCGTGTCAAATGTCTGCGCCCCGACCGGCACGTAGATGATCTCGCCCACGTTGATATTGGCAGGCTCGTTATTGGCAGCCATGATGGACGGATTGCTCAGAATGTGCAGCCGCCCCTGATTCTCGAGTGCCTTGAGCACGATGCTGAAGTCGGAAATGCCCAGCGTCA
>CAYYGU010000253.1:0-1758 GCA_964471525.1 uncultured Isosphaeraceae bacterium
GTTTCCTTGCCGATGGTGACTTGCCGCTCCTGCATGGCTTCAAGCAGGGCGCTTTGCACCTTCGCCGGAGCGCGGTTGATCTCGTCGGCAAGGACGATGTTGGTGAAGATCGGACCTTTGTTGACGACGAAGTCGCCCTCTGTCGGTCGATAGATCAGCGTGCCCATCACGTCGGCGGGCAGCATGTCCGGGGTGAACTGGATCCGCTGAAAGTCCGTGTCGATGCCCTTGGCGAGGCTGGATACAGCGAGTGTCTTGGCAAGGCCCGGTACCCCCTCAATGAGAAGGTGGCCGTTGGCAAGTATCGCAACGAGCATTCGATTGAGCAGTTCGTCTTGGCCGACGACCACTTCGTGCATTTCGCGGACGAGGCGGCGGAAGGGTTCGCTCGCCTCCTTCACCTGCTGAGCGACGACATCGACGCTCGTCTGGGTGCTGTTCATGGCATTCTCCGTGGCCGGGAAGCCGGCCTGCGCGATCGACATCGAGGTCCTCCACGAGCGGGGGAAGCGGACACACGCACCTTTGCGAGCATCCCGTCCGCAGGTAGAGGTGCCTACGGACGATCCTGGAGGTGGGTTCGGGTGGATTCTAGACAGTTCTGAGGGGTTTGGGTCCGGCCGAGAATCACCGGGTTTGGTGCGGCCACGGCCGCGCCGCCGGGTCTTGTCCCCAGAATCGGGCATAGTGTTCGTAGACCTTGGGGTGAGCCTTCTGAAAGGGAATCGGGGCGTCAAAGAAGCATTCCGTGGTGACGGCAAAGAACTCGGCCACGTTGGTCAGCCCGTAGGGGCGGATGACGTCCCGGCCGCCGCTGTCGTATCGCTGCCGCAGGTGGGCGAAGGTCTCCGACATGGTGCGGTTCCACGAGGCATAGTCATCCCGACTCTTGAGCAGCGGGGTGCCATTGGTCGTGCCTGCCATCATGTCGACTGCGTGGGCGAGTTCGTGGAAGACGACGTTGAGCCCACGCCCGGGCGAGCGGGCTGCTTGCAGCGAGTCCTTCCACGAGAGCACGATCGGGCCGTTGTACCAAGCCTCCCCGAGATTGGTCGAGCCGGAATGGACCAGCCCGTCCGAGCCGACCCGTTCCTGCGTCTGTACATAGGCCGTCGGATACAGCAGAAACGTTCGGACATTGTGGAAGTAGTCGGTCGAATCGAGGTGCAGCAGCATGATGGCCGCTTGGGCCGCAATGACGACCTGCTCACGCTCGCCTACCTCAAGTTCGCCGCAGCCCTCCCAGTACTTTTCGTCCACGAGAATGGCAATGGTCTCGCGGAGATGAACCAGTTCGCGCTCGTCCAGCAGTTGGGTGTACGGCACATCCGCATCGAGGATGTCCTGCCACGCCTCAGGAAAAGGCGTTGCCAGCAACGTGCGGCGATGGTGTTTGCGGAGCAGGGACATGTCGGATCAGCTGCGCTCCACCAGACGGTCGATCAGATGCGTCGATTCGGCAAGGGCCGTTTCTGCGAAGTCGCCGAAGAAGGCCGACACCTCGCCGAATGCCTCTCGGAAGGCCGCCGCGTCGCCCTGCTGGACGAGCGAGTCGAACTCGGCCGCGGCTTCGCGAAAGGCGGCGGCGACTTCCGACGTGTTCGGGTTGGACATTTGAATGGCGCTGTACAGATTCGGCGACTGGGCAAAGTGCCGCGCGGTCATGAGGAGTTCGAGATGGTAGATCGGGCTTGAGAACCGAAGTGTTTCTTCGATGGACACGTCGAGGTGTTCCATCGTGCGGCCGACGACCTCGGT
>CAYYGU010000254.1:0-1753 GCA_964471525.1 uncultured Isosphaeraceae bacterium
CACTGGGCGGCAATGCCATCGTGGGTGCTCGAGTCGACTACGAGTTTGGATCCGGTATGGTCTTCGTGTGTGTCACTGGAACAGCCGTGTCTACTGATCTCTAGCAGATACCTCCAAGCATATGGCACAAGGCCAGCTCCCATATGCAACCAGCCACACGGTCCCCAAGCTGCAATCAACTGAAGTCAATCGTCAATAGACAACACTGGACACTCACCGAATCGGCCTCAAGAAGCCGCCTTTGGTCCCCACTTTGGTGGGTATCCAGCATTGCCTCAGTATTGCCCGGTCCCGCAGTCGAGCCTCAACAACAACACCCTCGTGAATACGGAGGTTCCGTAGGGTGGTGGGTTGTGGTGGGGGATTACTAAGGGCAACGACCTATGGCTGTCTCTCCTGTGCGTTCCTGGTGGTGGCCCGTGCCATCATCACGATGGCGGTGCGAACGGAACTGGGAATGGTGTGCCATGCGTCGATCAGGCGGCCGAGATCGCTGTCTCTGGGTGGATCGGTCCTGCTCCTGTCGTGTCTACTGTCGGGGTATGATTCGGGCGATTTGTAAGCCACCGTGTCTTCAACGCGTGTGGAATCGAGCGGAGCTTTCGTAAAGCTCAGGTCAGCGGTTCGAGTCCGCTGGGTGGCTCTTCTTGTCCCTGCGGGGACTCTTGGGAGGTGTGTGCGATGCACGCGATACGAATGGTTGTGGCGGTTGTCGGTGTCTCTGCTGTCGCCTCGCCTGTGATTGGGCAGGATGATCATCCCGCGGCGGCGGAGCCAGCGGCTGCGGCGGTGCCGGAGCAGCCGACGGCGAGCGCCATCATCGAACGATTCATCGAAGTGACCGGCGGGCGGGCGGCGTGGGAGTCGCTTCAGAGTCTGCGTGGTCTCGGGACACTTGAACTGGCAGGCGGCAGCGTCAGCGGCAGCTTGGCGATCTTTCAGACGCGGGAGGGGTTCCGGATGTCGGTCGATGCTGGCCCGGCAGGGGCTCAGGTGACCATTCGCCGGGGCGATGAGGCGTGGCAGGTGCGTCCGGACGGCACGACCACGGTGGTCACCGGTGGAGCACTTCGCAAACTGCTGCGGGATCGATCATTCAATCCGCTTATCGATGCGGCCACCCTGTACACACGCATGGAACTCGTTGGCGTCGAGGATGTCAACGGCGAGCCGGCATGGAAGATCCGCTGTATCCCTGCTGATGCAGAGGCCGCCGAAGAGTTGCGGTTCTTTGGTGTGGCCTCCGGGTTGCAGGTCAAGGTAATTGAGCAGGGGGCTGGTCAGGCCGCAGCATTTCCGACCGAGATTTTTCTGACGGACTATCGACAGGTCGGACCGGTCAAGGTGGCCTTTGGGACGACCATCAGTTTCGCCCGCAGCGGGGTGCAGATCACCCTCGAAGCGATGCAGGCGAATGTTGCGATCTCCGAGTGTTTGTTTGCGCCCCCGGCGGGACCCGTTGCGGTTCCCGAGGCAAAGCAGGAATCGCCCAAGGAAACACTCAAAGCCTTCATGGCGGTTGATCTTGAGGCCATGAACACCCCCGAGGTCGTTCACTGGCTGTCCCGTCTTGATGCGGCCAAGCGGGCGATTGACCCATCGGACCCGGATGCCGATGCGACTCGAAAGGCGTTGTCGCAGTTTCATCGCATGTGCATCGAGAAGGTACGGGGTGGGGCGGCGGCTTCGCCGTAGAACGAGAGGCGCAGGAGCGGAGGAGACCCCGCCGAGCGTGGCTTGCCGCGGCGGCGCA
>CAYYGU010000255.1:0-1707 GCA_964471525.1 uncultured Isosphaeraceae bacterium
GACCAGCGCCGCGATGCCAGCTGCTGCCAGCACTGCGAGTCGAGGGTCTGGCGGAAGGGCCTCCCACGCATCGCGGAATGGGATGAGCCGATCATGCTGGGCCAGGTCTACGGCCTGCTGGGTGATGCCGGGAGGGAAGGGCATCGAGAAGATGGAGGGCGTGCCTTCGGTGTGTTCTGCTGGTGCTGGGTCGGATGGCTCGACCGCGGCGTCGTCGGCCGGGAGCCCGAACAGTCCCGCCACCGGCGGCGGAGGGACTTCATCCTCGGTCAGATGCAGCACTGTCCAGCCGACCGACCCACTGAGAATCGCCAGCGTGATCGCCAGGAGGGCACCAGCAAGCAGTTTGTAGGCGAGCAAAGCCACGCAGGCGATCACGATGCCGCCAACCACCGGGGCGACCCATTGCGGTCCGATGTGGGTCTGCTCCCAGATCATCATCCCAACAAGCCCGCCCAGTCCAAGCCCCATGGCCCCGACCGCAGCGCGAAGCACCCACCCTCCGGTCGCCCAGAGCACGATTCCAACCGCCAGCGCTGCCAGAACCCATGGGAGGGTGCCAGTCGTGGCGGTTTCGGTGATGGTGGCGAGCGTTTGCATCTGAGGATCTATCGGACACCTCCTCATTGGGGGTGGAGGATTGGGGGTTTCGTGAGCGGGGGGTCGCTGGCTCCTCGGGTAGTATTCGCCGATGAGAACGAATCAATGCGGCGTGGCAGTGCTCGCAGCGGGCCTCGGGGGGGTGGTCGCCGTGGCAGGTGAGCAGGACCACAATGGACACGACGTTCCCGCGAATCGGTTGGCCAATGAGACGAGCCCCTATCTGCTGCAGCATGCCTACAACCCCGTCCACTGGTATCCATGGGGCGAGGAGGCCTTCGAAGCGGCTCGCAGCGAGAACAAGCCGATCTTTCTGAGCATCGGGTACTCGACCTGCTACTGGTGCCACGTGATGGAGCGGGAGTCCTTCGAGAACCCCGAAGTCGCGGCCCTGCTCAACGAGTATTACATTCCGATCAAGGTGGACCGCGAGGAGCGGCCCGATGTCGACGACATCTACATGACCGCGGTGCAGGTGATGACCCGCCGCGGCGGTTGGCCGCTCTCGCTGTGGCTGGAGCCAGACACGCTGAAGCCGTTCTTCGGCGGCACGTACTTTCCGCTGGAGAGTCAGGGCCAGGGCCATGGCTTTCTGCAATTGCTGGAGGGTCTGCACCAGGCATGGTATGAGCAGCATCCGGAACTCCTCGCTCAGGCGGACAAGGTGGCCGATGCGGTGATCAATCGTATGGCCTCAGTGACGGCTCCTGAACGACCAGACCCTTCGGTGGTTGAGTCCGCGGTATCACAAGTGATGTCCGCCTACGACGAGAAGGACGCGGGCTACGGCGGCGCGCCGAAGTTTCCAATGCCGGTGCATCTCAACATGCTGATCGAAACAGCGTGGGATCGGCTGGATGTGCAGTTGTCACTCAAGCATACGCTCGACCGGATGGCAATGGGCGGCATGTACGATCAGGTGGGTGGGGGCTTTCATCGGTACAGCACCGACGCGCAGTGGCGTATTCCGCACTTCGAAAAAATGCTCTACGACAACGGCATGCTCGCCTCGGTCTATGCAGAGGCCTACGATCGAACAGGGGACGCCTACTACGCCGAAATCGTCACGGAGACACTCGAGTACGTGCTGCGTGAGATGGTCGACAC
>CAYYGU010000256.1:0-1699 GCA_964471525.1 uncultured Isosphaeraceae bacterium
CCCCGCCGCAGCACGATGCCGGTGATCGGCCACGACCACAAGGCTGGCAGCGGTCCGCTGCGTACGCACCGTGAGATTCGCGGTGAAGCCGACGTCGAACTCGGTGATACGCTCACTGTCAGCGTCTTTGAGGACGTGATGTTCGTGGACGTGCTTGGCCGCAGCAAGGGCAAGGGCTTTCAGGGTGGCATGAAACGCCACCATTTCCGCGGTCTTGAAGCGTCTCACGGCGTGAAGCGGCGCCATCGTTCTCCCGGCTCGATCAACGGCCATGCCACCAACCTTGGCACTGGCCCGAAGATCAAGAAGGGCAAGCGGATGGCCGGCCACATGGGCGATGTCAATGTGACCAACCGATCGATGCAAGTCATCTCGATCGACCCGGAGAAGAATCTCATCATGGTGAAGGGCACCGTGCCCGGCCCCGTCGGCGCGTCTGTCATGATTCGCGCCGCCGTTCGCATCAACAAACAGAAAGCGAGGGTTGCCAAGGCGGGCTGAGATCCGTCACAACCAAAGCAGACCGCAGCCGGTCGTGCTTTGGACAACCCGAACCAAACGCCGAGTCGCGTTTCTGCCTCCCACCCCCGAAGGCCTTTGACGGGAACCACGGGTGGGACCATCTGGAAGGATGGTTCGAAGCATGCGGAGGAGAGTCAGGCGAAAACGGTCTTCGGACCACAGGTGTACACACGATGATTGATCTACCCGTACTGGACAAATCAGGCAAGCAGGTTGACACCCTTGCCATCGACGAGACGGCCCTCGGAAACGAGGTCCGCCCCGACCTGCTGAAGCAGGCCTACGTCATGTATCACGCCAACCGTCGTCAAGGCTCGGCCCGGACGAAGAGTCGTGGCATGGTTGAAGGCTCGACTCGGAAGTTGTATCGACAGAAGGGCACCGGCAATGCTCGCGTGGGCAACGCCCGCACGGTCATTCGAAAGGGCGGCGGTGTTGCGTTCGCCAAGACCAAGAAGACCGAGACCTTCCGCAAGCGGATGCCCACTGCGATGCGGCGGTTGGCCAACCGCAATGCGATGCTCGCCAAACTCGTGGACGGCGAAGTGAAGTGCATCGATGCGCTCGACTTCGACACGCCGCGAACGGCCGACATGAAGGATGTGCTCGACTCCTGTGGCGTGAACCGCACCTGTCTGGTGGCGTTGAGTGCCGAGAATCGCAACGCGGCCCTGTCGGCTCGGAACCTTGAGCACGTCGACATCATTCGAATCGACCAACTCAACGTCTTCGAGATGCTCAACCACAGATTCCTGCTCGTCGATCGCGCCTCCCTACAGGCATGGCTCGACCAGTTCACCGGCGATAAGGAGGCTGCCTGATGCGAGCCACAGACGTCATTCGCCGTCCGATCGTGACCGAAAAGTCCACATGGGAAGCCTCGGAGCACAACCGGTACGCATTCGAAATCGATCGGTCGGCCTGCAAGCCTGCCGTGCAATCCGCCGTCGAAGAACTTTACGACGTGCGGGTGTTGTCCGTGGCCATCCAGAACCGCAAGGGTCAGATGCGTCGCAACAAATTCGGTCAGTGGAAGACCAAGGCCGTCAAGCGGGCGATCGTCAAGATCCATCCCGATGACCGAATCGAGTTGATCTGAGCCCCTCAGGATACGAACCATGCCTATTCGCAAGTACAAGCCGACGACGCCCGGACGACGCAACGCCTCCGTGAACAC
>CAYYGU010000257.1:0-1698 GCA_964471525.1 uncultured Isosphaeraceae bacterium
GACATCTTCGTGTCGCACCCCATCTGCGACGCGGCGAGGAATCTTGCGGCC
The DNA here is from genome assembly GCA_964471525.1 of uncultured Isosphaeraceae bacterium. GTDB lineage: Bacteria > Planctomycetota > Phycisphaerae > Phycisphaerales > SM1A02 > UBA12567. The sequence goes on from CAYYGU010000257.1 coordinate 52, forward strand.
ATCTTTGGTCGGAACTTCGACTATCCGTGCCAGATTCTCTACCTGCCACAGAATCCAAACTCGGCGGCCTCGGCGGGGTGGCTGGCAGAGGAATACGATCGCATGCGAAGGCTGATCGAGGAAGTCGTTGGTCACGAGGTGAGCGACGAGACGATTGCAGCGTCCATCGAGGTGTTCAATGAGAACCGCAGGCTGATGCGGGAACTCTACGACCTCAAACGCGAAACACCATGGCTTGTGACTGCTGATGAGGGATACGCCCTTGTCGCCATTGGCGGCATGATTCCCCGCGAGGAGCACAACGAACTGCTCGCGACGGTGCTGCCGATGTTTCGGGATCGGGAGACTCGCCAGGAAGACCGCATTCGCGTCGTGTTCGAGGGCGCTTTCTGTGAACAGCCGCCGCTCGATCTTGTTCGAATGCTCGGTCGCACCTGCTACGTGGTCGACGATGACTTCCTGATCGGCATGCGGTACATCCTTGAGGATGTTCCGGTGACCGGAAATCCGCTGTTGTCCTTGTCCGAGTCATACATCGAGCGATCAAGTTACAGCCCTGTGCAGCACGACAATCGCAAGCCCAAGGAGGACATGCTGCTACAGCGCATCAAGGAGTCTCGGGCGGATGCTGCCATCGTGGCAGCCGCCAAGATGTGCGAACCCGGCCTTGAAGAGCAAGTCGCCTATATCCACATGCTCGACGACGAGAACATCCCGTACTTCGTCAGTGAATTCGAAGAAAACATGAGTTCGTTCGATCAACTTGAACTCCAGATTGAGACATTCTTGGAGAACATCCTCTTTGCCTGATGGCAGGAGCACCAACCAGATGACTACCGAAACAGCAAGCACAAGTGAGATCGTCGGCCGCGGAAACCGCGATGGCGCCCAGTTGTTCCGAGACTGGTTCACAGAACTCGGACAGACAGCGGAGAAAGGTGAACAGTCTGCCTATGTGTTCGTGATGGGAAGCATGAATGAAATCCTCAAGACCTTCGATTTGCCCGTTGTATTCCCCGAGATCAACTCGTTACAAACTGCCGTTCGCCGTGTTGCGGGTGACTTCCTGAGTGAGGCTGAGGACTATGGTTACTCCCCCGACATCTGCGGATATGTCAAAGCCGACGTGAGTGTGCAGCTCCGTGGCGGCGAGCATCCCATGGGCCGCATTCCAAAGCCGAGCATCGCCGTACTGACCAACGCCTGCAATACCTACGTGAAGTGGGCCGAGATATGGGAGCGGATGCACGGGTGTCCGATGTTCACGCTCGATGTGCCGGGAACGCGCCAGGCCGACACGCAGTCATGGCCCGGCGATCGAGACTTCGAGAACGACAAGCGGTACGTACTGAAGCAGATGAAGGAACTCATCACGCTGTGCGAACAGGTGACCGGCAAGAAGTTCGACATCGACAAGTTCCGAGAGATCCTCGGCCACGCCAACACCATGAGTGTTGGCTGGAAACGGGTCATCGAGGCCAATAAGTCCAGGCCTGCACCCTTCAACGCATTGACGGACGGGACGATTTTCCTCGGCGTTGCCAATGGCTTCCGTGGAACCAAGGAGGGGGCCGACTACTTCACCGATCTCGTCGAGGAAATGGAGTACAAGGCTGCCAACGGTATCGGCGCGCTCGCCGAGGAGAT
>CAYYGU010000258.1:0-1683 GCA_964471525.1 uncultured Isosphaeraceae bacterium
TCGGAATCACATCTTCTGCGAGGCCCCCCCATGACCATTCTTCCACTGCTTTCCGTCGTACTCCTGGCATCCACATCCGGCGATCGACTCATCAGTGATGAGCTTGGCGTATCCCTGACCTTGCCGCCGGACGCTGCTCTGGTACACCGACCGGGAGATACAGGGCCGCACTTCATGATTCGGGACGAGCGGAGTACGCCGACGTGGAGCGTCAAAATAGAGTCGCAGGAAGTTGAAGGCAGTGATCCAAAGGCCTGCCTGAGGGCGGTCTTGGAGGCCAGATTCCCGGGGCACGAGCCTGAAGAAGCCGAACTGGCCGTGATCAAAGACGCCAACGGCCGCCCCATGGCCACCTACTGGGTGGACCAAACAGCCCAAGATGGACGCGAAGTCGCCCTCGGGTGGTTGGTTGCGCCACAGTCACTTGATCGATGCCTCATTCTCAGCGTCATCCGAACCGCCGATTCTGACCGTCGAGAGGCTCTTGAGCAGCTGTTCGGTTCGATTCGACTGCTTGACCGATCTGCCGACGGGCAGGAACTGGCGGCGAGTTTGAAGGCCGGAAGATCGATCCTTCAATCCATTTCGGAGCCTGACCTGCGGTCGCTTGTGGGGCGGGGCATGGTGCTGCGGGTCTACAACCCAAAGGCTGAGCCCCATCAAGAAATCGCCTATGGCACGCTGAGGGCCACAGAAGCACCTCGCACGGCGGCCCATGGCAGATCCAGCCAAAATCCGGAGACCGGGCTGCTGGTGACAAGCCATCTCCGATTCGTGGAAGATGCGGAGAACGACATCTACTCGGATCGCGTGCAGCGGTGCTGGATCAGTTGGGACTTGCAGGAGGAGGTCTGGGTGGATTCGGTGACCCGCCGCGTGGGCGATCGCCGTACATCCCAAGAGGAGATTGTCGTCCGATCACCGCCATCGCTGGGCGTCCCACGCGGCCAACTGCTTGTCATTCGTCAAGATGGGGCCCACGGAACCCGAAACACCTGGACGCTCATTCCAGAAGACCCATGGCTTCCAAGGGCGCTCCGCTGGCTGGTGTGGGAAGTGCCTGGAGCCGACCGTGCCAAGTCGGTCGCGTGGCATGTTTGGGACGAAACCACATCGGCCCCGCGAACGACCATCCGCCGCGATACCTGGGACGGGGACGCAGCAGGACGACGCTCCTGGACATGGTCAGGTATCGACGGGCTGCCAACGGTCCTGGGGTTCGACACGGAGGGCCACTGGATTCGCGCCGCCCGGCCCGGAGGAACCGTCATCGAAGTGTCGGACAGGGACACCGTGACGAACCGATGGAAGGCCGCCGGGCTGAAAATGCGGTAGGGAGGGGTACAAGGGAAATGCCCAAGTGCGGCGAGAAGCGATCTTCGCCGAACGGGTGGCTGCTGCCAATTGAGATCTGGCATGGCGGAGTCCGCCCTCGGTGCGGGCGTCGGCCAGTCGCCGGTGCATTGCTACAAAGGCCTCATGGCGGGCGGTATTGTCTGTGGAAGCCGACTGGATCTGCCCGAGCATGGCAGCCTTCTCGGAAGACAAGGCCATTCTTCCGCCTCCCTGTGGATCGTGAATGAGCCGCCGCGCAATGAGATGCTGGTGCTGGAGTGCACGCTCGATGTCTTGGTCACTGCATCCGGGAAGCCGAACAGTCGCGGTGGCGAGGCTGCGAGGGCA
>CAYYGU010000259.1:0-1652 GCA_964471525.1 uncultured Isosphaeraceae bacterium
GGCCGACCGGGTGGTTTACCAGTGCGAATCTGTTGGCGACGGTGCTTGCGGCTTCGGCGATCGCCTGGTTCGGGTTGGTTGTCACGGCGAAGGTTCATGGACGTTCTGCGCTGGTTGGCGGGATCGGCGTGACGGTGGTGGTGTTGGCGGCGATCGTAACGGCCTTGACCGGGTCGCTCGGTGGAGTACTGGTGCTGGTGGTGGGGCTTGGCCTTGCCATTGCCGGCTTGAGCAGCGAGATGATTCGTCGCCGCGGCGGTTGGATTGCGTTTGGGTTGGTCCTGCTGGCGGCCATCGCGCCGGTGCTCGCTGCAGGCATGGCGTCCCTCTCATACAGCCTCCCTGGCGTGCGGAGCATGCTGATTCGATGGCAGTACGACATCGGTGCGGCGCGTGTGCTTGTGAGCCATCCGATCCTTGGCGCTGGTCCGTCTGGATTCCAGGATGCCTATGCCGCATCAAGATTGCCTGGGGCCCCCGAGGAAATCACCTCGCCCCACGCGATGCTTTGGGAATGGACAAGCACGCTGGGTGTGCTTGGCGCGGCTTGGGTGGTGCTGGTGTTGGTGCTGCTGTGGTCGGCGGCCACACGCGGTTGGCGGACGGGCGACTCGGTGGATGGACGCCCGTGGTGGTCGATCGGAGCGGCGGTACTGGCGTTGATACCTGCCGCAATGGTGGCCTGCAGCGAGTGGAACATGATGGACGATGCGGGACGCTTCGTTCGCATCGTGGGATGGCTGTCAATGCCGGTCCTTGCGTGGGTCGCCTGGCGGTGTCTTGTCGGACTGGTCGCCGGGTGGGTCGTGTTGTCGGCGGTCGTGATCTTGGTCATGCATGCCCAAATCGAAATGAGTCTGCATCAGGCGGCGAGCAGTGTGTGGATTCTGGTGCTGCTTGGCGCGTCGGCTCCCACACGCGGCCGTGGTGGCCGCGGTCTTCCGATGCTTGGCGGGACCATTGCCGCGGCCTTGTGCGGCGGGGCAGTGGTCGTGGGCGTGCTGCCCCAGATGCGGCAAGACCGCTTGGTGGTCGAGGCCGCGGATCTGCTGATTTCCGCGCCCGGCGATGCGACACCCGTCGAAGATGCCATCGTGCGCGACCGCGCCGCGGAACGGTTGATCGCCGCCTTCGAGGTGGGACGCGACCCGGCGATGCTCATCCATGCGGCCGAGCAGCACATCGCTGCGGCTCGTGGCGTTCTGCCCGATCGCGCTGCGGCGAGCGAGTGGCTCTCCGCGGCGGCCGCCGAGGCCGAGCAGGCTCATGCGATCGGCCGGATCGCCGGTGGTCAGTTGGCACTCGAGGCCCTCGATGGTCAGTCGGTGCTTGGTGTACCCGAGGCCGCGGAACACGCCATCGAGTTGGCCGAGCGGCTGTGCCGCGAGGATCCCTCTGCCGCACTGGTGTGGATCAATCTCGGGCGGCTGAGGGAACGCGCCGGGGATATCGACGCTGCGTGCAGGGCATGGCGCGTGGCTTTGGAACTCGATGATGCCAACACCATCGATCCACTGCAGCGGCTTTCTGCGGAAGTGCGATCGATGGTCGAGCGGGCTACTTCAGGGTGCGGGCCTCATTGATGGCGTCCACGACCTGCTCAACCGTGTAGAAGTCGCCCTTGAAAACTTCTTGCCCATTGGGGGCGATGA
>CAYYGU010000260.1:0-1648 GCA_964471525.1 uncultured Isosphaeraceae bacterium
ATGCGGTGGCGCGGGCGCGGGCCGATCGCGACCTGTCCTTCGTCGAAGTCGAGGTGGACACGCTCGAGCAGTTCGATCTCGTCCTCAAGGTGCCGGGTGTGGACATCGTTCTCCTCGACAACATGCCCCCGGACATGATGCGGGAGGCCGTCGCGAAGCGGGATGCGGCGGCGCCGCACATTCAACTTGAGGCTTCCGGTGGCATCACGCTCGCAACTGTGCGAGCGGTGGCCGAGTGCGGCGTCGATCGCATCGCCATCGGCGCGCTGACACGGGACGCAACGATGCTCGACATTGGTCTCGACGCGTGAGCGTTGTCACGAGCATCGCCCAGTGGCCCGACCGGCTCGAATCGCTCGTCGATCGAATCGGACCGCCACTTCGCAGCGTTCGCGTGCTCGCTGAATGCGGCAGCACACAGGATCACGCGCAAACATTGGGACTGGGCGCCTTGGTCGCGACCGGTCGTCAGACCGCTGGGCGTGGGCAGCGTGGCAATGCGTGGTTCGGCGGTGGGGATGCCGGGCTGGCTTTCAGTCTGGTGTTGCCTGCGACGAACCGTCCGGAGCGATCGCGTGAACTGGCGTCCGCCATCGTGGTTGCGCTTGGTGATCTGTTGCCGCGGCGGCTGCGGGTCAAGGCGCCAAATGATGTGCTGTTGGACGGCCGCAAACTCGCTGGCGTGCTGATCGAGCAGGCTGATGGCAACGCTGTCATTGGCGTCGGGATCAACGTCGGTCCGATCGATTGGCCAGAAGAACTTCACGGGCAAGCCGTCAGTCTGCACGAAGCGGGCATCGAGATCGATCGGATCGAGTTACTCGAACTCGTCGTGCCGATGCTGATCGCTGCGTGGACTTCCATATGAAGAGTCCTTGGAGACCTTGCGGTTTTCACGGGGGTTCCTTCAGATCACGAGGCGGTTCATTCGGACCAGTTGGCGATCACCACGAGGAGTTCAGCCGGAGAACGTCGTCACGAACATCTTCACCGAGGCAATGATCAGGACCAGCGCCAGCAGAAGGCGAATACCGTCTCCCGGGAGTTTGCGTGAGCCGAGCCCGGATCCGATCAGGCCACCAGCCACTGCGACAATGATGTAGATAGGCAACGCCCTCGGAAGATTCGGCGCTTCGGTGATGACGCCGCCGAGACCGGCAATCGAGTTGACCAGTACGAACACGACCGACACTGCCGCTGTGCGCTGTGGCGTGGCCCAGTTTGTCAGCAGCAGCAGGGGCGAGAAGAAGATGCCGCCGCCGGTGCCGGTCAGTCCCGCGAGCAACCCGAGCCCGCCACCCGCCGTCATGGCGATCGGAAGCGGTGGCATGGTGGCGGGGGTCGCAGTTGCAGTGGAGCTGCGCCGTGCGGCGCGAACCTTGAGTGCCAGCATGATGGCCGCATAAAGAAGGACGACACCGATCAGCGGCTTGAACACCATCGGCGGGAGTTTCCACAGTCCGCCGACAAAGGCCAGCGGCACAGCGCATACCGCGAAAGGCCAGAAGGTGCGCCAGTCGAAGTGTCCGGCCTTGATGAACCGGTAACTGCCGATCGTGCCGACGAAGATGTTCAGCGTCAGCGCCACCGCTTTCATCTCTTCCTGCGGCATCATCGTCACGATCGCCATTGCTGCGAGATAGCCCGA
>CAYYGU010000261.1:0-1646 GCA_964471525.1 uncultured Isosphaeraceae bacterium
CGGTCACGGCGGTCATGCAGGCCACGATTTCCGGTCCGACATTCCGCAGCATGTATGGCGTGTCGTGCATGTTCTCGATCAAGACGGCATCGAAGCCGGCTTCGGCAAGAATGCGGGCCTCCTCCACCGCTTGAGAGACGATGGCATTCGGCTCTGCGTTGCTTCCGGGGGTGCCCGGTAGCGCGTGGACATGAACCATGCCGATCAGGATGTCCCGCTCGCGGCCAAAGATGTCTGCAAGATTGATGCTCACTTCTTCTTCCGCCCGCTTCCGATCCACTGGTCAAGCCAGTCGAGTATTTCGTTCAGCCGGTGCACGCGAAGGTCGGTCGGTCCGCCGCGACTGAATCCATGGCTGGTTGACTCCGGATACCGTACGAATCGAGAAGGGATGTTGCGGTACTGCAGCGCAGACCAGACCTGCTCGGCCTGCTCGATGTTGCATCGCAGATCACCTTCCGAGTGGATGACCAGCGTCGGCGTTCTCCACTTGTTGGCAAAGCGGATCGGGCTGCATTTCCAAAGACCCTCGGGCTCATTCCACGGATTGCCGGGGAAGTAACTATCGGGCTTCTCGGGGAAGTCGCTGTTGCCAGCCATGCTCACCAGGTTCGAGACGCACCGGTCGGTGATGGCGCAGGCGAACTCATTGGTTTGTCCCATCGCCCAATTCGTCATGTATCCGCCATACGACCCGCCCATGACGGCCATCCGGTTGGGATCGACTTCCGGTCGAGTCCGCATCCAATCGATGACCGCCCGCACATCGACCCAGTCTGCCGTTCCCCAGGCGCCCCGAATGGCGGCGCAGTGATCCCGGCCGTAGCCCTTCGAGCCACGCGGGTTGGAGTACACCACCACCATGCCCTTGGCGGCCTGACATTGGAACTCGTGGAAGAAGGAATAGCCGTACTGGGCGTGCGGGCCGCCATGGATTTGCAGCACGGTGGGACGGCGCCGGGGGTTCTTTCCTACAGGCTTCAGCATCCACGCCTGCACCTTGGTGCCGTCGGGCGTCTTGATCCAGTGCGACGTGGGTCTGGCGACGTGCCGGTTCTTCAGGAACGGTCCGTTGAGGTTGGTGAGTCGTTTGGGCTTGCTTCCCTGCTTTGGGTCCATCACAAACACCTCGGGCGGTGACGTGGGGGTGTCGATCATGAGCGGCAGGACATTTCCGTCGCCGGACAGGTTGCCCGGATCGTGAATCGCGCGGCCAGACGTCAGGGCTGTTGGTGCGCCGCCGCGGCGTGCGAAGCGGTAGATCTGCTGCGTGCCCTCGTGACCGATTCGAACGTACATGGCCTTGCTGTCGGGGGTCCATCGAAGCGAGGCCTCGAAGGACACCTCTGCCGTGTCGCCGAGCGTCGCGGCCATCAGGCAGAAGTCCGTCTTGCCTGAGAGGCAGCGCGCCGATCCTCTTCTGCCGGGCTCGCAGATCCACAGTTCTAGGTTCTCTGTGGAGTAGGTGCCGTCCGCGCCTTCGCGGCCCGAGTAGGCGAGCCACTTCCCATCAGGAGACCACGCCAGCGTGTCCTTTGGCCCAACGGGCAGCCAATCGAGGTGGACGTTCTTCCGGGACTTCACATTGATGAGCCGTATCTGCGTCTTCTCCCAGTTGTACTCGGCGCGTCGACCGCACACGGTGG
>CAYYGU010000262.1:0-1626 GCA_964471525.1 uncultured Isosphaeraceae bacterium
CGTGCCGCCACCACCGCCCACACCTGAACCCAAGGTTGCCACGCCAGCGCCGCCGCGGTGGCCCTTGGATGTCCGCCGTATTCATGTTGTCTGGGAACGCGAGCACCAGGATCTGCCATCATTGGAAGTCTGCGCCAAGTCGGCGATTCGATTTGATCAGACCGGCCAACGCCTGAGCGGACCACGTAGAAAGGTCGGTGGCACGTCGCTCAGCATCACCGCGATCAATGATCGTGGCGGCGCGATGCTCGAATCTTCGGCAGTATGGTCTATCGAGCGAAGTGTCCGGGAATGCACCGAGTTTTCTGGACTTCTCGGCGCGAAGATTCAATCGAAACTCGAACCGCCGACACCTCGTGGAGGCCCCTTTGATCTCTGGATACTCGTCAAGGTTCCAATGCCTGATACGAAGAAGGCAACCGACATCCCGAAGAATCTGATTGCCTTGCCAGTCGAATCTGGAGGTATGCAGTGATTCGATGGGCTTTGTGGATGATGCTTGCTGTTGTGGCGGCCTCGTGCAATACGCCACCGACAGGACCGGTGATTGCGCCGGAACTCGACATGTACTTGAAGACGAAGGATGGTCGGCAGGTGCGATATGCAGTTTCGCCCGCCGGACAACTGCGGTTTTCCGGCGGCAATGACATTCTCTTTGGCATCTGGTCGTGGACCGGATCCATCACGGCAGCGCAAGGCGCCGAATTGCGCCGCATCGTCTCCCTGCCCGACTGGGCTTCTGCGGCCAGCGGTGGGGGCGGGCATTCAGATGACGTGTGGGAAATCACCCTGCGGGATGGTTCCGGCCGCCACTCGTTTGAGGTGAGCGGTAACTCGCCCGGTATCGATGCAGCCTGGGCGGTTCTGTCGGATGCAGGCCGAGCCCGGCTGCAAGGGGATCTCGACCGCTTGCCACGGCCGGACATCGAGAAGTTGGTCGAGCAGCGGCGAGACGATCAGGCAGCAGGATCGCCGTGAAGCGGCGTGGTTTCAGTCTGGTTGGGCTGCTCGTTTCGGTCGCCATCATGGTCGTGCTGTACGCCATTTTCGCTCAGTCACTCAAGGGAATCGGAAGCGGTACGAGTGACAGCGGCAAGGCAGTGCCGGTCAACAAGGGTCGCGTTGCGGATATGTTCCAGTTGCAGCAGTTGATGGCTTCATTGAACACAGCGGGGCTCGGCAGCGGCGGAGCGTTTCCAAGACCAAGCGAGTTGACCGGTGACGCGAGCGACGACACGACCGCCAACGTCTACAGTCTGCTCGTTGCTCAGCGCATCACTCCGGCGGAGGTGCTCATATCTCCGCTCGATAACGCGATCGCCGAGGTGTACACGGACTACGACTGGAGCGGTTGGGATCCGAGCAGTGGGGTGCGATGGGATACCGGCTTCTCTGCCGATCTTGACGACTACACGAATGTGTCGTACGCCCATCTCGTGTTGTATGGAGACCGCGACAAGAACTGGTCAAGCCGCCACATGGACTCGTCATTTCCCATCTTTTCCAATCGCGGTCCGGAGGATGGCATCGCGAGCCGAGATTCCCTGACCTGCGACGCCGATACCGGTCGCTGGGCTGGCTATGTCGCCTTCGGCGACGGACATGTTGATCTCATCAACGGCGTCA
>CAYYGU010000263.1:0-1595 GCA_964471525.1 uncultured Isosphaeraceae bacterium
GCCTCGGGATGTGCCGGTCCTGCAGGATCGATTTGAAGATCTGCTCCTGCTCGATTGCCGGACGCAGGCCGAATACCACGACGATCATCTCCGCGGCGCCGTCCTCCTGCCTCTGCAGGAGATCAGCCTGCGTGTCGGGGAATTGGATCGGTGGCGAGAGCGTGTCGTCCTCGCCTACTGCCGCACCGGCAATCGCTCACACATCGTGGCCCAGTACCTCGCCGAGCGAGGCTTCCGCTGCGTCCGTTCGGTCGCAGGCGGCATTGAGGCCTGCCGCAGAGGAAACCACCCATGCTGAGCACCCGGTTGATCACAGGACCGCTGCTCATCATTGCGGCCATCGGGCTTCTTTGGCTGGATGAGTGGGCGGTCACCCTCGAGTTGGGTCACACCGCGATGCCCCGAGGAATCATCCTGCTCCTGCTCTGCCTGCTCGTGGCGGCCTTTGCAGCAGTGGAACTCTCGCTTCTTGCCGCCGCTTCAGGACGTCGACCTGCCGTTGGCCTGGTGATCGCGGGCAGTTGGGCCTTGCTGCTGACGATCTGGAGCAACACCCCCGACTCGGCAGACGGAACCATCGGCTGGCCGATGTGCGTCATTGCGGCCGCGTGGTTCGGATCGCTGGTGGTTCATACTCGCGGCCAACGGACCGAAGGAGTCTTTGCCGACGCAGCCGCCTCCACCGCCACCATCGTCTACATCGGTGGCTTTCTCGGCTTCTACCTGCTGCTTCGACAAGATGTCTCGGCATGGTGGATTCTCGCCGTGGTGCTGATTACCAAGTCATGTGACATCGGCGCCTATTTCACCGGCATGAGCATTGGACGACGCAAACTCATCCCGTGGCTCAGTCCGGGCAAGACCGTCGAGGGCTTCGTCGGTGGCATCGTGCTGGCGATGATCGTGGCACTACTGGCCAATTGGCTGCTCGCTGGCGAAGGCTACACGGCACTCTCGACAGGCATGGCCCTGCTTCTCGGGCTGCTGCTGGCCGTCTTTGGTCAGGCCGGCGACCTCTGCATGAGCCTGCTCAAGCGAGACGCTGGCATCAAGGACAGTTCCGCGATTCTTCCGGGAATGGGCGGCGTGATGGATGTACTGGACTCGCTGCTGCTGGTCGCGCCGATCGCGTGGCTCCTGCTCGCGGCGTGAATCCGCTTGGTACGGCATCGATTCCTGTTATGCTGCGTGGTCTTTCCCATTGTTGCCGGAGTGCTCCATGACGCTCATTGAAGACCTGCTCACCCTCTACAGTGTTGAACGTCGTCTCCGAGGCCTTCGAAGCCGGGTGGAGTCGGCCGAGACCTACCTCCGCGTACAACAACGGCAACTCAATGCCTTGCAGGAGCGGCGGGAGGAACTCGAAACGCACAAGCGTCAGCGACAAGCGCACGGGGGAAACCTCGAAACAGAGGCAGCCGCCGTCGATGAGCGGACCGAGAAACTTCGAGAAGAACTCAACGCCGCATCCAATACCCGCCAGTACCACGCCGTTCTCAATGAAGTAAATAGTCTCAAGGACAAGCGAAAAGAATTCGATGAGCAGGCACTTGCCGAGATGGCGGCGGTGGAGAAGATTGAAGAAGAATTGACCG
>CAYYGU010000264.1:0-1589 GCA_964471525.1 uncultured Isosphaeraceae bacterium
CGGCGATCCAGACTGCGATGTAGATGGACTCATTGATACTTGCAACGCAGACTGGGATGACTGCGATGGCAACGGCGTGTATGACGCGTGCGACATCGCGGGACCAGATGGTGATGACTGCAACAGCAACGGCATCCTCGATTCATGCGACATCGCAAATGGTGCGCCGGACTACAACAACAACGGCATCCCTGATGAGTGTGACCCAGATTGCAACGTCAACGGTATTCCAGACTTCCTTGACATCGAGTATGGGTTCTCAGAAGACTGCAACCTAAACACCATCCCGGACGAGTGCGACATCGAGAACGGAACGAGCGAAGACACGAATGGCGATGGGATCCCAGATGAGTGCGACTGTCTGGATGCTGACGGTGACGGTCTCGTTGGCGCGACCGAACTCCTGCTTGTCCTCAAGCAGTGGGGCGCCTGCGATGCCTGTGAAGCCGACTTCGACCTCGACGGCATCGTCGGTGTCAACGATTTGCTGATGGTAGTGTCGGCCTTTGGTCCCTGTGAATAACGTCGATTCGGCTCCCTCAATCCCATGTGGCATCCAGCACCCGCAACCAGTTGCCGTGTGTAAGTGCCTCAAGGTCAGACTCCAGCCAGCCACGGGTTCGCAGCACATCGAGCAGATTGGGCAGGCAGGCGGCATCGGCGAGTTCATCACACATCGCGGCGCCGTCAAAGTCGCTGCCGAGGGCGACGTGGTGGATGCCGCAGATCTTGGTGATGTGTTCGATGTGCTCGGCCATGCGGCTCAGTGGCATGTCGGTCTCAAAGCGGCCGTCGCCTCTCAGGTCGCCGGTGAAGAAGTTGCACCCAATCAAACCACTGCTCGCGGCGATCATTCGGAGTTGTTCGTCGTCGAGGTTGCGAGCGCTGTGGCAAAGGGCGTGGCACCCGCAATGTGTTGCAACGAGGGGCTTGGTGCTGATGTCGGCGACATCCATGAAGCCTGCGCGGTTCAGGTGTGAGAGATCGACCATGATGCCGAGGTCGTTGCAGGTGGCGATGAGGGACTTCCCTGCTGCTGTCAATCCTGGACCAATATCATTGGTACTCGGCCAGCCAAACCGAATGCCGGTTCCGAAAACGTTCGGACGCGACCACACCGGGCCAAGACTGCGAAGACCCCGGTCATACAACTCGGGTAGTTCCTGAAGGTCCGGCGAGATCATCTCGCAGCCTTCGATATGCAGAATGATGCCGAGGCGGTCGCCGTTGATGGAAGCCAGCACATCATCAACCGTGGTGCACAGGCCAAGTGATTCAGGTGCAGCGGCAAGCAGTTCATCGAGGCAGTCGAGCAGTCGGCGTGTTTCGCTCGCCGCCCACTCGTACTCGATCGATGGGGGCGTGAACGTCCACGACCCATCCTCACCGCGCGGTGGCTCTTCGTCGGGGTTCTTGATCTTCGAGCGGATGTAGATGGCGAAGAAGCCAGCGGCCAGGCCGCCGGCACGGGCCTTTGGGAGGTCGAGATGGCCGTCATCGCCGTCTAAGAACGCCGATATGCCGCCCCCCGCTTCACCGAAGATCCGGGTCAAGGTGTCGTTGTGTCCATCGATGATCGGAAGCATGCC
>CAYYGU010000265.1:0-1581 GCA_964471525.1 uncultured Isosphaeraceae bacterium
AGGACATCGCGTGGATCGACGGTTCGTTCGGCACGCCAAATGGCGTGCTGTCGGCGGAGAAGACGGCGGCGTTTGTGAAACACGTTGAAGCTGCAGCCTCGGCAACGGGTCGATCGTGGCAGACGCTCGGTGATGAGATTGACACGCTCACGATCTGCCGCGGCATGTCGGCGCGTGGGCATACGGCGGCCCCGGTGCCGATTCCCGAGGATCAAAGCGGTCCGGTGGCGATGACCGATGTGCTTGGCCGCACCGCAAGCGGGCAGCGGTGGGCGGTTGCCGGCTGGATCTTCGGGCCAGCCTCGCGAGCGGCCTACATGGCGAATTGCAGCCTGTTCCTGCCGCGAATCAACGCGTGGATGTGCGGCACCTATCCAGACTCGGCGCCCTGGACGAATTGGTCCATGACGCCTGCGGCCGCGAACCTGCAGGATGCGGGCTACCCGGTCACCCTGCTCGAACATGTGACGGTGGCATCGTTGAATGCCGCGGACATGGAGGGGTTGAAGTCGGATCTGGTGCTGCTGAACTCCAAAGGCAATGCCGACTTCTTCCAGATGGCCGGAGGGAAGGATGCCGACCCGGGCGATGTTCCCATCCTCGACCAGCCAGCGGCGCTTTCGATGATTCACAGTTGGTCGCTCCGCTCGCCCGACGACGAGGCGACGGTTGGCGGGCGGTGGCTGCTGCATGGTGTCTATGCGTACATCGGATCGTCCGAGGAGCCGCAACTTCAGGCCTTCGTGCCGCCGGGCCTGCTGGCGAAGCGGATCGCCGGCGGCGTGCCGCTGCTGGTTGCCGCCCGCTGGTGGCCTGCATCCGAGCGGCCCATGTCCCGCACGTGGCGTATCAACACCATTGGCGACCCGCTGATGATCATGCCGCCGCCGAAGGGGACACTTCGCCGCCCAGCCCCGCCTCAGCAGCGGCCCGACCTCAAGAATCTCGTCGATGTGAAGCAGCAAGCGATGCAGCACATGCAGGCCGCGCAAGCCTCGCCCAGTGACGCGACGTTTGCAGCGGCGATATCAGGTGTCGCCCTGCTTGGGATTGACAAGATGGCCGCCGAGTTGTGGACCGCGGCGAGTGAGAAGAACGCGAATGGTCCGCTCACGGCCCGCGCTGCGTTTGGCTCGCTCTACCGCATGGACGATCACGATGCGGTTGTGGCGGCGTGGAAGCGACTGGTTGACCCGTCACTGCTTGAGGGCGACATGGTGTGGGCCATGTTCGGACCCCCACTTGGCGATGGAACGCCCGACGATGTGCTCTCGGTGCTTGGTCAGGCGATCATGCCTGGTGGCGTCGTCGGACGAACGAGCCGGCTCGCGCCGGTACTTGCCGAGCGATACGGCAGCGGCGCGGCGGTCGCGACCATCGATCGTGCGATCGGCATCGCCACGAATGTGCGGCAGCGCCGGGCCTTGGAGGCGATGAAATAGGCGGGCTGGCAGTCGCCATGAAGCGACAAACGCCCACCAAAGGCGGACGTCTGTCGCGGTCAAGCAGGAGATCGGAGTATCAGTGGGTGGTGGCCAGGTGCACCGAGTTTTCGCCGGGCATGACGGTCCAACTCGCCGG
>CAYYGU010000266.1:0-1579 GCA_964471525.1 uncultured Isosphaeraceae bacterium
ACGCCCGCTGCTTTGACCTTGACCTCACCGAGTGAGGTTGTCGCCAGCGTAATCATCCCTTCCTCGTTCGATCGCAGAGCGCCGCTCAAGCGATCGCCGTTGGGCCAGGTCACAACGGCGGATGGGTCGTCCGCTCCAATGGCTGCTGAGCCAACCGAAAGCACTACTACTGCCGCCGCTGGTACTACCCGCATATCTGTCGTGTCCTTCCTTCCAGGAAACCGTAGAAGCCGGTGATGGAAAGCAGGGTACCGAGCGAATGCAACAAGGGCGTGCCGACGGGTGGCCGGCACGCCCTTGAGAAACACATCAAGAACGAAAGATTCAGCTCTTCTTCTTGCCACAAGCGGACATTGCCTTGGCATCGCCCATCTTGGCACAGCCGCCAGCCTTCATCTTGTCGCAGCCGCCAGCTTTCATCTTGTCGCAGCCGGCCTTGCCCATCTTGCTGCACGCACCATCGGCGGACTTGTCACAGGTGCCGCCATTGAGCTTCGGGCAGGAGCCGTCCGCCATCTTGGGGCAAGCGGCGCAATCGGCCGGGGTGCACGCGCCGACGGCGCCAGGAGCGGCCTTGGGAGATCCGCCGCAACCGACGAGAATGACTGCGGTCACAGCGAGCGTAAGAATAGTACGAAACATGATCAGAACTCCAATATGGATATGCCTCCTCAGAGGCGATGATTGATTTCAAAAAACGGAACGAATAAAAACGTCCGCAGAAATCAAATCAACCAAGCACAATGCCGAGACAAGCGCGCAGCGGTCCCCGGCGGTTCCGGTGGAGGCACATCGCACACCACCCATTCCGCCGGCAACATCGCGTCAAGATCGATCCGTCGCAACTGAAGCGCCGCCACGCCATCGATCTGGTTCTCTTCAAGGAGCACCACCCATCGCATCACGGAGCAACGGCCCATGGTGCAATCGTCGAAGGGCGCGTCGGACTCGTCCTCACATGGCGGTAGCGTCTGCTGAGTATCGCATGGCATCTTCGCCATACAGCAGGACGTCATCTCCACAGCCCGCTCCATCGCCCGGCAGCACCGCCGCGACTCGGCCATTCGTTTGCAGGGTTGGGTCGCCTCCTGGCAGCCCCCACCGCTGCCGCTGGTGGCAGCCACAACGCGGCAGCCGAACCCCGGCAGCGATACATGCAGCACCATGCCCGCGATCAGCAGAACTGGCAGCACCAGACGGGTTGGTTGAACACGTCGCATGAAGGCGTAGTCTAGTCGATGGCGGGCCGATTCACCCTGAAATACCCGCCAAAAGGGGCGATACGATCAGTCCTCGTCCTTCTCTACGCGGACCCCCACCGCTGGTTCGCTCGCATCCAGTTGCGTGAGCGATTCGAGTTCATCGCCAAGTGCCGAATCGATCCCGGCCGGTTGCGGGTTGTACCCCTGAACAAGCCGCACAAGGAAGGGCGTGCCGAAGGCGAAAATCAGCACAATTCCAAGCGCGATACCACCGGTCACCATGAAGGTCTCTACCCGGTGCGAGCCCCCGTCCCGCTCGGCATAGGCGCCGATCCGGCTGGTGGCGAACCCGAGGATGCCGATCGCAAGCAGCACGG
>CAYYGU010000267.1:0-1577 GCA_964471525.1 uncultured Isosphaeraceae bacterium
GCCACGTACACCAACAGCAATGAGGATCCCTATGGCGGCGCTCAGGCGTGCTTCTATCACGCCGCGACCGTGACCGAGGTGCCCGCCGGACACGCGGATCTCTACACCGGGGCCGGCCGGCGGGCCGACCGCTGGCAGTTCACGCTGAACGGCTACGACGATCCGATCGTCACGCTGTACGTGTACTCGGCGCACCTCAAGGCGGGCAACAACTCAAGTTCTGAGGCCGAGCGTGAGACCGGGGCGATTCGAATCACGGATGACATCGCCAAACTTCCTGCCGGGAGTCGCTACATCGTCGTTGGCGACATGAACTTTTACAACAACGGCGAACTTGGCTATCAGGCCTTTCTCGCCGGCGGGCTCGAAGATCCTCTCGGCACGGGCAACTGGACCGGTGGTTCCAACGCCATCAAACATTCTCAGTCTCCGAGAACCATTCAGGCCGACGGTCTTGCCAGTGGCGGTTTGGACGATCGTTTCGACTTTCAGTTCAGTTCGCCACTCATGGACGGTACGGGCGGACTCTCCATCATCGATGGAACCTATCGCGCAGTTGGAAACGACGGGAACCATTACAACATCGCGATCAATGATGGCAACAACACCTACTGGCCCGATGACCCTGCTGCATCAAATGCACTCGCCGATGCCCTGCACGATGCTTCCGATCATCTGCCGGTGGTGGTGGACTACCGTGTGCCGCCCATACTGGATGCCTCCTTTGATGTGTGCGACCTTGGCACGGTGATCGAGGGCTGGCAACTCGATTGCTCGGTCGATATCGCCAATGCGGCAACACCGGTGGTGCCGGAGGGAGCCGCCTCGCTGCAATGGACCATGAGTGGAACCGGTGTACTCGGGGGCAACTCCGACAGCGGTTCGCTCGAGGCAGGTGAAACACAGATGTTGGCGGTCTCCGTCGATACGACCATCTCCGGCGTGGTCGATGATCAGTTGCTGCTGGAGGCCTCCGACGATCTGACGCAGCACGCTCCTGCCGCCATGTCACTCACCGGGCATGTTCTGCGGCACGCCAACCCGTCCTTCGTCAACGATGCAGACAACGACTTCTACGTCTACTTCATCGACGTGGAACCGGACAGCGGAGATCTGGGGATCGGCGTGCAGTTCTGGAACTATCTCTGGGACAGCGATCAGTCCCGCATGGATGTCGACACCATCACCGAGCCGGATCCGCCGGTGGCTTTCCTCGGCGGCAGTTGGAACAACGTCGGACCGTTCCCGATATCGATGCCCTTCATCATTGACACCACCGGACTGAGTCCCGGCACCATCGTTCGTTCAGTGACGATCTCCGTCAGCGATGAGGATCTGCCCGGCGAAGCTTCGTCTTCGCTGCATCTCACGTTCAATATCACCGTCCTTGATCCCGAGCCAGACTGCGTGGGTGATGTGACCGGTGACGGTGTTGCCGATGTCAGCGATCTGCTTGCATTCCTCGAAGGCTTCGGTGGAAGTGATCCCGCGCTCGATCTCGTCCCGGACGGCATCATCGACATCAACGACATGCTGGTGCTGCTTGGCGATTTTGGCTGCGGTGTCTGACCGTCTCA
>CAYYGU010000268.1:0-1570 GCA_964471525.1 uncultured Isosphaeraceae bacterium
CGAGCAGTGAGGTGGCCGCGGGATCGCCAATGAACGGAGAGCCTTGAATGCGGTGCGGTGGCGGATCAGGATTGCCCCTCGCGTGTGAGAAGGGCACGGCACTCATCACAACGACCGCCCACGTCACCGGTATTCGAATTCGGATCGACATCTCGTTGTCCCTCTCACAATCTTCCTGAGCGTAGTGGGTTCAGCGTGGCTGTCAAAGGGAAAATGCGCTCAATAACGGCGTTGCCAGACGTCGTGGGGGGATCCAGAAAGGCCGAATCCTGCGATCATCAGCCTACAACGGTCATCTTTCCGGTGAGCGTGGCTCGTGTTCATCCTCCCCACCAATCAGCCCGATTCCGACCGAACAGGCAAAGCCCACCAAGACCAGGGCCACCGCCGAGGCGACCTGCCCCGCCGACGGGCCAAACAACTCAGTCCGCCAGTGCTCGGGTTTGATGGACCCGTCCGCAAGCATCTCAGCGGTGACCCGCTGTCCCCGAATGATGTCACCCAGCACAGGTTCGTGTGGTGTCATGAATGGCCAGAGCCCGAGTACGGCCCCGATCAGCAGTCCCATGAGGACACCGAGCGTGACCTTCTTGGCATGTTCAAGGCACCACTTCACGGCGTTGGAAACACCCACGACGCCCACGACAGCCCCGATGCCGACGGGAATGATGACCGACAGCGGATCGCTCAGGTCACGATCGCCCTGCACGGCTTCCTTCATTCCCTCGACGGCCCCGAGCACGACGAGGTACTGCCCGAGAATCAGCAGCACATAACTGCCCGAGAGTCCCGGGAGCACCATGGCCGAGCCCGCAGCAACTCCGGCAATCAGGTGCAGCCACCATCCACCGGTGTTGGCAGATGCAGCCCCGCTTCCGGCATCCGACCACTGCAACATCGCAAGGAAGACCATGAAGGCCAGTCCGCCGACGAAGCCGCCGATGGCTGAGGGTGTGATCGGTCGAAGCAGCGTCCACAGCAGCGGGACGCCGCCAAGAGTCAATCCCAAAAACAGGCTGTACATGACCCAGCGGTGTTCATGGACCAGATCCCGAATGATGCCAGCCCCGAGCACGATCGCGAGCCCGGCTCCGGCGATGATCACGACCAGCGTCACAATGGCCTCCACCGACCATCGGAACGTCGTCACACGCGCAACCGCATCGACAAAGCGGCGATACACGCCCGCCGCGAGCAGCATCGTTCCGCCACTGATCCCCGGCACCAAATTCGCCAGCCCCATCAGCACACCGCCAAGCCCGCATCGAAGGAGTAGCAATGGGTTCGTACTTCGCGGCCTTGTCGTCATGGCGGCGGATGGTAGTTCAATGGGTTGCGGAAGCGGTCGATGACACCAGACCCCCTCCGCCGCTTCGCGGCACCTCCCCCACGTTGTGGGGGAGGGGAAATATGGAAGTCCGCTCCCCCGCGTTGTGGGGGAGGAGAAATTTGAAAGTCCGCTCCCCCGCGTGCGGGGGAGCTCCCGGCGAAGCCGGGTGAGGGGGGCCCGGGCGGAGCCGCGCCTAGCCTCCGATCGCCGACATGCCTCGATCGGGCTGCTGGAAGTCAT
>CAYYGU010000269.1:0-1561 GCA_964471525.1 uncultured Isosphaeraceae bacterium
TCCAGTCGATCCGGCCAGTGCGCAATCGAGACGATCGTGCTCATGCGTCCAAACCAATGTCGAGCATCGTCGCGTCCCGCGTCAGCGCGCCGATGGCGATGCGATCGACGCCCGACTCCGCTGCGGCGCGCACGGTTTTCAGCGTGATGCCGCCCGACGCTTCGAGCAGCACGCCCGCCGCGCGATCGTTGCGGATGCGCACGGCCTCCTGCATCATGTCTGGGGGCATGTTGTCGAGTAGAACGATGTCCACACCCGGCACCTTGAGGACGAGATCGAACTGCTCAAGCGTGTCGACCTCGACTTCGACGAAGGACAGGTCGCGATCGGCCCGCGCCCGCGCCACCGCATCACTCAGTACTCGGACAAAGTCTTCCGGCGGCAGACCTGCGAAGTGGTTGTCCTTGAAGAGGGCCGCGTCATCGAGCCCCATGCGGTGCGACGTGCCGCCGCCGCACAGCACTGCGTACTTGTCCCACACCCGCAGGCCGGGCATGGTCTTGCGGGTATCGGTGATGACCGCCCCCGTGCCGGCGACGGCTTCGACGTACTGCCGCGTGCAGGTTGCGACGCCTGCGAGCCGACCAAGCAGATTGAGCAGCGCTCGCTCGCTTGCGAGGATCGGGCGGCGATTGCCGGACACTTCGGCGAGCACCTCCCCGCTGGAAACCTGCTGCCCGTCATCAACGGACGCTCTCACGGAGACACCGAGATTCATACCCTCCACACCACGAGCCACAGGCTCGAGACCGCACACGATCATCGGCTCACGCGCGACCAGCCGCATGTCCACCTGCTCACTGACACCAAACAGCACTTCGCTGGTGATGTCACCCTCGTCGAGGCCGTCCTCGACGAACCAGCGATCGAAGTCGTTCAGAATCAGTTCGGTCGGAAGGAGTTGGGCTGCGTCCATTGGCGAAGTATAGATCCCGATCGACCTTGGGCTGCCGCTGGCGCGGAAAGTCTACACCCAGTATCGTGCGGCCATGCCCGTACCGCCCACCGTCTTTGGCCGCATTCTCGATGGCGAGATCCCGTGCCACCGGGTCCATGAGGACGAACATGTGCTGGCCTTTCTGGATGTCGGGCCGCTCAGCCTCGGGCATGTGCTGGTCATTCCGAAGGAGCGGGCGGCGTTTCTGCATGAACTCTCCGACGACGCCGCTGCCGCGATCGGTCGCGTACTGCCGCGGATCGCGCGGGCGGTCATGACGGTCACCGGCTGCGCCGACTACAACGTGCTGCAGAACAACGGCGCGGCGGCGAATCAGGCGGTGTTCCACGTGCACTTCCACATCATTCCCAAACACACTGACGGAAGCGGACTGGCTATCGAGTGGAAGGCTGGCGAACTCGTCGGTGGCGAGGAATTGGCAGCGGCCATCAATCAGGCGATCTGAACTACGAGTCGGCAAGAACCGCCTGCGCCGCTGCCAATCGCGCCGTCGGCACACGGAACGGGGAACAACTCACGTAGTCCAGCCCGCACCCTTCGAAGAAAGCGATGCTCGCCGGGTCGCCGCCGTGTTCGCCACACACACCGAGTTTGAGTGTGGGC
>CAYYGU010000270.1:0-1547 GCA_964471525.1 uncultured Isosphaeraceae bacterium
GGCGGCGCCCACGCGGTGGCGACCATGCCGAAGGCCAACGACGTCGCCGTCCTCAACACCGACACGGGCATCATTCAACTGGGGCTCGCCGATGGAAGCAGGGCGCTGGATCTGTCGCACTCACTGCATCAACCGATGGGACTGGCAATCGCGCCAAACGGCCGCGTGTACGTGGCCGACACAAGACGACACCGCGTCATGTTTTTCAGCAGCGACGGCAGCATGCTCGGTGGCTTCGGCGGCCCAGGCGACGGGACGTTTCGAATGCGGAGCCCCCACGCGATCGATGTGAGCGACACGATGGCGGTCGTCGCCGACACGGGACACAACCGCATTCAAGTCTTCGAACCGAGCGGCAAGCATGTCCGCAATCTCGGGAGCGAGCAACTCGGACTCCGCAGACCCGAGGGTGTCGCGATCGACGACAGCGGCCACATCTGGGTCGCCGATACGCACAATCACCGCGTGCTTTGCCTCGACGATGATGGCACGGTGCTGCGGACCATTGGTTCATGGGGGTCCTTCCCCGGCCAGTTCATGGAACCAAGCGGCATCGACGCCGGTGGCGGCCGCGTCGTGGTGACCGACCGGCTCAATCACCGCGTTCAGGTCTTCGATGTGGACACGGGCGCGGCCGTGGAGTCGTGGGGTATGCATGCCGTCTTTCCCCGGCAGGGTGAGGGCAAGGTGCACTATCCGGCCGACGCTGCGCTGCTCACTGGTGGCGACGTCGTGATTGCCGAGCCCTTCGAAGAACGCATCCAGCGTTTCGGGCCGGGCGGCGTCGACATTGAGCCGCCCACGCTCGCCCCGCGCGGCGTGCAATCGCACTTCGGCCCGGTTGCGGCGACCGATGGACGCTTCTTCTGTACATGGGAGCCTGAACTGCGGGCCATTCACCTCTTCGACCTCGATCGCAAGACGCCAGTGCGGCTGGCGACCTTCGGTGAACCAGGCGAGGCGCCTGGGCAACTGGGCAATCTGACGGCGATCGCGATCGACGCTGATCGGAATCGTCTCTGGGCAGTCGATGCCGGGAACCGCCGCATCCATGAGTGGACGCTCAATCCACCGCCACCCGACGCACCCCGCTTCGACCCATCGATGGCGACGCTCAGCAGATCTGCCCCGCTTCCATCGGCCGGGCCAGGCGATCTGGAAACAACCGAAGACAACCTCATCTACCTCGATCGCAGCGGCGCTCGGGCGTGGAGATTGGATGAAGCCGGCCGTCACACGCGGATCGACCTGCCGCTCGCTCGCGACCCAGTTGCGGCGGTACTCGCAGGGGTAGATGCAGGGGGGCAGCGGCGGGCCGCGGTCCTCGATGCGTCTGATAAGACGATTCGCCTTCACGGGCAGTGGCAGGGTGCTGCGAGTACCGAGCCCACCATCACTCTTTCCGAGTTGATCGACCCGGTCGACTTCGCGATCGCGGCGGACCACTCACTTGTTGTCGTCGATCGCGGCGGACACAGCGTACACCGATTCGCCATCGATGGAACGCCACTCACGACATGGGGCGAGCGCGGCGGCGACCATGGTCA
>CAYYGU010000271.1:0-1528 GCA_964471525.1 uncultured Isosphaeraceae bacterium
AACCTCGGTATTGGCTGGGTTGGCTTCGACTACGAGGCCGCCTTTGGCTGCCCGGTGAAGATCCTCAACGACGCCGCCATGCAGGCGGTCGGGAGTTATCACGGCGGGCGGATGCTGTTCCTCGGCCTCGGCACCGGCCTCGGATCCGCCATGATCGAAGACGGCCGCCTTGAACCGCTTGAACTTGGACACATGCCCTTCAAGGAGGGAGAGTGCTTTGAGCACTTCGCTGGCAAACGCGGCCTCAAACGCATGGGCTTTGACGCGTGGCGAGACGTTGTGTTTGAAGTATGTGAGCAGTTCATCAAGGCCATCGATCCGGACTACGTGGTGCTCGGTGGCGGCAATGTCAAGAAACTGGACGCGCTGCCGCCGCGATGTGAGCGTGGAAGCAACGCCAACGCATTCATTGGGGGCTTTCGAATGTGGGAGAACACAGCATGAGTGATGCCTGGAATGCGCTTGTCGCCCATGCCGAGACCCTGCGGTCGGTGTCGCTCGCGTCGTTGATCGATACCCCAAGTCGCTGCACTCGGTTCAGACATCGGCTTGGCGACCTGCATGTCGACCTCACGCGACACATCGCCACCGATGAGACGCTGGATCTGCTCCTCGCGCTGGCCGATGAGCGGAGCGTGTCTGCCATGCGTGATGCGATGTTCACTGGCGAACCGGTCAATACGACCGAACATCGACCCGCCATGCACATGGCGCTTCGTAACACCTCAGACCGCCCCTTCCTCGCAGACGGTCAGGATGTCATGCCCGATGTGCGTGCCGTTCTTCGAAAGATGAAGTCATTCTGCGAGGCCATTCACGATGGAAGTTGGACAGGCGCCTCCGGTGCGAGAATCAAGACCGTCGTCAACATCGGCATCGGTGGATCGGATCTTGGCCCCGTCATGGCGACCGAAGCGCTCCGCCCATGGTGGGTCAGTAGCGTTCGGGCGAGGTTTGTCTCCAACGTCGATCCGTCGCACCTTCGGGATGCCACGGCCGACCTCGATCCGGCGACGACGCTCTTCATCATCGCCTCCAAGACATTCGGAACCCAAGAGACGATCGCCAACGCACACGCCGCGCGGCGATGGATTGTGGAGTCGCTCGGCGAAGACGCCGTGCCGGCTCACTTCGTCGCCGTATCGACCAATGCTGAGCGTGTTGAGACCTTCGGCATCGACCCCGAAAACATGTTTGCATTCTGGGACTGGGTGGGAGGTCGGTATTCGATGTGGTCCGCCATCGGCCTTTCCATCGCGGTTGCGATTGGATTCGATCACTTCGAGGAGATGCTCGCCGGTGCCTCTGACATAGACCGCCACTTTCGCGACGCCCCGGCTGGTGAGAACGTCCCGATGCTGCTCGGTCTGCTCGATTGCTGGTATCGCGACTGCTGGCACTGCCAAAGCCGCGCAGTCTTGCCGTATGACCAACACCTCCATCGGCTTCCGGCCTATCTGCAACAACTCGAAATGGAGAGCAACGGAAAGCACACGCGGCTTGATGGATCTCCAACAACGCGCGGCAC
>CAYYGU010000272.1:0-1502 GCA_964471525.1 uncultured Isosphaeraceae bacterium
AGCGGCACCCTCTCTGTCGCTGCGCGACATCTCCCCCGCAAGCGGGGGAGAGGAATATCCGCGATCCGCTCCCCGCCTGCGGGGGAGCTCCCGGCGAAGCCGGGTGAGGCGGTGCGCTGGGGTGCGCTACAATGCCCTCCATGGCCATCAACCGCCTCATCGACGCCGCCCTGAACCGAGCGGGCGAGGGTCTTCGCACGCTCGAAGACATCGCCCGCTTCGTGCTTGACGATGCGAGAATCAGTGGTGAACTCAAGCATCTCCGGCATGATGTGCGGTCCCTGACATCCACGATCTGGCCGGGCGATCGGTTGATTTGGGCTCGCGATACCGCGGGCGATGTTGGCACGCATCTCCACACGGCGACCGAGCAGTCCCGCACCGATCTCGCCGATGTGGCCGCCGCCGCCACACATCGCGGGACAGAAGCCCTGCGAAGCCTCGAGGAAGTCGCCAAATTGGACCACCCGGTGGTCGCTGCGGGTATCGAGGCGAACCGATATCGGCTCTACGATCTCGGCGCCTCGCTCGAGCGTCGACTCGGCACCGCCGCCGTCCAGTGGCGTGTGTGTCTGCTGCTGACCGAATCGACCTGCACCCTGCCCTGGCAGGATGTCCTGACCGCCGCCATCGAAGGGGGCGTGGATTGTGTGCAGGTGCGAGAGAAGCGCATGACCGATGTCGAACTGATTGAGCGGTCGCGGGCGGTCATCGGGCTCTGTGGTCTTGCTGGTGTTCCCGTCATTGTCAACGACCGCCTCGACATCGCCCTCGCCGCAGGCGCAGCCGGCGTTCACCTTGGTCAGCACGATCTGCCACTTCCCGAAGCTCGCGCGCAGTGTGGTCGCCAACTGATCATCGGCCTGAGTACCCACGGCCCTACCGAGGCCGCCGCCGCGGTTGAGGTGGGCGCCGACTATGTCGGCATCGGCCCGATCTACGCAACGTCCACCAAGCCAACACTCATCGGCGGCGGCCTGAACCGAATCACCGAAACCATCCCGATCATCGGCGAGATGCCGCATCTGGCGATTGGGGGTGTGGGGCCAGACAACGCGGGCGAAGTTATTGCAGCCGGCGCCCGCGGCCTTGCGGTTGGATCGGCCATCTGCAGCAGCACCGATCCTGCCGCAGCGGCGGCGGCATGTGTGGCGTCCCAGGTGGTGAGCCAGCCGTGATTACCGACGTTCGGTGCATTGTTCTCGGCTCGGGTACCTCTGCGGGTGTTCCCACGATCGCGTGTGACTGCCCGACCTGCATATCCGATGACCCTCGGGACACCCGGCTTCGGACTGCCGCTGCTGTGTGCTGGGTGGATTCTGGTGGTGACGAGCGGGTCATTCTGATCGACGCCTCTCCCGATCTTCGCCAGCAGGTCCTCCGGGCTGGCATCACTCGCTGCGACGGCATTTTCTTCACCCACAACCATGTCGATCACACCTTTGGCCTCGACGAAGTTCGCCGTTTCAACATCGCCCAACAGGCGCCCATCAACATCTGGG